>DAIOWC010000257.1:0-7791 GCA_036758685.1 Streptosporangiaceae bacterium | reverse complement strand
GGCCGCCCGGACGGTGCGCCACGTCAACGTTGCTGAAAGGGTCACCGGGGCGCGTGCGTGCCGGTCATCATGGCGGCGAGGTCCTCGGGTTGCAGGAACGATGGCGGTACCGGCGGTCCCCAGGCGAACAGGCCGCGCAGGCCCTCCAGGTCTTCGGGCTTCCACAGCTGGTCGTCGATGATGCAGTCCATGTCGGAGTAGTACTCGCTGAAGTTGCCTGCCGGGTCCTTGAGGTACCAGAAGAAGTTCGAGCCGGCGTAATGCCGCCCGAGCCCCCAGACGTGCCGCTCCGGGTTGCCCTCGAGCATCGCGAACGCACCGCGGCCGACCTCGTCGACGTCGTCGACCTGCCATGAGGTGTGGTGCAGGAAGTTGACGGGCGCGCCGAGGACCAGCACGTTGTGGTGGTCGGTCGAGCAGCGCATGAAGGCGCCGGCGCCCTTGATCCGGTCACTCACCTTGAAGCCCAGTCCGTCGGTGAAGAACGCCGCGCTGGCCTCGTGGTCGGTGCTGCCGAGCACCGCGTGACCCAGCTTGCGCGGCCGGACCTTGCCGGTCCTTGTGAAGCCGGGAGCGCGGGCATCCTGCCGCTCGAGCCGGCCGGGGCCGTTGTAGATGCTGGCGGGCACCGGCTCCTGCTCCAGGCGCGGCGCGACCTCGACGAGCACGCGCATGCCGGTGGCCGGCTCGGCGGTCTTGAGCGCAGTCTGGCTCAGGTCCGCTGTAATCCCGAGCCGCCCCAGGCTGGCCGCGACCCTGGCCAGGTCGTCGGCGTCATCGGCCGCAACCCGCATCTCCAGCAGCCGCCGGGTGGGCGCGTACTGGATGTGCAGCTGCCGGCCGGCGTCGGACGTGCTGAACCAGTTGTCCGCTTCGGGGGTGAGCCCGAAGTCGGCGTAGTACGCGGCGGTCTCGGTCACGTTCGGCACGCCGATCGTGACCGAACTCAGTCCGTGCAGGCCCATGGTTACCTCCCTAGGCAGCGACGAAGGTGTGCCGCATCTCGCCGATGCCCTCGATGTAGCTGGTGAGAACCGCACCCGGCTGCAGCCAGCGCGGCGGGGTGCGGCCGAGGCCCACTCCGCCGGGCGTGCCGGTGAAGATGATGTCGCCCGGCAGCAGCGGCGTGACCCTGGACAGCTGCTCGATCAGCTCGGGCACCCCGAAGATCAGCTGGGACGTCCGGCCCTTCTGCATCTGCTCGCCGTCCACGAAGCAGCCGAGCTCCAGGTCGTCGGGATTGTCAAACTCGTCCGGCGTGACCAGCCAGGGGCCAACCGGGCCGAAGCGGGGGTAGGACTTGCCCAGGCTGAACTGCGGAGGCCTGGTCGCCATCTGCAGGAGCCGCTCGGACACGTCCTGGCCCACCGACAGGCCCGCCACGTGCTCCCACGCCGACGCGGCCGGCACCTGGTGCGCCGTCGTGCCGATGATGACGGCGAGCTCGACCTCCCAGTCGGTGTGGCCGCCTTCGGGCAGCGTGATGTCGCAATATGGCCCGGTGATGCAGGAGGGGAACTTGGTGAATACCGGCGGCAGCGTGTCCGGCTTGTCGAAGCCGGATTCGGCCACGTGATCGCTGTAGTTCAGGCCGATGCCGTACACCTGGCGCGGAGCGGGCGAGGGCGAGCCAAGGTCCTCGTTCGCGTACGGCTGCGGGTCCGGCAGCGCCGCGGACGCGGCCCACCGGGTGAACTCCTGCCAGCGCGAGTAGATCGCGGCCGGGTCAGCGTCGAATCGGCCGTTGCTGGCCCCATGGACGTCGACTGCCCCGCTCGCCTGGATCAGGCAGAGCCGCTGGCTGACAGTTGCGATGCGCATAGTCCCTACTTCCTCGTCGGCGCGGGCTCGGGCTCGACGCCGGCGCACCACACTCGCACGATGGACCTGGTTGCCCGGATGTCGATGAGCGGATCCTCTTCGACCAGTAGCAGGTCGGCCCGCTTCCCTGGCGCTATCGTGCCCCGGTCGGTCAGCCCGAAGTAACGCGCGGGCCGGGCGGTCGCGGCGAGCAGCACGTCAAGCGGACTCAGGCCGGCATCGGCGAGCAGCTCCAGCTCGTGGTGCAGGCTAGCGCCGTGCGGCACTCTGGACGGCGTTCCGGGCGTGTCGTTGGCGTCAGTGCCCGCCAGGATCGGGACTCCGGCCGCCTGGAGCAGGCCGACGCTGGCACGCGCGTTCGCGTAGTCCGCTCCGGGCGGCGCGATGTTCGCGACGATTGCATCCATCATCGTCAGCGTGGGCGCCACGACCCGGCCCGCGTCCGCCGCCTCGGCCGCGACCCGGGGGTCCAGCGGCTGGTCGAGCGGAGCGTGCGTGAGGATGTCCGCGCCGGCCGCCAGGGCCTTGTCCACCGCGCCAACCGACGAGGCATGCGCGATCACGATCTTGCCGCGGGCGTGCGCCGCCACCACCAGCGCGTCGACGGTGGCCTGATCGTGGTCGGCGAACGGGCTGCCGACAACGATCTTGATGTAATCCGAGCCCTCGGCGATCCGGTCGGCCACGAACTGCTCCGCCTCGTCCGGGCCGCCGATCAGGCCGCGCTGGCCGACGCCGGGAAAGTGGGAGTGCAGGCTGCCGGGCGCGATAGCCGGGATCCCGGCGGTGCGGAAGTCGGCCTCCCCGCCGACCCCCCCGAGCCTGGCCGTCTCCTCCGGCACCGACGCCATGTCCAGCGCGGTGGTGATGCCGTAGCTGGCCAGGACAGCGAGCCGGCCAGGGCCGTCGAGATGCACGTGCGCGTCGATCAGGCCAGGCAGCAGCACGCCGCCCGCGCAGTCCACGATCCGCGCCCCGCCGGGATCGGTACTGATCAGCCCGTTCTCGATCACCACGAGCCGGTCGTCATCCAGCCGCCGCCCGTCGAACACGCGGGCGTTGGTCAAGGCGACCTTCAGGCCGCCCGCCGGGCCTGCTGATGCCTGCTCCTGGCTAGCCATGGGTACCCCCCGTTCCGGTCCTGGAAGTGGTCGTGCAGCCGGTGACGACGCCGAGGTCGATCCCGGCAGGATCAGCGGCCCGCCAGGCGATGTGCTGGTCCGGCCGGACGAGGAGGAACTCGTCGTGCCACGGATAGTCCTCCGGCGCTTCGTGCACCGCCAGCGGTACGCCAAGGTCCCGGGCGTGAGCGGTCAGTCGCGCGATGGCCGCCACCCAGCTGTGCACCGGGCCCAGCAGCGTGAATCCCCGGCCGAGGTGGTCGTAGAGCGAGGAACCGTCGGGGAGCCAGGCGTGCGGGAGCCGCGCGCCCGGGTCCGCCGCGGGGATGTAGCTGGTCGTATCGCCCGGATCGGGGCCCGAAGCGGGCTGGATGACCGGCGAGCCCGCGTAAGAGTAGCCAAGCACCAGCCCGAGGCTGTAAAACTCCGGCCGCTTCGCCCGCTGGATCGCGGCCGCGTCCGCGGCCAGGTCGCCTGCCAGAGCGCGCATATTGGCCTCTGCGCTGGCCACCGTCTGGCCGACAATGCCGCGGCGTTCGGCCTCATAGCTGGCCAGCAGGTCCGCCGCCGCCCAGCCGCGCTCGACCGCAGCGAGCTTCCACGCGATGTTCACCGCATCGCCGACGCTGGTGTTGAATCCGTGCCCGCCCCACGGCGGGTTCACGTGCGCGCTCTCGCCGACCAGGAATACGCGCCCCCGCCTGAAGGTGTCCGCGATCAGCATCCGGGCCGTCCACGGATCAGTCGCCAGCACCTCGTGCTCGGCCGGCCCGCCGATCAGCCCGCTGATCAGCTCAGAAGCGTGCGCCGTGCCATAGTCCGCGGCGATTCCGGGAAAGCCCGCCCACCAGATACCGGCCAGGTCCAGCCGGCCGATCAGGCCGGTGACCGGCCCGCCGACCACCCAGTACTGCACGGCAGGCCCGAGATGCGTATCGAGCCCGGGCGCGCGGAAGACGACGTTGAAGTTCGGCCGCGAGTCAGACCGTCCGGTGAACCGGGCGCCTATCTGGTCCCGGACGGCGCCGCTTGCGCCATCGCAGCCCAGCAGGTAGCGGGCCCGCAGCGAGTACTCGGCGCCGGCGGTGTCGCGGATCGTGACCGTGACGCCGGTGTCGTCCTGGGCCAGCGCGGTCACGGCGTGACCGAGCCGCAGCTGCACGCCTGGCCGGGTGCGCAGGTGCGCGCGCAGGACCTCCTCGACCACGGGCTGCGGCACCTGCTGGCCCGGCTCGGCGAACCGTTCGTCGGGCCGGGTGGTGAGACCGAAGGCGCCGTCGAAGTCGGTGATCCGGCGGCCGGACAGCGACTCGCAGAAGGTGACCCGCTGCGACCACGCGACCTTCAGCGGAGCTGCCGCCCGCAGCTGATCTGCGATGCCCCACCGGCGCAGGTGCTCCATCGTCCGGACGCTGGTGGTCTTGGCCCGCGGCCGGCGGTGCGATACCTCCGGCCGCGGCTCGATGACGATGCACCGGATGCCGTGCAGGCTGAGCTCGGCCGCCGCCGCCAGGCCCGCCGGGCCACCGCCTGCAACCAGAACGGGCGTCGCCTCGAGAGTGGCCCTGGCCCGGGTGCTCATATCAGGCATGCTCGGCCAGCGGCAGCCGGCCGTATAGCCGTGATTTCATTGACTGAAACGACAGGAGGCGGTGCTGGTGCCTGATCCCGCTCGCGGCGGCAAGCCGGTGCACGGAGAGCCGGTTCTGGACCGCGCATTCCGGATCATGACCGCGTTCGGGCCAGAGCGCCGCTCGCTGTCGCTCACCGCGCTGAGCACCCGGGCCGGGCTGCCCAAGCCGACGGCCCTGCGCCTGGCCCGCAAGCTGATCGAATGGGGCGCGCTGGAACGGGCAGGCGACGGCGACTACGTAGTGGGGCTGCGGCTGCTGGAAATCGCCTCGCTGGCGCCGCGCGGCCACGGACTGCGGGCCACGGCGCTCCCGTACCTGGAGGACCTGCATCACGCGACCGGTCAGCACGTCCTGCTCGCGGTCCGGGACGGCGACACGGCCGTCCTGATCGAGCGGCTGTCCGCCCGCGACGCGGGCAAGGTGATGTACCGGGTCGGCGGGCGCCTGCCTCTTCACTCCACCGGGGTCGGCATGGTGTTGCTGGCGCATGCCCCGGTCGACTTGCAGGACGAGGTACTCAGCGGCGACCTGACGCTGCGGCCGGAGAACATCACCCGGACCTCGCGCGACCTGAGGGCTCAGCTGGCCGCCGCCCGGCAGCAGGGCGTCGCGGTCATGTCCCGTCAGTGGCCCGAGCCGGTGACGACGGTGGCGGCTCCGGTCCTCGGCCACCGCGGCGCTCCGGTGGCCGCGCTGTCGGTGATCATCCGGTCGGGGCAGGTCGAGCCAGCGGCCCTGATCCCCGCGGTCATCGCCGTGGCCCGCGCCGTTTCCAGAGCCGTGCGCAACGACGCGGCTTAGGCCTCCGGCGGCAGTCGCGGCGGGTGCCGCGCGGAAGGTCGCGACATTCCGGGAGGGGCTCCAAAGAACCTCCCGGCGGCTGCGACGAGCGCGTCAGGCTGAAATGGTGCAGAACTCGCTGATAGGCCAGCCCGGCAATCCACCAGGCCGAAACCGCGGCGGACCCTGGTCAGGTTCTGAGTCCACATCAGTTATCTCAGCGGGCGGTGTCGGCCCCTCCGGAATGCGACAGAACAGCGAGTTCTGGCAATGACCGCCGCTGGCCCGCGCGCGGCCGTCGCCTGCCAGCGGTCACGCAGCTGCCATACGGCTTGACTGACCTGGTGCTCTGCAGCCAATATCATTGCCGCGAGTCCGGCCTTCTCAGCACAGCTCGTCCAATGGCAATGCCCGAATGATTGCCCAGACGGTGCCCCAGACGCAGTCCGTGCCGTTTGCCGCGATCTGCATTACGGAAAGAAAAATACTCTCGCCTAATGCATCCTGCCCGGACCGCGAATCAGCTCCGCAACCCCTCGTAATCGCTGAGCTGATAACCTAATCATCAACACCTAATCCCGAAGCGGAGTGACCAGCAATGGCCCAGCGGACACAGATCCTCTACGTCGACGACATTGACGGCAGCCAGGCCGACGGCACAGTCAGGTTCGGACTCGACGGCACCGACTATGAGATTGACCTCAGCAAGAAGCACGCTAACCAGCTCGCCGCGGCCATCCGCCCCTACGTCGAAGCCGCGCGTAAGGTGTCACCATCGCGGCGATCACCACACGCCAGCCGTCCGGTCCGGCATAACCAGTCCAACGTCCGGGCATGGGCTCGCGCTCAGGGCCTCAAAGTCTCCGACCGCGGGCGCATCCCCGCCGACGTGCTGGCCCAGTACGAGGCTGCGCACTAGGCCCGTCGACGACCTCACGCCATCAGCACCTGGTCTGCCCAGCCCGGGACGCCTGGGGCTGCGGCAGGCCGGTAATTCGCTGGGCCGGCCGGTCACCGCGCTCAGGCGGGCTGATCCAGGTCGAAGATGCTGAAGGCAAGGTCACCTTGTTCGCTCACCTGTGCGTCGAGCGCCTTGTCCTCGAGAACGGCCGCAGCGGCGGGTTCGACGAACACCCGCGCTCCGCGCTCTTCGACTACCTGATCGCCGGCCACCGGGCCTTCGGTCAGGGCGAGCTGGAACGACGGCGCTCCTGCACCCTGCTTCATGATGCGCAGACCCGCGTCGACGGGCAGGTCCGGCTGCGCTGTCAGACTGCAGATTGCAGAGACGGCGTTGTCGGTGATCGTGAGCATGGCCTTGATCCTTTCCTGCAGGGTTCGGGCAACGGGGCTGGCCGTACCCGCTCGCGCAGGAGCCGAACCCGTCCTGCGCGGAAGGCGCACTGCTGGTCGTGGTGCTAGACCTCGGTTGTGGTCTCAACCTGGCGGTCCCTGACGGCGTTCTGGAGGCTAGTCGTTGGCGCCGATGACCTGGAAGTCCTGGTTGACGAAGACGTGGTGCGGCCAGTTGACGCCTATGTTGTGGACTTCGTAGTCGCCGTTGCTCAGCTGCACGACTCGGTCGACGACGCCCCCAGGGTAGGCGGTTAGCGAGGCTTCGGTGGCTTTGTCCGCCGCCGTTCCGGTGGCGACTGTGCCCTGCCCCTGCGTGTAGTCCGCCGGGATCTGGCCGGCCGTCCTTGCCGACTTCGCCGTGCCCCTGGAGAAGGGGATCACCTCCGCCGCAGTGGAGGCTGCGGTGGCAGGCGGGTGGGCGATGACCTCTGTCGCCGTGATGGTCGCGCTGTCGGCCGTCCCCAGGACCAGGACGGGCTGGCCTTTTGTCACGACATTCGCCGAGGCGGGTCTCGTTCCGTTCTCGTAGGTCGTGGAGGCCGTCTCCTTGATGATCACCTTTTGATCGCCGGCTGTCGTCAGCGTGAAGCCGGACGTGGATGTGCTGGTGACCGTGCCAGCTGATCCGCCTGGCTCCGGGCCGCTCCGGGCGTTGGATCCGGCACCGCCGCTGCTCGCAGCGGACGAACGGCTGCTGGCAGAGGATGAGCCGCTGGCCATTGTTGCGCTGACGATCCCGTAGGAACCGCCCCCGATCGCGATGGCGGTGACTCCGATGACGACGGACCGGGTGAGCTTTCGAGAAGACATCCGCTGAGCTCCTCTCATCGAGGTTCTCATCTCAAGATGACGGCCCGCCCTGCAACTCCGCTGGGATCAAGCCGGATGCCTGCCGAGAGGTTGCTCCGGGCGCGCTGACCTTCAGCTGACCCGAACTGTTTCCGCGTCGTGGCTCACCACAGTCATGTGGTCGATGAATGCCAGCTACCTGGGCGCGGGGGCGGGGCCGGGCGATGACCGTGCGGAAGGTTCGGTTAGTACCTTTTATCTAGGTCGGCTGACGGTACAACGCGCCACCT
>DAIOWC010000256.1:0-7810 GCA_036758685.1 Streptosporangiaceae bacterium | reverse complement strand
ATGTCCAGCACCGGATGCCCTGCCGGATGGCCTGCCATGATCAGCGGCACGATGGTGTGAGGGCCGGCGCGTGCCGGCCGGGGCCCGCAAAGCAGCAGCCCCTCCCTCGTAGTGCCGGGAGGGACTGTGAGCTGCGGAGGCTCGGGGATTTGAACCCCGGATGGCCGCGAAGCCAAACCGCATTAGCAGTGCGGCGCCATAGACCGGACTAGGCGAAGCCTCCTGGTAGCCCGCATCGGGCCGGCCCCTAGGGTACCGGGCCTGCCTCTGCTGGGCAAAGCGCACCCTGCCTGCGACGGAGCCGCGGGCCGAGCCTGCTCAGCGCGCTTCTAGTATCTCGTACTCGCCATTCGCGTACGCCTGCCGCATCCTGGTCTTGGCGAACTTCCCGACGCTGGTCTTGGGCACCTCGCCGATGAAGCACCAGCGCTCGGGCAGCTGCCACCGCGGGACCTGGCCAGCCAGGAAGTCCCTCAGCTCGGCCGGACTCACCTCTGAGCCCTCGGCCTTGACCACCGCCGCCAGCGGGCGCTCGCCCCACTTCTCGTCCGCGACCCCGATCACCGCGGCCTCGCTGACGCCAGGGTGAGCCATCAGCAGGTTCTCCAGCTCCATCGAGGAGATCCACTCGCCGCCAGACTTGATGACGTCCTTGGCCCGGTCGGTCAGGTTCACGAAGCCAAGGGGGTCAATCGTGCCGACGTCCCCGGTCCGCAGCCACCCGTCCCGGAACTTCTCCGGATCGTCGTCCTTGTAGTACGCCCCGGTGACCCACGGCCCGCGGACCTCGATCTCGCCGACGGCCTCGCCGTCGCACGGCAGGATGACACCGCCCTCGCCGACCAGCCGGTGCTCCACCTGGCACATCAGCCGCCCGGCGCTGTCCCGGTAGCGCCAGCCTTCCTCCTCGGTCAGCCCGGCCGGCGGCCGCGCGACGCTGCCGAGGGGCGAGGTCTCGGTCATCCCCCAGGCCTGCATGATGAAGACGCCGAGCTCCTTCTCATACGCCTCCATGAGCGAGTGCGGCACGGCGGACCCGCCGCACGGCACGACCCGCAGCGAGGACAGGTCGCCGCCGTTGGCGCGGACGTGCTGCAGCAGGCCATTCCAGATCGTGGGCACCGCGCCGGCCACGGTCGGCCGTTCCCCCTCGATGAGGCGGACGAGCGGCTGGGGCTGCAGGAACCGGTCCGGCATCACCAGGTCAGCGCCCGATAGCACGGCCGCATACGGCAGTCCCCAGGCATTCGCGTGGAACATAGGAACGACGGGCAGGACCCGGTCTACTTCAGAGAGGCCGAAGACGCCGTCCATGCAGACCGCCATCGAGTGCAAATGCATCGAGCGGTGGCTGTACACGACGCCCTTGGGGTGCCCGGTGGTACCGCTCGTGTAGCACATCGCCGCCGCGGTCCGCTCATCTGGCTCCGGCCAGTCGAACGTCGTCGGCTGCGCGGCCAGGAGCGCCTCGTAGGAGTGAACCGGCCGGCCATGCGCGGTCAGCTCGGCCGGGGGGACGAACTCGGTCTCGTCCTCGGCTGCCGTCACGAGGATGTGCCGGATGGCGGGGGCGTGCGGCAAGACCTGGGCGAGCAGCGGTACCAGCGAAGGGTCGACGATCACGATGTCGTCGCCCGCGTGGTCGGCGATGTAGCCGATGACCTGCGGGTCAAGCCTCAGGTTCAGGGTGTGCAGCACCGCGCCCATCGACGGAATCGCCAGGTAGGCCTCGAGGTGCTCGGAGTTGTTCCACATCAGCGTGGCCACGCGCTGATCGCCGTCCACGCCGAGCCCTCGCAGCGCGTTCGCCAGCTGCGCCACCCGGGCGCCGGTCTCGCGGTAGGTCTGGCGACGCGTCCCGGCAGCCGTCAGGGTAACGACCTCGCTGTCGCCATAGGCGGTCGTGCCATGGCGCATGATCGCGGTGACGGTCAGCGGTACGTCCATCATTGTGCTGCGCATAGCGCAACCCCCTGGCGAGGTATCTGGGTGCCGACAACCTCGAGTGGGTGTGCCGGTAACCACCCCTGACGTGGATAGTGACACGGTATCGGCAAATAGCGCGCTCGTCAGTACGCTGCCGGCCCGCACCGGTTTTACGAAGACGCCGGTCAGTCGGCCTGCAGGTCGGCGTCCGCCCGCAGCTTGGCGACCGCCCGCGAGACGGTGCTCTTGACGGTGCCGAGGGTCACCCCGAGGATATCGGCCATCTCCGCCTCGGTCATGTCCTCGTAGTAGCGCAGCACCACCGCGGTCCGCATCCGCTGCGGCAGCCGGTCAATGGCTCGGCGCAGGCTCTCCTGCAGATCGCTGTCGACCGCATGGTCGGCCACGGCCTGGTCGGGGATCGCGTCGGTCGGGTACTCCTCAACCCGCCGGCGCCGCCACCAGGA
Organism: Streptosporangiaceae bacterium; assembly: GCA_036758685.1. Taxonomy (GTDB): domain Bacteria; phylum Actinomycetota; class Actinomycetes; order Streptosporangiales; family Streptosporangiaceae; genus JAJYUU01. The sequence goes on along the minus strand of DAIOWC010000256.1, from coordinate 5,417 downwards.
GATGTGCGTGTTGACGATCGCGCGCCGTACATAGCCGTCAAGCGCATTGCGGTCAGCGATCCTGTCCCAGGCCAGGTACGTCTTGGCCAGGGCGGCCTGCACGAGATCCTCGGCATCGGCCCGGTTGCCGGTCAGCAGGTAGGCGGTCCGCAGCATCGCCCGGCTGCGCGACGCCACGAAGTCGCGGAAGCCGGGGTCATCCGCCCTGACCGCCTCCTGGGCCGTATCGGCTGCCGCCGCCGGAGACGAATCGTGAGCGGCCGATCGCGGACCGGGCGCGGTCAAAGCGCCCTGATCCGGCCCATTAGCGTCGTAATCGGAGAGCTCTCGGCTCGTGCTCTCCCGGGCGCGCGGTACCGTGCCGAGTTCCTCGACCACCTCTTGGCTGGGTTGCGCGTCTTTAGATCGGGACTCGGTGCCGCGGCCGTCACTGGCAGCGCGCGGCGGCTGCTCGGCCGCGAGCCGCGCTGTCAGGCGCGGTGCCGGCCCGGCAGCGCTCGCACACGCATTAGTCAGACAGTGATCGCCCCCGACGCTCACAAACTAAAGGTACCCAGCACAGTGCCGACACAGTCGGTGACCCCGGTGTAACGGCGAGTCGTATCCGCCGGATATGCAAAACCGGGACGTCGGCTAAGGAGATCACCAAACCGCTTGACGCCGACCAGGAGAGGTACGCATCGTCGTGGGGCCGGATAAGTGACGTGCAGGAGGTGACGGTGCCTGCCGGGCGCGAGAGCACCGGGTTAATGAGCGCGGCGTGCTGCGATCGGTGCGGCGCAGGCGCGGCAGCTCAGGCGGCCAGGGTCGCCCGCCGCCGTCTGCTGAAGGCTGCCGTCTTCCCGCCCCAGGCCGGCCAGGCGACAGGCCAGGCGGGTGTGAGTGAGATTGCACCTGACCGCCCGGTCGGGGGGTTCTCCGACCCGGGCCAGCTGCCGAGGGCGGTATCGGGTTACGTCCTGGACATCAGCCCCCAGGTGCTCGTTCTGGGCGACGCCGATAACGAGCAGCGATACACGCTCACTCCCGATGCGACGGCTTGGCGCGGCGCGCTGCTCGAGCCCGCAGCCATCCGGCAGGGTGACCGTGTCGTCGTTCGCCTGCACCCCTCCAGCCGGCACATTGCCGACCGGATCTGGGCCAACCTCGGACGGGTGACCGGCATCATCACCGAGCGGGCCGGCAACCAGTTAGTCGTCGACCAGGGCGCGACTCGTGCCCCGAGCGTGGTGGTCATCCAGCCTCGTGCGATCGGCCGCATTCAGGTGCGGTTCCCCACCCTGGAGCCGGGTTACCTAGTCGACATCATGGGATTGCGCGGCGACGGGGAGCTGATCGGCATGATTCCCGCGACCTCCCAGCCCTCCTATCCCGCCGACCGGCTGCCCGCACCGCAGCTCGTGAGCGGTCACGTGCCCGACGCCATTGGCGGTTCAGCGACCTGGCACGAGCCTACGGATGAGCCCGCCGGCGTGCTCGGCGTGAATTATCCGGCTCTCGACCCGGAGACTCGCTGCGTCGAGGACCACCTGAGTGACTACGGGCAGGGCTATGCCCGAATGCCGTATCTGGCCGTCGGCAGCGTGCTGCGCGTACGGAACGAGTGCACGAACCTCGACTGCATGCTGCCGGTGATCGGCTGCGCGCCGATGGCGAGGCTCTTCAACGATCGATGCGTCACGTGCGGCACGTCACCGCGCGGACGCGTCGCCGACCTGACGATGGCGAGTTTCGTTGCCCTCGGCGGCGAGCTCGAACGTGGCTGCTTTAACGCCACCATCACGATTGGCGAGTGACAGTGTTAGACGCCCTGCGGGAGGTCCAGATCCCGCTGCTTGCCGCCCTGATGCTGGGGGCATCCTCGACCAAGCTGATCCGGGCAATGCGGGCCCGCTCGATCAGCGGCAGCCTCGGGCCCACGGCCCTGTTCCCGATGAACATGCGCGGGCCACTGGCGCTGATGTTCTGCGCGATCGAATGCGGACTCGGGGCTGGCCTGATCGTGACGGCGGGGCGGCTCGGCCACGGCACGCCCGCTAGCTTCGTCCGGCTCGGCACGGGCCTGATGTTCCTCGTCGCCACCACCGCGCTGATCGAGCTGCGCACGGCGAAGCCCGACGTCGGCTGCGGCTGCTTCGGTGACTTCAGCTCCGCCCCGGTGAGCAACCGCACGCTGGCCAGGTCCGCTCTGCTGTCCGTCGCGGCGTTCTCGACTATCGGGCTGGGTCCGGTCAGCCAGCCGCGATCAGCCGCCGGCGCCGGCCGCCTCCTGATCATCATGGCGATCGAGCTGATCGTCCTCGCGGCGCTCTCGCCTGAGCTCGGCGAGGGACTCATCCGCCTCGGCTACTCCGAGCCGTGCGAGCTGCGCGCGCTGGCCTCGGACCGGACGCTTGCCGCCCTGCGCCGCAGCAAGCAGTGGCGAAGGCACGCCGGCCTGATCACCAGTGAGGCCCCGGTCGACATGTGGCGTGAGCTGTGCTGGCGTTACGTCGTCTTCCCGGCGCGCTATCGCGAGCGTGACACTGAGCTCATCTTCGCGGTGTACCTGCAGCATCGCCGGCCCACGGTGCACACGGCGCTGGTCGACGCGGTAACCGGCGATCCGGTGCCCTGGCCAACCTCGCCGCCGCGGAACGGGATCGGCTGGCGGCCCCTCCGGCTGGCGCCATCGGGCCCGGCCTGGCCGGCCGATGCCTGATCGCTATGGCGTTCTCTAGCGATCTCTAGGCTGCACGCTAGACAGGCCAATACGAACCGATAGCCCGGTCGGTTACGCGGGCTGTGTCCGAAGGAACCGGCCGAAGTGCGGGACCGTGAAGGCAATGAGCCCGCGCTCGGAACTGTAGATCAGGCCCTTCTTGATCAGGTTGTCCCTGGCCGGTGACACGCTCGACGGCTTGCGGCCCAGTTCGTCTGCTACCTGGGCCGTCTGCACCGGCTCATCGCCGAGCATCGCCATCGCCCGCATGTACTCCCGCTCGGCCGGCGTTGCGCGCTCATACCTGCTGCCGAAGAATCCGATGGCCAGCTCGCTGGCCGCGACCGGCCCGGCGACGCTGACGTCGCGCGCGGTGACCGGGCTGCTGGCCGCGACATCCCAGGTCACCTTGCCGTAGGCCTGAACGAAGTAGGGATAGCCGTCGGCCGCCTCGTAGAGCGCATCGAGCGCCGCGTCCTCGAAGTCGGCGCCCTCTCGCCTGGCGGGCACCAGCAGCGCGATGTCTGCCGACTCCCGGTCGAGGCGGTCGATCGCCACGTACCGGAACAGCCGCTCGGAGTAGCTCTTGCTCGCCGAGAGAACCGACGGCAGGTGCGGCAGGCCGGCGCCGACCACGATGAGCGGGCCGTTGCTCTGCGAGAGCTCGTGGCAGGCAGCGCACAACGCTGATATGTCCGGCCCTGGGATGTCCTGCATCTCGTCAACGAACAGCGCGATCCCGACGCCGAGATCGGCCGCTACGGCCGACGCGTCAGTCAGCAGCTCGGTGAGGTCGACTTCGAGATCGCCGGAGTCGGCGCGGCCGCGCGCGGCCGGAACGTCGATGCCGAGCTGGATCATCGCGGTGCCCTTGGGCGCCCGGCTGTCCCTGGCCGCGAACGCCTTGAGCACGCCGAGGAAGTGGTCAATCCGGTCCGGAGCGCGGTGCCGGGGCGCAAGCTCGCGGACGGCCATGTGCAGGGCGCTCGCGACCGGCCGCCGGATGGACTGGTCTGGCCTGGCCTCGAGCTTGCCGGTGCCCCACAGCCGCTGCATGGCCATGGACCGGAACGAGTTGAGCAGGACGGTCTTGCCGACGCCTCGGAGCCCGGTGAGCACCATGCTCCGCTCGGGCCGACCGCGAGCGACCCGCTCCAGCACGACCTCGAACTGCCCGATCTCCCGATCCCGGCCCGCCAGCTCGGGCGGACGCTGACCCGCGCCCGGCGCGTAGGGGTTGCGCACAGGATCCATGGCTAGGACCCTATGAGCCGATCTAGCGAATTCCCTAGATTGACCTAGAAAGTGCTGTCGGCGTGTCGCGACCGTCGGGAGGCAAGGTCAAAAACTAGTGAGCCCACCGGGCTAGCCGAGGGACGGGGCCATTAGTCCCTCGAGCTGCCCGGCGGGCAACGCCCCGCGCCAACGGGTGCGGCCAAGGCACGGCGCATGCCCTTATGTACGTAGGCGTGCGGCAGCCGGTTCAGTATCTGGCCGGAATTTAGCGCGCTGGACCCGGAGGCGGCTGATTCAGCCGGGCCAGGTAGGCGTTATAGGCGGCCAGGTGCTCGTCGTCGTCGATCCCGCCCCGGCCTTCAGGCAGTGCTGAGGCCGGCGCCACCTCGGCCGAGGCCTGATGCGAGGCGACGAGCGTCGCGAGGTTCTCCCGCCGGGCAAGCTCGAACCAGCCGCGGCTGTGCGACGTGGCCCGGTCGTCGGTACTCCACATGAGGAAGACGACCATCATCAGCACGAACATCAGGCCGTCGCCCGCGACCCACATCACCGCCCCGCCGAGGTGCAGGTCCTGGACCGGGCTCGGCGCCCAGGCCGGGCGCAGGCCCGTCGGGACGCCGGGCGAGCTCGCGCCGCCGTTTCCCAGCGCCAGCCCGGTGAACGTGTCGATCGGCATGATCAGCACCAGCACGACGAACCTGACCGGGTAGGACAGCTTCCACCGGATCGGCTCCTGGCCAAGAATTGGCAGGAAGAAGAGGTAGCCGACGACCAGGAACAGCGCGTGCTCGAGGTTGTGGACGGTCTGGTTGCGCTCCACCAGGTTCGCCAGGCCGCTCAGATGCGCGCCCACGATCGCCGCGGCGTAAGCCAGCGCGCCAAACACCGGCCAGGTCAGGAATGTCGCGACCCGCGAACGGAGAACTCGCTTGGCCCACGTGTGCAGCGGATTGCGGCTGGCATGCAGCAAGAGCGTGATCGGCTGGCCGAAAATCAGCAGCGGCGGCGCGACCATGATCAGTATGAGGTGCTGAACCATGTGGTCGTAGAAGAGCAGGTCATCGTAGGCACCGATGCCGCTCTGGGTGGCGATCACGACCATGGCGAGGCCGCCCATGAACATCCCCGTGCGCCATGCGGGCCAGGGCCGAGCCCGGTGCCTCCGGGCGACTCGCAGCACGCCCCAGCCATACAGGCCGGCCGCTGCGACGACCGCAGCGGTCACGATCGGCGCGAACTGCCATTGCGTCGCCACCGCCGACAAGCCAAACGGGGGGAGCACCGCGGCCTCCTTTCTAGAAGGTGAGCCTACTCATCGCGGCCGGTCAGCTGGACGCACGGCTGCGGGTACTCGGGGCACCGCTATCGTTGTCGACGGAGGGTTCGCCTAGTGGCCGAGGGCGACGGTCTTGAAAATCGTTGTGGCGTGCAAGCGTCACCGTGGGTTCGAATCCCACACCCTCCGCCAACCGGCATGATG
>DAIOWC010000255.1:0-7878 GCA_036758685.1 Streptosporangiaceae bacterium | reverse complement strand
TCGTGTTGTTCTCGCTGGCCACGATGGCCTCGGCGATGTCCCGGCCAACCTTCTTCGCATCGACGTCGAACGCGGCGACGAACTCGATGTCGCGGACGTGATACGGGCCGAACTGGACATGCATGAGGCCCGGCACTCGGATTTCCGGGTCAGCGTCCTTGTAGTACTCAACCCCCTGGACGAGGGAACTGGCGCAGTTCCCGACGCCCACGATGGCTACCCGTACCGAACCCATGAGGATTGCTCCTTATCTTGTGCCGCGGCTGGGCAGCCGGTTTCAGCCCGGCTGGCCAGCCCAGCGGCCTTGTTAGTTTTCTCCGGCGGGACCGCCGGGCTCGTGGCCCGACTGCCGCTCGGAGGCGATCAGCTCGTTGAGCCAGCGGACTTCTCGCTCGACCGATTCGAGCCCGTGCCGCTGGAGTTCCAGGGTGTAGCTGTCAACCCGCTCCCGGGTCCGCGTCGCTGCCGCCCGAAAGCCTTCAAGTCGCTCCTCGAGCCGACTGCGGCGGCCCTCGAGGATTCGCAGCCTGATATCGGCCTGAGTCAGACCGAAGAAGGCGAAATGAACGCCGAAGCCGTCGTCCTCCCAGGAGGCGGGACCCGACTGGGCGAGCAGGTCCTGCAGGCGCTCCTTGCCGTCCGCGGTCAGCCGGTAGACGATCTTCGAACGCCGCGGCCGGTCCGTCGGCCTGGTCGGCCTGGCCGGGCTGTCGGCTTCCTCGACGATGAGGCCCTTGGCCAGCATGTCTTTCAGCGCTGGGTAGAGGGAGCCGTAACCGAAGGCGCGGAACGCGCCGAGCAGTGAGTTGAGCCGCTTGCGCAGCTCGTATCCATGCATCGGCGTCTCGTGGAGAATGCCCAGTACGGCGAGTTCAAGCACGCCGGACCGCTGGCTGCTCATACCCGCCCGCACCTCCCATTCCGCACTGAGTTACTATCCTGGACTAATAGCTATGTATCACTGAGGCATGTCGTCCTGATGTATCGAGTTGATACATCCGAACGATACGTGCTGGGTTCTTGCGAAGCAAATCTCTCGTAGGTGCCGCTGCGCGAGATCCCGGTCACAGTGGCCGAGGGCGAGCCGATGGCCAGTCAGGTCTCCTGTCCCGGCCAGTTCCGTCGTAACCTGTCGGGCATGAGGCGATCGGTGGTCGACTACGGGCTAGCCCGCAGGGCGACGCTCGCCTCAGTGCTGTCCGGCCGCACCACCGTGACCGACGTCTGCGATGCCCATCCATACCTCCTCCGGGCGGCGAAGTTCCACGGCGAGGGCACGGACGTAACGTGTCCGATCTGCCGGAAGACCAAGCTCACTCACGTCACGTACGTCTACGGAGACGAGCTCGGCCGGTATGAGGGCCGCGTCAAGCGCGGGCCGGAACTGGACGAAATGGCTGCTGAATATGCAGAGTTCCAGGTCTACGTGGTCGAGGTCTGTCAGAGTTGTGCCTGGAATCACCTCGCATCGTCGTACGTACTCGGCCATGGCGAGCCGGCTCCCCGACGTAGTCGGCGGGCCAGGGCCAGCGAGTAAGGAGCCAGGTCGGCGAGTAGTACACCGGCCAGCAGGCCGACTGCGGTTGCTGGCGTCTGCTTGCAGTTGCGGGCAAGACGTTTATGAAGCACTAAATGCCGGGATAGTAGGTCCCGCCAGGTAACGTGGGTTGCCGGCGGGCGACAGCCGGCCATAGCCGTTTCCCCGACCAGCGAGGACGCGTAACGCGTGAGTAACCCAGACTGGCCCGGGCCGTACTGGCATGAGCAGCAAGACGATGCCGGCTCCGGGTGGCGCAGCAGGCAGGACGGTCTGCCGCAGGACCAGGCTCCGTGGGATGACCGCGCCGGGTCCTGGCAGGGTGCAGAGCGCCAGGGCAGCCATCGGAACGGCTCCGGATCTGGCTCACCGCGGGCAAGCAGGCACGCGGCCGCGGACCGAGACGTCGCCAGGAACGACCGCTCCGCGAGCGATGGCTGGTCGGGCCGGGCCGACGGGAGTTCTCGCAATGGCTCGCGCGATGCGAACGGGTCTCGTCCGGCTAACGGCACCCGTGGCTACAACGGCACGCGCGGCGCGAATGGCAGCAACGGCGCGAATGGCAGCAATGGCTCGCGCGTCGGCAACGGGTCTCGCGGACCGGCGGGATATGGCGGCGCAGGCGAGCGCCGCCGGGACGGTTATGAGGCACCAGGTGACCCGCGGAACGGGCGATTCAGCCAGACCGCTGACGGCCTGCGCAGCCGGCTAGGGTCCGGTGCCCAGGGGCGCGGCCGGTCAGCGCGCAACGAGGCCGAGGTCGACGAGGACTTCTGGGGCGGTTCTGACCAGCGCCGGGGCGAAGGCAACTCGAGCCTTCGCGAGCGCGCCGCCGGGCGGACCCAGGGCTGGCTCGACTCTGCCCGCAGCACCTACCGCGGCTCCCGCCGCTCCGGCGGGCCCGGCGCTGACGAGACCGGCCGCACCTCCCTGCGCGACCGGGCCGCGATGCTCGGCGGGACCGGACTTCGCAGCCGCACCGCGATCGGCGATGGCACCGGCCGCGGCGACGGCTGGGGATCCGAGGACGGGCAGCGCACCGGCTCCCTGCGGACCAGAACGATCGGCGCCGGCGGCCGCGGAACGGGCCGGGGCGGCGGCGGTCGCGGCGGCGGGGATGGCCGTGGCGGGCGTACTGATTACAACGGCGAGCCGCTCAGCCGCGGGCAGCGCTTCAAGCGGTGGCTGCTATACGGCCGCTGGTGGCGGCACTGGACCTGGAAGAAGGCACTCGGAGTCCTCGGCGTCGGCTTCGCCGGCTTCGTGCTGCTCCTGGTCATCGGGATGTACATCCTCTACGACATGACGCCGGTCCCGACCGCCATCGAGCTCACGGCGAAGTGGCAGTCCTCGAACGTCTACCTGAGCAACGGCACGCTGCTCGGCACGTTCGACACCGTGAACGGCGTGGAAGTCGACCGGACCCTGCTGCAGGAAAACCAGATCCCGCAGGTCATGAGCAACGCCATGATGGCGGCCGAGGACCGCAACTTCATGACCGAGGGCGGGATCTCGCTCACCGGCCTGGTCCGCTCGGCTTACGAGGACGCCTTCGGCCACGGCGGCCTTCAGGGCGGCTCGACGATCACGATGCAGTACGCCAAGAACTACTACACCGGCGTGGACACCGGCCAGAACATGAGCACGAAGATCAAGGAAGTCTTCATCGCCATGAAGCTGGCCCACCAGGAGTCCAAGCAGTGGATCATGACGCAGTATCTCAACACGGTGCCGTTCGGGCCCACGATCGACGGCGTCGGTGCGGCGGCGCTGAACTACTTCGACGTCAACCTCGCGCAGGGCGGCACGCTGACCTATGAGCAGGCTGCCGAGCTGGCCGCGATGCCGAACAACCCCAGCGTGCTCAGCCCGAACCCGTCCGACAAGCTCGGCTACCAGCTGCTCCAGGGCCGCTGGAAGTACGTGCTCACGAACATGCTGCGCGACGGCAACATCACCCAGCAGCAGTTCAGCGCGGCGAAATTCCCCGCCTACAACCCGCCCAAGACCGCCGGCGCCACCGGCGTCAACGGCTACCTCATGCAGATGGTCGAGCAGCAGCTGATGGCGCCGAAGTCCGACGGCGGCCTCGGGCTGACCACTCAGCAGATCGCCACCGGCGGCTACCACATCGTCACCACGTTCAGCATGCGCCAGATCAAGGCGCTCGCCGCGTCGGTGAACGAGGAAAAGGCGATCATCAAGGAGCAGGGCGGGGCCTCGCTGCCGGACTACGACCACATCGGTGCCGCTCTCATCGACCCGAAGACCGGCGCGATCACCGCGATCTACGGCGGCCCTGGCTATCTGTCGAACCAGGCTCAGTGCCTGAAGGTTAACTGCGACATCAACAATGCCGAGGTGCCCGAGGAGGTCGGGTCATCCTTCAAGCCGTACGTGCTGGCGACCGCGGTCAACGAGGGCATGAACGTCTTCAACAGCATCCTCGACGGTTACGGTCACATCTACATTCCGACCTCGCCGGCCGACAGCAAGACGACCGAGCTCGCGCTCTCGGTGCTGAGTCCGCCGGCCGGGGCGACCATCGGCTCGACCGGCTTCTTCCAGCCGACCGACCCGACGTTCTACTACCACTTCCCTGAGGGCGCCGACGATGCTGCGGTCGACAAGCCGCTCCCGGTGAGCGTGGCGGCCGCGACCTCGTCCGACCCGGCGTTCGAGGACCTGGCGCACCGGGACGGGATCACGAACGTGATCGACATGGCCCAGACCATGGGTGTCGGGACGAACGCGTTCCTGTACCCGTCCGGGTGCACGGCCAAGACCGAGACCTACGCGCAGACGCTGGCGGCCTGCAACGACTTCAACGGGCAGAACGGCATCCAGAGCCAGTTCAGTCCCGACCCCAGTCTGGCCAGCAAGTACTTCAGGCAGCAAGGCCTGCCGGGCTCGCCGCAGATCGCACTGGGCGAGGCGCCGCTGACCGCGATCGAGCAGGCATCGACGTTCGCGACGCTGGCCGACGACGGGGTGTACCACCAGCCGCACGTGATCGCGCAGATATCGCAGAGCGGCACGCCGGTCACTGTTCCGGTCACCATCAAGCGCGTGATGAGCACGGCGGGCGCGGCCGACGTGTCCTGGGCGCTCTCGTTCGACAACCTGAGCGCCGGCACGGCGTTCGGCGATGTCACTTACCGGCCCGGCGGCATCATCGCCAAGACCGGCACCATCGGCAGCGGCGCGGACTCCTCCCAGGCCTGGTTCGTTGGTGCGGTCCCGGAGCAGGAGTCGATGGCAGTCGCCCTCTACACGAACCTGCCCGGAAAGCAGAACCTGGACAACCTCCCGAACACGCCATCCGGCATGCAGGGATCCCTCGGTGGCGCCTGGCCGGCGAGCATCTGGAACAACTACTTCACCACCAACGACCAGTCGGCGTCGTACTCGCCCGTCGCGTCGCAGATGCCCATCGGCCAGGCGGGCTTCCAGCAGTGGATTCAGGCCAAGGCGCAGCCCAAGAAGCCAAAGATCTGCAGGCCGGGCCAGTTCAAGAACTGCACCTGCCCGCCTGGACGGGCCGCGTTCTGTAGCGGCAACCCGAACCCCAACCCGTCGAAGAGCTGCGGGCCATTCGGCAACGGACGAGGGTGCAACACCCCCGGACCGTCGCAGACGCCGAACCCGAGTCCATCGTGCGGCGGGTTCGGGAACCCGTGCCAGTCGTCTACGGGCCCCAGCCCGAGTCCAGATCCCAGCTCGGGCTCGCCGAGCCCGGACTGCTCGCCCAACCCGGCCTTGTGCTCCTCGTCACCGACAGCGGGAGCCGGTCAGGGGCTAACCCCGGATGCGTCGGCATCGCCCTTCACGACCGCGGCCGAGGATACGGCGGCGGTCATCTCCGGGGCCCTGGGAGTGATCATCTCCGCAGCGGTCTAGACGCTCGATGCCTAGGTGGCGGCCGGGCCAAGCTGGCCGCGCAGCCAGCGCACGTCGACGGCGGGATCGGGCGTCTCGCAGATGACCGTCGCCCCGGCGGCCCGGACGACCTCGACGAGGACCGCCGGATCGATGTGGCCGGACTCGAGCGGCGCATGGCGGTCCCGGCCGGAGCCGAACTCGTCGCGCGAGTTGTTGCAGTGCACGAGATCGATGCGGCCGGTAATCGCCTTGATGCGGTCCACGATCCCGCTGAGCTCCTCACCCGAGGAGTACGCATGGCACGTGTCCAGGCAGAAGCCGATATCGCCGTCGCTGCCGGCGGCATCGGCGATCGCGTCCCAGAGCCGCGCGATCCCGTCGAGGCCGCGAGCCATCGCGCCGTCGCCGCCCGCCGTGTTCTCGATCAGCATCGGCAGCGGGCGGTCAACGCGCTCGACGGCCTTGCGCCAGCTGTCGTAGCCGTCCTGCGGGTCCGTGCCGGCGTTGACGTACCCGCCGTGGACGATCAGCCCCTTGGCCCCGATTGAGGCAGCGGCCTTGAGTTGCTGGTCGAGTATCTTCCGGCTGGGGATGCGGATGCGGTTGTTCTGGGACGCGACGTTGATCAGATAGGGCGCGTGCACGTAAGCGTCCACACCGGCCGCCTCGAACCCAGTCCGCATCTGCGCGGGATCAGCGGGGAACGTCGGAGGCCGCCAGTCCTGCGGGTCTCCCAGGAAGAACTGCACGGCGTCAGCGCCGATGGCCTGCGCCTCCGCGAGCGGGTCGCCCTCATGCAGATGAGCACCGATCCGGATCATCCACCGAGCCTAGCGCCAGCGCAGCGGGCGGGCCCGGACCGGCGGCGGCCGGGCCGGCGTTCCCCTATCGGGTCAGCCGAACCCGCCGTGGGCGATGGCCAGTCCCATCCCGACGAAGCCGGCAACGATCCCAGTGACGAGGACGACGCGCTGCTCTCTCGTGGCCGAGAAGAGCTGGCCGATCAGGCCGATGCCGAAGGCGGCCATGCCGAGGATTGTTGCGGGCAGGTGCAGGCGGACGATAAGGCCCAGTGCGAACGACGCGACGCCGGCGAGCACTGTGAATCCGGCGACGGCATTGAGCAGCGGGTGTCGCTGGCCGTCGCTATTGAGGGTCAGTCGCAGCGGGCGCCGTTGCGCCGGCGGACTTTGAACGTTGGCGCTGATGGTCTCGGGCATTCCGGGCTACCCCCATCGACGGATCAGGACAGCTTGGCCACGTGCTGCCTCTAGTGTGTTCCCGTCGGCCCGAGAAGGGAACCATCAGCCGTCTGAGCTAGGGCGCTATGTCGCACGGGCGTCCGTAACTGTCCGGCCAGACTGGTAGGCTGGCTCGGCTGCGCAAAGGCCGCCATGACTGGCGGCGCGTGGTTCCTCCTGTCACGGAGATACCGTGACCGCCAGAGTCCAGAGGAGGCAGGTTTCCCGTATGCGCCAGTACGAGATGATGATCATCCTAGATCCGTCGCTGGAAGAGCGCACCGTACAGCCATCCCTTGACCAGTTCCTCACGGTCGTCACCACGGCCGGGGGCAGCGTCGACAAGGTCGACGTCTGGGGCCGCCGGCGGCTGGCCTACGAAATTGACCACAAGTCCGAGGGCATCTACACCGTCGTCGAGATGAAGGCTGAGCCGGCCACGGTCAAGGAGCTTGACCGCCAGCTCAACCTCAACGAGGCGGTCCTGCGGACCAAGATCATGCGGCCCGATATCCACTGATACGTGAGCCCGGCCGCCTAACCCACCCCGAGCAAGCGGGAGATACCCGATGGCAGCAGGCGATACCACGATCACGATCATCGGCAACCTCGTCGGTGATCCCGAGCTCAGGTACACCCCGACCGGGCAGGCAGTGGCCACGTTCCGGGTGGCCTCCACGCCCCGGTTCCTCGACAAGAACACCAACGAGTGGAAGGACGGGGACTCGCTGTTCCTGTCCTGCAACGTCTGGCGGCAGGCCGCGGAGAACGTGGCGGAGAGCCTCCAGCGCGGCATGCGCGTGATCGTCTCCGGACGGCTCAGGCAGCGGTCCTATGAGACCAAGGAAGGCGAGAAGCGCACGGTGTACGAGGTCGAGGTCGACGAGGTCGGCCCGTCGCTGCGCAATGCGTCGGCCAAGGTCACGCGGTCCACCAGGTCCGGCGCCGGCGGCGGTTTCGGCGGCGGCGGCCAGAGCGGCCAGGGCGGCCAGTCCGGGTATGGTGGGGGCTCCGGCGGCCGTACCGACGACCCCTGGGCCTCCGACCCCGCCGGTGACAACGGCTTCTCCGACGAGCCGCCGTTCTAGCCAGAGTAAGAGTTAACAACAAGAAACCGACCATCCCCGCCGCAGGCGGGGCTCTGCCTACCATCCCGGTGAACTGCCGGGACGCGAAGGAGCACCACGATGGCCAAGCCACCGATCCGCAAGCCCAAGA
>DAIOWC010000254.1:0-7908 GCA_036758685.1 Streptosporangiaceae bacterium | reverse complement strand
CCGGATTACAGCCAGGAACGCGGCACAGCCAGGCACCTCACCTGCCTCGCGGCGGAAATGATCATCGGGGCGGGTCTTGATAGTGATCGTTAGTCAATTCTGGGCTCATGTCTCCGCCTGATGCTCTTCGAGCGCGGCCTGGCGAATTTCATGGTGCGAGTCGCGAGTCGCCCGCAGCTCATCGCTGGAAGCGTGTTCCAGCATCAGCAGGGAGTTATCGGCCCCGGGCAGCGCTTGCATGATCTCATCGAGCTTGCGCTGAGTGGCCGCCTGCTCGCGAGCCTGGGTGTGCTGGATGACAAAGACCATGGCCAGGGTAAGAGCCGCAACCAGCGTCTGAAATACGCGTTCGCCTAGTCCAGGGAACCCCGTGGCGATGCTGACCAGAACCCAGGCTCCATCCACGGCGATCACGAGCAGCGCGGTCAGCGGGCGCGATGCCCACCGATCTACCCACGACAGCAGCCGCCTCAGCGGCGATGGTTCCCGATCGACCGATGGTTCTGGCTGAACCTGCCGGCTCCTCATCACGCTGCCTCACTCGCTCGGCGCGCGGCAGGCCGAGCGCTGACGTAACTACCAATGGTTGATCGGCCGGCATCCGGTTACCCGCAGAGATCGGAAGTATGTGCACGACCGCGCAGGCTGGGTAGCTAGGGCGCCAAGTGGCCTACCTGCAGGAGGCAGCCCGTGTCGCCTGACCCCGCTCCCGACCCCGGCGATGTCGTCAGCAAGCTCGATGCGCTCGTCGAGCCAGCACCGGAAGCGGAGAACGCTGTGCTCACCGACGAGGCGCGGATTGTCCGCTGGACCGGCCCGCTGTTCGCGGCCTTCTCGGTGATATTGCTGCCGTGGATCATCTACCTGGCCGAATCGCTGCCTGGCAGGCAGATATCAACTCACTACGACAGCGCGTGGGCCGGATTCGACGTGATGCTGCTTCTGGGAGTGGCCAGCACCGGCTACTTCGCACTGCGCCGGTCACGCTACCTCGCGACAGCGGCCGCGGCCACGGCGGCGCTGCTGGTCGTGGATGCCTGGTTCGACGTCATAACGTCGCCGCGGAGCCAGCTGCCGGAGTCCGTGCTGCTTGCTATCGCAGTGGAGCTTCCGCTTGCAGCGGTGTGCGCGTGGCTCAGCTATCACACCGAGCAGCTGGCAGAACGCAGAATCGTTCTGCTGCTGCGACGCCGCGGGCGCGTCGGCCGCCAGGGCCCTGGCCGCCAGTGATGCGGAAGCTGTCGTATCCGGAGTCATCCGTCCCGGATGCGCATATGCAAACGAACGGTGGTGCCGGCCGGCCCGGATCTCAGCTCGACCAGATCGCACACCTGGTTGACGACCCAGAGCCCGTGGCCCCGGGCGTCGGGGGCGTGGCGCGTGCGGCCCGCTAGCGGGTCGGAGATCCAGCCCTGGTCCTGGATCTGGCAGAGCACCTCCGCGTCTGTGTGCCACATGTGCATCGTGCCGCCGGCGCCGCCGGAATGACGGAGTGTATTGGCGGCGATCTCGCTGGCCGCGAGCACGAGATTGCCGGCACGTTCGTCGGGCAGTCCGGCGCGCTCCGAGTGGTCCGTCACCAGGCTGCGAACCGGCCGGAGGTCGTTCTCGTACTCCACGGTCTCGGCAGTGGCAGGCGGGCACGGCAGCCGGCCGTCGCATCCGGGCGGGAAGTTCCCTGGCCCGGCGTATCCGGCGGCAGCTGTCGCCCGGCCGTCGGCGAAAATGCCGGGATGGGTGCGGCTGGCGGCACTGATCACTGACGGCGCCAGGCCGCTGACGTCGTACGGGCACATGATGATCGCCGAAGCGTCCGGGAACGCGACGTTGATCAGAGCCTCGTGCCTAGTCGCCTCGCAGACCTCCGCGGCGGAGCGGCCCGCCCAGATCGGCTCGCCGATATAGCGGACGCACTGCCCAGGGTGCCGGTCGATGAAGGCCCGCACCTCGGGCATAATCCTGGCTGGGTTGCGACCAAGCTGAACCATGTCCGCGAAGCGGAGGTCTCCGGACCCGGCGAGGTGCTCCCTCAGCAAGTCGTCTTTGGGGCTGGGCACCGCTATGAAGACGGGCTCGCCGAGGGCAAGGCCAGCATCCACGAACGCGATGAGCTGCGTTAGATAGTCGCGCTGGTCGCGATAGAAGAAGGCCAGGTGACCGAAACCGCCGTGCCTCGGAATGGTGTCTGACGTGGTGTCGCTCTGCACGACTTGCGGGGTCGCCATGCGCGAACCGCCTTCCCGGTGGCGTCCGATTCGCAACGGCTTCGATGTCACCCTTCCCTGACGGCGGCGTCCAAACATGTGCACGGACCAGCCAGGCATGGTGGAATGCGTCGACTGTTCTGGTCTGAGACAGACACGGAGCGCCGACCATGATCCTCCCGAAGGTGCGCGACCCCCGCCTGGTGACGATCCGCCGCGGCGGGATCCTCACCGATTCGGATCACCATCAGCTCGCTCTCTGGGCGGCATCGTGCGCGGAGCACGTCCTGGACCTCTTCGAGTCGGCCCGGCCCGACGACCCACGGCCGCGTCAGGCGATCGAGCATGCCCGGGCCTGGGTGCGGGGTGAGGTCACGATGACGCAGGCTCGGGCGGCGGGCGGTCATGCCATGGGCGCGGCCAGAGACCTGCGCGGGGCACCGCGGCACGCGGCTTACGCTGCCGGCCAGGCCGGGGCCGTCGCCCACGTCGCCGCGCACGACCTCGGTGCGGCTGCGTACGCGATCAAGGCCGCACGTGCGGCCGCACCGGAAGGCGAGGGCGAGGCAGCGGGCCGACTCGAGTGCCAGTGGCAGCGCGCCCAGCTCCCGGCGGCGATTCGCGAGCTCGTACTTGACGACCAGCGGCTGCGGAACGGCATCTGCTGGTCGGTGTTCTACTGCTGAGCGCTGTCGGTTACGGGTGGACCGGGCCGCCGCCGGGCCCGAAGCTGGCTTCATAATCCGGGCCCGGCCGGCGGACCGCAGTCAGAAGGTCCTGATCGCGATCTCCGCGGGCGCGGCGAGCAAACCCGCGATCTCGTCGTCGAGGCGGCTCAGTGTGATCGAGGTGCCGGCCATATCCAGCGACGTGCAGTACTCGCCCACGTAGTTACGCCGGATGTGGATGCCGCGCTTGGCAAGCTGCTCGTGGGCGTATCCGTAGAGCAGGTAGAGCTCGCTGATCGGAGTGCCGCCGAGACCGTTGATCATGAGTGCGACCTCGTCGCCCTGGCTGAACGGCAGGTCGCTGACCACGGCCTCAAGCAGTTCGTCCACGATCGCGTTCGCGCTGGCCAGCTTCTCGCGGCGGCGGCCCGGCTCGCCGTGGATGCCAACCCCCATCTCCATCTCGTCCTCGCCCAGCTCAAACAGCGGCGAGCCCTTGGCGGGCGGGGTGCACGAGGTCAGGGCCATGCCCATGGTCCTCGTGACCGAGTTGACCTTGTTACCGATCCGCAGCAGCTCGTCCAGCTCGGCACCCTGCTCCGCGGCGGCGCCGACGGCCTTGATGACGAAGAAGTTCCCGGCCACGCCGCGGCGGCCGACCGTATACGTCGAGTCCTTCACCGCGACATCGTCGTCGACGATCAGCGTGCCGATCTTGATGCCGTCCGCCTCGGCCATCTCCCGGCCCATCTCGAAGGCCATCCGGTCGCCGGTGTAGTTGTTGATGATGTGGAGGACGCCCTGGGCCGAGTTCAGCAGCTTGCTCGTCTCCAGCACGTAGTCCATCGGCGGGGCCGCGAACACGTCGCCAGGGCAGGCCGCGTCCAGCATGCCCTTGCCGACCACCATGACGTGGGCCGGCTCGTGGCCCGAGCCGGACCCCTGGATCACCGAGACCTTGTTGTCGCTCGGCGCGTCGGCTCGCATGATCAGGTTGTACTCAGGCACGTACCTGAGTGTTTCCGGGTTGGCCAGCGCGATGCCCTTCAGCATCTCGGGCACGAACTGGCGGGGGTCGTTAACGAATTTCTTCATCTGCCTTTACCTCCGGGATCTTCGAATCGGCCCGCTCTGCTTGCCACTTGCCGGCAAGCGCCTCGAACATGACTGCGACGGCTACTGCGCCCGCGTCGAGCGTGCCGATGCTGCGCTCGCCGGTGTAACTCGCCCTTCCGCGCATGGCCTGCATGGACCTGGTCGCCTCGGCCCGCTCCCGCGCGGTCTCCGCCGCGTGCCGCCAGACCCGGCTCGCGCTCCGCCCCCGCCCGATCTCGTCCTCGATCACGTCGACGGTCGGCACCAGTGCGTCGAGCAGGGTCTTGTCGCCGACGTCGGAGCGCCCGCGCATCTTGATGCCGTCGATCGCCGCGCGCAGGATCGCCACGACCTGCTCGGGCGGCAGCTCAGTCACCGCACCTGCCGTCGCGCCCGCGCGCAGGAACGCGGTGCCCCAGATCGGCCCGGACGTGCCGCCAATGCGGCTCGTGATGACCACGGCGATCTTCTTCAGGAACGTGCCGATGTCTCTGCGGTCGAAAGAGTCCCACTCCTGCAGCACCAGCTCGAAGCCGCGCGCCATGGAGTAACCGAAGTCGCCGTCGCCAACGACCGCATCGAGGTCACCGAAGTACTTCTCGTTGGCGACCGCGGTCTGAGCGATCATCTGGACGACGATCTCCACGTCACCAAAGCTTGCTGCAGGCATATGCGCGCTCCTGGTTATCAGGGACTGAGTTGTCCAGGTACAGAGGTGGCAGGCATGACGTCGGCCAGGTCGGCCAGCTTGATCCACTCGCCGGGCCGCGCCGCGCCGGCGTTGGCCAGCACGGTGGTGACCTCCCCGCCGGGATCGCCGAGCGCGGACACCACGAGCGCGGCGCCGCTGAAGTCCTCAGACTCGGTGAATTCGTTGACGGTGATCACGCAGGCAAGCCCGGCGCCGGTCGCGGCCAGAAGTCCGTTGCGCGAGTCCTCGATGACGACGGCCTGATCCGGGCTCACGCCGACCTGCTTGATCGCGAGCAGGTAAATGTCCGGGGCGGGTTTCTTCCTGGGCACAATGTCGCCGGCGAAGATCTGAACCGACCGGGCGCGGTCTGCGCCGACCGCGCCCGCCAGCGTGGCGCGGACCGATGCCTCGGCGGACGTCGATGCGACCGCCACCGCCCAGCCGGCCGCCAGCGCCTCGGCCACGATCCTGGCCACTCCGGAACGTGGCGGCACCGCGCCGGAGGCAACCAGCCCGGTATAGATCACAGTCTTACGGCGGTGCCAGGCGGCGATGGCCTCCTGCTGGCCGCCGGGGTCGGCAGGAAGGCCGGCGGCGGCAACGAACTGCGGCGTGAGCAGGCTGGCCAGCCGCTCCTTCCCGCCGCCAATCAGCACCTTCTGCCGGTACTCATCGACGCTCCAGCGGACCGGCAGCCCGAACTCGGCGAAGGTCTGGTTGAAGGCGACGAGGTGGCCGTAGCGCTCGGTGTCGGCCAGCACGCCGTCGCAGTCGAGTATCAGGGCGTGGTCCGGCACCCTGCTCACCAGGCCCTGCCGACGCTGCCGAACCGGTGCATGTGACTGGCCGCCATGTCGATCACTGCCGTGCGCACTGCGGTGAACAGCGACGGCGGGTCCCAGTTGTCGCGCTCCTCGGCGCCCCGCAGGAAGTCCAGGTTTGCCTGCATGTAGGTGACCTTGAGCGCGGTCGAGATGTTGACCTTGGCGCAGCCGCGGGCGATCAGATCCGTGAACTGCGCGTCGGTCATGCCGGTGCCGCCGTGGAGCGCGATCGGGATCGACTGCTCGGCAACGATGTCGGAGACCCGCTGGCTGTCCAGCTTCGGCTCTGACCGGTACACGCCGTGGGCGTTCCCGATCGCTGGCGCGAACACGTCGATGCCGGTGGTCCGGATGAAATCGAGCGCCACCGGAAGCGACTCGCGCCTGGACTCCTCGTCCGAGCCGAGGTCATCCTCGACGCCGGTGATGGACTCGATCTCCCCTTCAACGCTGGCGCCGTAGGAACGGGCCTCCGCGACGACCTCGATCGTCTGCCGCTTGTTCTCCGCCACGGGCAGGGCCGAGGCGTCGAACAGCACGGAGTTCCAGCCCTTGCGCAGGCAGCTGCTGATCACCTCGCGATCCGGACAGTGATCCAGATGCAGGGTCACCGGTACGTCGATGTCAGCCGTCAGCTCCTGCCACATCGCATACAGCAGGTCCTGGCCGACCGACCGCACCGTCTTGACCGAGGTCTGCACGATAAGCGGTGACCGCTCCCGGACCGCCGCCGCCAGCACCGCCTCCAGCGTCAGGTCGTTCACGATGTTGAACGCGGGGACGCCGTAGCGCTCGGCGAACGCGCGGTCGACGACATCCTTGAGCGGGACCACGGGCACGCGTGACGACCTCTCTGTCGGCTAACGCGAACGTAACGTGGCACCTGCTCACGCCGGATCGGTGGAATCCCCCAGATGCCGGGAGGACTTTCCCTACTGCGACCGGAGGCGCGACCGGGACGAGAGAGCAGCGAGCTCCGTGCGGTTACGGGCGCCGGTCTTCCTGAGTACCGCTCCGGCGTGCTTCTCGACCGTCTTGACCGACAGCACGAGCCGTTGCGCGATGATGCGGTCGGGCAGGCCCTGCTCCATCAGGTCACGCACTTCGCGCTCGCGCTCGGTCAGCAGGTCATCCGAGCGCATGCCGCGGTGCAGCTGGCCGAGCACGACATCGGACAGCAGGGCCTCGCCGCGCACCGCCGCTACTACTGCCTGCGCGAGCTGCGGACCAGTCGCACTGAGATCAACGCAGCCCCGGGCTCCGGCCCGCATCGCGTCGGCGACCAGCTCGTCATCGCCGGCTTCGCACAAGCCGACGACGGCCAGCCGCGGGGCAGCAGCCAGCAGCATCCCCGCTACCCCGTCGCGTGGCCGCTGACCGCTGGCGTCGGCAGGCAGGCCGAGATCGACGAGCGCGACGTCTGGCCGCAGCTCCAGGCAAGCAGCGACACCCTCGTCACCCGTCGCCACCTCGCCGACGATCTCGGTGCCAGGTTCGGTCCAGGTCAGCAGCCTGGCCAGGCCTGCCCGAAGCACAGGGCGCCGCGCTGCGACGAGCACCCTCAGCGACGGGGCACCTCGTTCCCTCCCGGCGGGCAGATGAGGGAAGCGGGCCCGGATGCGCGTGCCCCAGCCTGGCAGCGAGTCGATGTCGACGGTCGCGCCGATCTCCCGGGCGCGCTCGGTAGTGGTGCGAAGGCCGAACTGGTGACCCTGCCAGCTGGAGCTCGTGTCGAAGCCCTGCCCGTCGTCCTGGACCAGCAGCGAGACGGCGCCATGCTCGTAGAGCAGGCCGATCCGCACGCTGGTCGCCGCGGCGTGCCTGACGATGTTGGTCAGGGCTTCCCTGGCCAGCAGGATCAGCTCTCTGGCCACCTTGCCGTCGACGTCGACCGGGCTGCCGGCTGACACCAGCCGTACCTCAAGCTGGCCGATCGTCTCGGCCCAGGCGGCTTCCGACTTCAGCGCGGCCTCCAGGCTGAGCCCGTCCGGCGGCGCGGACAGGCCGAGTAAGGTCTGCCGCGCCTCGACCAGGGCCTCCCTGGTGGCCGCGGCGGCCTGCCCGACATAGTCCGCCAGCGCGGTCTGGCCGCTCATGGCGCCGCCGGGCCGGTCCGATCCGGCGGGGGCTTCGCTCCCGGCAAGTTCCCGCTGCACTCGGTCAAGGTGCACCTGCACGCTGACCAGGCGCTGCTCGAGCGTGTCATGCAGTTCGCCAAGCAGCCGGTCCCGCTCGGCCGCTGCTGCCTCGGCCCTCGCTCTCTCCTCGGCCGTCTCGTGCATCCGCGCGTTAGCCAGCGCGATCGCCGCGTGCTTGGCAAACAGCCGCAGCAGCTCGGCGTCGGCGGGGCCGAACTCGCGCTGCTCGTCGCGGCTGAAGACGATGCACGCGCCGATGATCCGCCCGCGCCACTCCAGCGGCAC
>DAIOWC010000253.1:0-7956 GCA_036758685.1 Streptosporangiaceae bacterium | reverse complement strand
CGCAGGATCAGGACGGCGAGCTGGCGGGGCGGCAGCGTCTGAAGGGCGGTCACGAACGCCAGGGAAACCGACTCGGTCTGCTCGTAGCGGGCCTCCGGGCTGAGAGCGCCTTCCAGGAGGGCGTCGGGATACGGCTCGAGCCAGACCACCTCGCCGAGCCCTGTCGGCTCGGGCGGCTCAACGCCGGGAATGTTCCACTCGGCGGCCGGCCTGCGGCTCGCTGCCCGGCGCGCATTGAGGCACCGGTTGGTGGCGATCCGGTACAGCCAGGTCCGCAGCGAGGCGCGTCCGCCGAAGCCGGCCAGGCCCTGCCAGGCGGCCAGGAGCGTGTCCTGCAGCGCGTCCTCGGCGTCCTGCAAGGAGCCGAGCATCCGGTAGCAGTGCACCTGCAGTTCCCGGCGGTACGGATCGGTCAGGTCCGCGAACGCATCGCTGTCCCCGGCCTGCGCCTTCGAGATCAGGTCCGCCGCCATCAGCTCCACCTCTTACGCCCCTTCCGCTCGCGCCTCCATCCTGTACAGACACCAGCCGGAGGGCGGACTGGGCGGTCTGCGTGCCATTGACGTTCCCCACTGGTAGATGCTCGTCATGGTTTCGGATGATTTGTGACGGCGGCGCGATGGGCCAGCCAAGCGTCGGAGTCAGATGAGCTGCCGCAGCCTGATCCGGCGACCGCATCTAGGGACATCACCAGCGCCGCGCAGCCCCTGGCGGCCGGGTTCTCCCCTGCGGTGCGATGCTACGGCCGGCCGCTGGAGATCGTCTTGGCGGCCGCCGAGTGGTGCGTGGCCGGCGGCGTCACGTCATGCCGGGCGTTCCGGGCGAAGGGGCTGACCACGAACATCATGATCGTGATCGTGGCGATCAGGACCAGGGCCAGCACTCCGCCGACCGTGCGGGCCTGCTGAGACCTGAGCGAGCCGGGCAGGCGCTGCTGACCGAATGAGCCAAGACGCGATGCCAGGCGGGGATCGTCCGCGGCGAGATTCCGCTCCATCTCGTCAAGGATGCGCTGCTCATCCATCGATAGAGCCACAGCGCCACCTCCCGGCGAACGTGCCACCGCCGGCCGGCGTATCCCGGCCGCCCCTTTCCACGATTCTTTACCAGGCCTTTGCAGACGGCAAGAGGAAGTGGCGTTGTGCCAGGTAAATCCGCAGGTCCGCACCCACATCCGGACAGGAGTGGACTGATATCGACGTGCCTGCACCTCGACCTGGGCCGGCAGTCGGGCTCACACGTGCGTCGAAAACATATTTGATTCGATCGAACGTTTATTCTAGTGTGGTCGCCATGCGCTGGGACTCGCTGCGGGACTCGCCGGATGGCGGGCAGCCGCCTGCCCTCTTTGGTATCAGCGCGGTTACCCGCACGTTCGACACCCCCGGCTTCCAGGGCATCACGTTCCACGAGATCCACGCGAAGTCGATCATCAGCAAAGTCCCCGAAGCGTCGAGGGTGCCGTTCCGGTGGACCATCAATCCCTACCGGGGCTGCAGCCATGCCTGCTCGTACTGCGTAGCCGGGGACACGCCGGTACTGATGGCGGACGGCGGCCAAAAGCCGATCAGGGATCTGCGGGCGGGGGATCTCATCTACGGCACCATCCGGCGCGGTAACTACCGCCGGTACGTGCCCACCCCGGTGCTGGCGCACTGGCAGACGCGCAAGCTGGCCTACCGGGTAACGCTGGAAGATGGGACCAGCCTGGTTGCCAGCGGTGATCACCGGTTCCTCACCGGCCGCGGATGGAAGTACGTGACCGGTGCCGGGCAAGGCCAGGCCTGCCGGCCGCACCTGACTCTGAACAACGAACTGCTTGGCGTGGGCGGTTTCGCCGAGCCGCCCAAGCAGACCGCCGAGTACCGGCGCGGGTACCTCTGCGGCATGATCCGCGGAGATGGCCACCTCGGGGAATACTCGTACAGCCCCCGCCCACGCGGTGGGTCGGATTACTACAGATTCCGCCTCGCTCTCGCTGACTTGGAGGCGCTAGACCGGAGCAGGCGCTTCCTGGCGCAGGCAGGCGTCCAGACGAGCGAGTTTCTCTTCTCGCAAGCCACCGAGGCAAGACGGGCAATGTTCGCGATCCGGACGTATGCGCGCGACAATGTGCTCGCAATCCAGGGCCTCATCGAGTGGCCGGCAGCGCCGAGCTCCGAGTGGCAGAAGGGCTTCCTGGCCGGCATCTTCGATGCGGAGGGGAGCTGCAGCCGCGGCATCCTGCGGATCTCGAACACCGATCCGTCGATCCTCCGCTGGACCATGTCGTGCCTGGCCGCGCTCGGCTTCGATGCGGTCGAGGAGCCGACACGCCCTAACGGAGTTACGTCAATCCGGCTCCGCGGTGGGCTGAAGGAGCGGCTCCGGTTCTTCCATGCCACCGATCCGGTGATCACCCGGAAGCGGCAGATTGACGACGCTGCGGTTAAGAGCGACGCCAGGCTGAAGGTCGTTTCCGTCCAGCCGCTCGGCCTCGAGCTGCCGATGTATGACATCACCACGGGCACGGGTGACTTCATCGCCAACGGCGTGATCAGCCACAACTGCTTCGCTCGCAACACCCATACGTACCTGGACATGGACTACGGAGAGGACTTCAACACGCAGATCGTGGTGAAGGTCAACGCGCCTGAGCTGCTCGTCCGAGAGCTGGCCGCGCCGCGGTGGCAGGGCGAGCACATCGCGATGGGGACGAACGTCGACTGCTATCAGCGGGCCGAGGGCCGCTACCAGCTGATGCCGGGGATCATTAGCGCCCTGACCGCTGCCGCTAACCCCTTCTCGATCCTGACCAAGGGCACGCTCGTGCTCCGCGACATCGACCTGCTGGGCGAGGCGGCCGAGGTCACCGACGTCGGCCTCAACGTGTCCGTGGGTTTTGTCGATAAAGAGCTTTCTCGACTCATCGAGCCGGGCACACCTGCGCCTGCGCGCCGGCTCGGCGTGTGCGCGGCATTCAACGAACGCGGGCTCGGCTGCGGCGTGCTGATGGGACCGGTCGTGCCGTTCCTGTCGGACTCCCCCGGCCAGCTCGAGGCCGCGGTGCGGGCGATCGCCGAGACCGGGGCCACGCACGTGAGCCCGATCGTGCTGCACCTGCGGACCGGCGCGCGGGAGTGGTTCCTGAAGTGGCTGCGCGAGTCCCGGCCCGACCTCATGGGCCCGTACGCGGAGCTGTACGGCGGCCGGGCATACGCACCCGCCAGCTATCAGCGGCAGATCTCCGACCAGGTCGCCGACTTCGCGCGGAAGTACGGGATCGGACGGGCGACACCGGCCTCGGCGCGCCGCCTGCGAGCGCGCGCGGCGGCCGGCGAGGAGCGCGCGGGCGGCCGCAAGGGAAGGTGGCCGCCGGGGCTGGGCCCAGATCAGCCCGACGCTGCGGCCGGGTCGGCCAGCACGAGGGGGCCGGCGAACGCCGGCGGGCCCTCGGAGGTTCAGCTGACGCTGCTCTGAGCGGCGTCGGTCACGGGCAGGCCGCTGGCCTTCCAGGCGCCGAACCCGCCGTCGAGGTCGGTGGCCCGGTGCACGCCGAGTTCCTGGAGCGCGGCCGCGGCCAGGCTGGAGGTGTAGCCCTCCGAGCAGACGACGATGACCTGCAGGTCATAGTCCGCGACGGGGAGGCGGGCGTCGCTGGCCGGGTCCAGCCGCCATTCCAGGACGTTGCGCTCGATGATCATCGCGCCCGGTATCTCGCCCTGCGCGGCGCGCTGCGCGGCCGGGCGGATGTCGACCAGGACGCCGCCGTCAGCTGCGGCGGCGCTGGCCTCAGCCGGGCCGAGCCGGACCAGGCGGGTCCGGGCGGCGGCCAGCACCTCGTCGATCGTGCGGGCCCCGGCTGGCCGGCTCACCAGTCCGGCCCGGCGCGGTCGGTGCGCGCGAGCGACAGCCCTGACGTGGTCATTTCGTACCTCCGCATCGTGGTCAGCGGCGGTGAGTAGGCGTGCACGCTGACCGCGGGCGCCGCTGACGCGTTGCCGACATCATGCAGGTGCCGGGCGCCGAACGAGGTCACCTTGCCCTGCCCCGCCGTCCGGTGCCGTATCTGGCGGCTGCCCGGCCGGGCCAGGGACTCCGATAGCTCCCCCTGCGCGACCGCGAACGCGCCCGCTGCCTCACCGTGGTCATGAAACCCAGTGTGCTGGCCAGGGAGCCACACCAGCAGCCATATCTCGTACTTGGCGGCCAGTTCGAGCCTGCGGTACCAGCGCGGCCCGGTAGTGAACTGCACGAGGCTGCGCCACTCCCCCGCGCCGGCCACGGCGGCGACCAGCCGGCCAAGCTGGGCCGGCCCCAGCCACTGCTCGTTCCCGGAATCAAGCGGCTGGCGGATACCCTCCGGAGCGATAGTCGTCATCCTATTAATCCCATCGAGTTAATTGGTTTAAGGCACCGTAGCACGATCAGCTCGCTCGCCACAGGCATCTACTCTGGTCACAGCGCCAAGGGAAGGAGAGTCTGGTTGCCGAGCGGTCCGCAGGCATCTACCGCCGTGCGCCCGGCTACCCGGCGAAGGCAGGGCAGCTCCGGCCCGGGAGCGGCTGACCTGGCCGCGGTGGCGGTCGGCGGCGGAGTCGGCAGTATCGCCCGGTATGGGCTGACCGCCGCGTTCCCGGCCGGGAACGGGTTCCCGTGGGCGGTCTTCGCCGTGAACGTCTCCGGATGCTTCCTGCTCGGCCTGCTGATGGTCTACCTGCTGGAGGTGTGGCCGCCCCGCCGGTTCCTCCGGCCGCTGCTGGCGGTCGGGGTGCTCGGCGGCTACACCACGTTCTCCACATACGCGGCCGGCGTCATGACACTGCTGACGGGCAACGCGCCTGCCCTTGCCGACGCGTACGCGCTGTCGAGCATCCTGGCCGCGCTGGTGGCAGTCTGGGCGGGGATGAAGCTCGCACGGATGGCATCCACGAGGACGGGCAGGTCCCGGAGAGCGAGGGCCGGCCGGTGACACTGCAGGGACCGGCGCGCCGGATCACGATCTTCATCGGCGAGTCCGACCGCTACCATCACAAGCCGCTCTACGCGGAGATCGTGCACCGGGCGCACCAGCGCGGGCTGGCCGGCGCGAGCGTGTTCCGCGGGCTGGAGGGCTTCGGCGCGTCGTCGCGCATCCATACCAGCAGGCTGCTGTCGCTCAGCGAGGACCTGCCGCTCGCGATCATCATCGTGGATACCGCTGAGCGCACCGACGCGTTCCTCGAGGAGATCGCCGAGCTGGTCACCGGCGGCCTGATCATCGTCGACGACGTGCATGTCTACCGCTATGTGGGCGGCAGCCAGCAGTGAACGTCCTGCTCGTGCTCATCGGCGGGATGATCGGTGCGCCCGCCCGCTACCTGGCCGACCGCGCAGTGCAGGCCCGGCGGGACAGCGTGTTCCCGTACGGCACGTTCGCGGTGAACGTCGCCGGGTCGGCGCTGCTCGGCTTCCTGCTCGGCGCGCAGCATCACCTGGGGCTGCCGTCGTCGGCCGTCCTGCTGCTCGGCACCGGCTTCTGCGGCGGGCTCACGACGTTCTCGACGTTCGGCTACGAGACGCTGCGGCTGCTGGAGGACGGGGCGATCGGCGAAGCCGGCCTGAACGTGCTCGGCAGCCTCGTCACGTGCGTGGCCGCGGCCTGGCTGGGGTTCCGCTTGGCCGGCGCGCTGTTACGCGGTCGGCAGGCGATCCCTGGGTCCGGACTGCGCTGGCGCCGCACGTAAAGTGGACTGCCGTGGGCCAAGAGCATCGTCACCCGGATCTGCCAGTACGACGGCGCCTGACCGTCAAGACCGTCAAGGTGCCCGATCCCGGCGATCTGCTGGTGCGGCTGCCGGGTATGGGGCCGTCGGCCTGGATTCATCAGGGGGACGGCCTCGTCGGCTGGGACCAGGCAGCCCGGCTGACGATTCCGGCCGGCACTGATCGTTTCGAGGTCGGCGAGCGCTGGCTGTCCGAGCTCTTCGGCGCGGCCGACGTGTCCGACGAGGTGGGCCTGCCCGGCACCGGACCGGTGGCGTTCGGCAGCTTTACCTTCGATCCTGCTTCCGCAGGCTCGGTCCTCATCGTGCCGGGAACGATCGTGGCCCGCCGGGCGGGCGTGGCCTGGCTCACCACCATTACCTCCGAGGGCGGCGTGCAGCAGGACCCGGCGTCCGCTGCGACCCCGCCGGCGGAGGTCCGGTGGAGCGATGGCAGCCTCACCGCGCCGCAGTGGCAGCAGGCGGTCATCACCGCGGTCGGCCGGATCAAGGCCGGCGAGCTGCGCAAGGTCGTGCTCGCCCGCGACCTCTACGCGTCGGCATCCGCGCCAATAGACACCCGCATGCTGCTCGCCCGGCTCGCCGCGCGGGCGCCCGGCTGCTACACGTTCTGCTGCGCCGGGCTAGTCGGCGCGACGCCTGAGCTGCTGATCCGGCGGGAAGGCCGCGACGTGAGCTCCCTTGTGCTGGCGGGGACGATGGCGCGCGGCGGCAGCCAGGCCGACGACGAGGCGCTGGCAGCCGACCTGCTGGCATCGGCTAAGAACGCCGAGGAGCACGGGTACTCCGTCGATTCGGTCCGGGACGTGCTCGCTCCGCTGTGCGCTGAGCTGAACGTCGACCCGGCCCCGTTCCTCCTGCAGATGGCCGACTACCAGCACCTGGCGACGAAGGTGACGGGCGTGCTCACCGAGGAGGCATCGGCGCTCGCGCTGGCCGCGTCACTGCACCCCACCGCCGCGATCTGCGGTACGCCGGCCGGCACGGCCCTTTCGCTGATCCGCGAGCTGGAGGGCATGGATCGCGGCCGTTACTCCGGCCCGGTCGGCTGGGTGGACTCGCGCGGCAACGGCGAGTGGGGCATCGCGCTGCGGTGCGGCGAGGTCAGCGGCAACCGCGCGCGGCTGTTCGCCGGGAACGGCATCGTCGCCGGGTCGCTGGCCGACGTCGAGCTGGCCGAGACCGAGACGAAGTTCCGGCCGATGCGCCGGGCGCTGGAAGGGTAGGCCGGCCGTGGCGCAGCAGAGCACGGATGCTGACTGGGTGGCGAGGATCGCCGACGAGGTTGCCGCCGAGTCCGAGCGCCGGGCACCGGGCAAGCCCGTGGTCCTGGCCTCGGGCCTCAGCCCCTCAGGGCCGATCCACCTGGGCAACCTGCGCGAGGTGATGTTCCCGCATCTGGTCGCCGACGAGATCAGGCGCCGCGGCATCGACTGTGACCACCTCATCTCGTGGGACGACTTCGATCGCTTCCGGCGGGTCCCGGCCGGGCTGGACGAGTCGTGGGCCGAGCACATCGGCCGGCCACTGAGCTCGGTGCCCGCGCCGCCGGGCAGCGAGTACACCAGCTGGGCCGAGCACTTCAAGGCGCCGATGGCGGACGCGCTCGCGCGGATGGGCGTCGAGTACCGCGGCATCAGCCAGACGCAGATGTACACCTCCGGCGCCTACACCGATCAGGTCCTGCTGGCGATGCGCGAGCGGGCGCGGATCGACGCGGTGCTGGCCGAGTTCCGCACGAAGGCGGCGCGAGCGGCCGCGGAGAAGGAGCCCGAGGACGAGGCGGCCAGGCTCGCCGCCGAGGGATCGGGGGCGGCCACCGAGGACGAGGGCGGGTCGGCGGCGGGGTACTTCCCGTTCAAGCCGTACTGCTCGGCCTGCGATCGTGATCTCACGACCGTGACCAGCTACGACGACGAGACCACGCGGATGACCTACACCTGCCTGTGCGGGCACGCCGAGACGGTCTACCTGCGCGAGTTCCACCGCGGCAAGCTCGTCTGGAAGGTCGACTGGCCGATGCGGTGGGCGTATGAGGGCGTGGTGTTCGAGCCGTCCGGCGTCGACCATCAGTCGCCGGGCTCGTCGTTCGTCGTCGGCGGGCGCCTGGTCAGCGAGATCTTCGGCGGACAGCAGCCGATCGGGCCGATGTACGCGTTCGTCGGCATCACCGGCATGGCGAAGATGTCCAGCTCCCGCGGCGGCGTGCCGA
>DAIOWC010000252.1:0-7993 GCA_036758685.1 Streptosporangiaceae bacterium | reverse complement strand
TCGTCTGGTCCAGCGAGGCCAGGAACATGCCCATCATCAGCCCGGACATGATCGCGAGGATCTGCCGGTGCGTGAAGCCCTCGCTCGTCGGCGGGCTCGCCGTGGACGCGGCCGGGGAGCTCATCAGTGCCTGCTGTCCTTGTATGTCCCGTCCACCAGCAAGACATTACCCGTGCGTGGTGCGTTTGGCCTGATGGCAGATTTCGACGTCAATGCGGCGCGCCGGCTTCATGATCGAACAACTGTTCGTTAGAGTGAGCCGTGCTGGCAGTGATTTGCTTCAGCGCGCGGCCGCGAAACGCAGCTCGCTGAGACTGTCGGTGGTAGCGCGTAGCGTCATCGCCACCAGCAGATGAAGGCGCAGACTACGCACAACGCGAGCGGCTTGGCGTAGCCCTCTTCCCCATAGGAGCGCACATGGCACCGAATGACAAGGCGGGCCTCGGCAAGGGCGGCGACAGGGAGAAGTCCCTGGAGACCGCGCTCGCACAGATCGAGCGGCAGTTCGGCCGCGGCGCGATCATGCGTCTCGGTGATGACACACGCGCTCCGGTAGAGGTCATCCCGACCGGCGCCATTTCGCTGGACGTCGCCCTCGGCATCGGGGGCTTCCCGCGTGGCCGGATCGTAGAGATATACGGACCGGAGAGCAGCGGAAAGACGTCGGTAGCGCTGCATGCCATAGCGAACGCTCAGAAGGCGGGCGGGATCGCGGCGTTCATCGACGCCGAGCACGCGCTAGATCCGGAGTACGCCAAGAAACTGGGCGTTGACACCGACGCGCTGCTGGTCTCGCAACCAGATACAGGCGAGCAGGCGCTGGAGATCGCGGACATGCTGATCCGCTCGAGTGCCATCGACATCATCGTGATCGACTCGGTGGCCGCGCTCGTGCCGCGCGCCGAGATCGAGGGCGAGATGGGGGACAGCCACGTCGGTCTGCAGGCCCGGCTGATGTCCCAGGCGCTCCGCAAGATCGCCGGTGCGTTGAATCAGACAAAGACGACAGCAATATTCATAAACCAACTTAGGGAGAAAATTGGGGTGATGTTCGGATGTATGTCCGCCGACACCCGGGTTACTCTCGCTGATGGCAGCCAGGAAAAGATCGGCAAGATTGTCAACCAGCGCATGGACGTGGAGGTCCTCTCCTACGACCCGGGCACCTGCCAGATCGTGCCGCGGAAGATTGTCAGCTGGTTCAACAACGGCCGAGCCGAGCGCTTCCTGCAGTTCACGGTGGCGAAGTCCGGCGGGAATGGCAGAGCACAGTTTGCCGCCACGGAAAACCACCTGATCCGGACCCCCGGAGGCTGGCGACCGGCTGGCGAACTGATCGCTGGAGACCGCGTGCTGATGACCGAGCCGAAGCGACTGAGCGACCAGCAGATGCAGGTGATCTTCGGCTCGCTGATGGGCGACGGGAACCTCTCGCCGAACCGGCGTGACCGGTCAGGAACGCGGTTCCGCCTTGGGCACGGCGCCAAGCAGGCGGACTACCTGGACTGGAAGGTGTCCCTGCTCGGCAACATCGAGTGCTCGCGGACCGTCAACGCCATGGGCGCTGTATTCGCGGACTTCACCCCGCTGCCTGAGCTGAGCGAACTGCATGACGTGGTCTACTTCGGCGACGGCAAGAAGCACCTGACGTGGGATTACCTCAAGGCCCTTACGCCGCTGGCGCTCGCCGTCTGGTACATGGACGACGGCAGTTTCGCGATCCGCTCAAAGGGTGTGCAGGAGCGGACGCAGGGCGGATCCGGCCGGATCGAGATCTGCGTCGAGGCAATGAGCCCGGGCTCGCGCGAGCGGCTGATCCAGTACCTGCGGGACACCCACAGGGTGGATGTGCGGCTGCGGCTAGCGGGTACGGCTCAGAAGGCCGTTCTGACCTTCACCACCGCAGGGACGGAGAGGTTCCAGAAACTGGTGGCGCCTTATGTCCACCCGTCGATGGAGTACAAGTTGCTGCCTCGGTTCCAGGGGCAGTTCGACGTTCAGCCAGAGTTCGTCGAGGCCGAGTTGCGGCTCCAGCCCGCCAGGGTGCTGGACATCCACATCAAGCCGCCGACTCGGAGCATGAACAGGTTCGACATCGAGGTCGAGGGTGGTCACAACTACTTCGTCGACGGCGTCATGGTGCACAACAGCCCGGAGACGACGACCGGTGGCAAGGCGCTGAAGTTCTACGCGTCGGTGCGGCTCGACATCCGCCGCATCGAGACCCTGAAGGACGGAACGGACTCGGTCGGCAACAGGACCAAGGTCAAGGTCGTCAAGAACAAGATGGCGTCGCCATTCAAGGTCGCTGAGTTCGACATCCTGTACGGACAGGGCATCAGCCGCGAGGGCGGGCTCATCGACCTCGGCGTCGAGCAGGGCATCGTGCGCAAGTCGGGGGCCTGGTACACCTACGACGGCGACCAACTCGGCCAGGGCAAGGAGAACGCGCGGAACTTCCTGCGCGACAACCCCGACATGGCCAACGAGATCGAGAAGAAGATCAAGGAGAAGCTGGGCGTCGGAGCGAAGCTCGACGCGGACCCACTGGCCAACGGTACGGCCGGCGGGCCGGGCCTGGCGTCAGTGACGAACCTGCGCGGCACCGAGTAGGCGCGTAGATAGATGGCAGGCAGGAAGAGCCGGGCGGCAAGTGCGTCGCCCGGCTCTTCGCATGAGTCCCCGCAACCCGTCGACCCGGAGCGCGATGACCCCGAGCGCGACGATCCCGAGTCGGTCGCCCGGCTGATCTGTCTGCGCCTGCTGACCGCGGCGCCGCGGACGCAGGCGGAGCTCGGGACCGCGCTGCGCAAACGCGGGATCCCGGACGATGCCGCGCAGGCGGTGCTCGCGAGGTTCGCCGAAGTGAAGCTCATCGACGACGCGATGTTCGCCCGCGCCTGGGTCGAGTCGCGCCACCAGAGCCGCGGCCTGGCGGGCCGGGCGCTCGGCGCGGAGCTCAGACGCAAGGGCGTCGCTCAGGACGACATCAAGACCGCGCTGGACGAGCTCGACCCGGAGCAGGAACTGACCACGGCGAGAGAACTCGTCGCCCGGCGCCTGCCGACCACCGCCGGTCAGCCGGGCCCGGCCCGCATGCGCCGGCTAGTCGGGATGCTGGCCCGCAAGGGCTACCCGCCCGGGCTCGCTTACCGCGTCGTCCGCGAGGCGATCGAGCAGGATGCGCGTGGCTCAAGTGACCTGGGAGACATGCAGGAGCCAGAGTGGGAGTTGGAATAAGGCTTGCTTGCTCAAATCGTTATCTGCGCTTAGCCTCACGGCAGCGAGGTTTTTGCTCCGTGCAAGGCGATCTGGTGTACGCGGACGTTCACTATACGAGCGGCAGGACGGCAGCCGGCTGACGAGCCGGACGGCCAGAGGGCCCTGATCAACAGGAAGAACGAGGCTCCATCCGGCGGCCTTGGGTCTAGCCGCTGGCACATGTGAAAGCGGCGGAAGGAGAACTACAAGTAGTGCAGTCGGCACGGTCCGTGATGACCGTGAAATGCCCGAGGCAGGGGTCTGTAACGCGCTGCCTCCAGTTCGCTACATCGACTGCACAGGACGCCCGGTCTCGGGCGTTGGACGGGGCAGTACCCCTCGCTGCAGGCTGACGTGCCTGCCGAAAGGCCCGCGGTGCGGGCGCGGCGGAGAGGGGTAGACGGTGAACAACGGCGTAGTACTCGCACTGGCTGTCCTTGGATGCCTCGCCGCGATAGGCGCGTTCGCTGTGCTCGTCATACTTCTTCGCCGCGGGGCTCCGCTCTCGGGAAGCGCCCGCCCCCAGCTGACCGAGGTCGAGGCCGTCCGGCTGCAGGCCGAGGCCGCCAGTTACGCGGCCGAGCAGCGCGCCAAGGCCGACAGCGAGGCCGCCGCGATCATCAGCAAAGCCGAGCTGGCCGCCGTGGAGACGCTGCGCGAGGCCGAGTCCGAGGTTCGCAGCGCGCGGGACGAAGCGCACCTGGCCAAGGATGAGGCCAGGCGCATGCGCACCGACATGGAACGCCGCGAGGACCGGCTGGCCGAGCGCGAGCAGCGGATCGAGGAAGCGCTCCGCAAGGCCGATCAGCGCTCAACCGACCTGGACACGCGTCGTGATGAGCTGGACCTCCAGCGCGGCGAGCTGGAGAAGCTCGAGGCCAGTCGGCACGTGGAACTGGAACGCGTCGCGGGGCTCACCGCCGACCAGGCCAGGGCCGAGCTGGTCGCGGTCATCGAGAATCAGGCCAAGCGCGAGGCCGCGCTGATCGTCCGCGACATTGAGGGCGAGGCGCAGAAGGAAGGCAACAAGCGCGCCCGCAAGATTGTCACCCTTGCCATTCAGCGGATCGCAAGCGAGCAGACGAGCGAGTCGGTCGTCTCGGTTCTGCACCTGCCCGGCGACGAGATGAAGGGCCGCATCATCGGGCGCGAGGGGCGGAACATCCGCGCCTTCGAGTCCGTCACCGGGGTGAACCTGATCATCGACGACACCCCCGAGGCCGTGCTGCTGTCGTGCTTCGATCCGGTGCGGCGCGAGGTCGGCCGGCTGACGCTCGAGCGGCTCGTGCTGGACGGCCGGATCCACCCGCAGCGCATCGAGGAGGCCTACGAGCGGAGCCTGGCCGAGATCCAGGCCCTGTGCCTCCGGGCCGGCGAGGACGCCCTGATCGACGTCGGCATTACCGACATGCATCCCGAGCTCACGAACCTGCTCGGCCGCCTGCGGTACCGCACTTCCTACGGCCAGAACGTGCTCAAGCACCTGATCGAGTCCGCGCACATCGCCGGAATGATGGGCAGCGAGCTCGGCCTCGACCCGGCGCTGATGAAGCGCTGCACGCTCCTGCACGACATCGGCAAGGCGCTCACGCATGAGGTGCAGGGCAGCCACGCGCTCATCGGCGCGGAGATCGCCCGCAAGTACGGCGAGCCCGAGGATGTTGTGCATGCGATCGAGGCCCATCACAACGAGGTCGAGGTCCGCACGGTCGAGGCCGTGCTGACCCAGGCGGCCGACGCGATCAGCGGCAGCCGGCCCGGCGCGCGGCGCGAGTCCCTCGAGGCCTACGTGAAGCGCCTGGAGCGGCTGGAGCAGATCGCGCTCGCGCAGGACGGCGTGGAGAAGGTCTTCGCCATGCAGGCGGGCCGTGAGATCCGGGTCATGGTGAAGCCCGGCGACGTCGACGACATCCAGGCGCAGGTCATCGCACGCGATGTCGCCAAGCAGGTCGAGGATGAGCTGACCTACCCCGGTCAGATCCGCGTCACGGTCATCCGCGAGTCGCGCGCGATCGAGTTCGCCCGCTAGTGACCCGCGGCGTGCTTGCCGGTCCGCGCCCTGGTGATCTTGACCGGTATGACGCCAGTCGGCTCGAATCCCAGGATCTGCCCGTAGAACGACAGCTCCGCCTCGAGTGCCGCCGCGATCGACTCTGCCTTCCGGAAGCCGTGTGACTCGCCCTCGAACGCGACGTAGGCGTAGCTGATGCCGTGCGCAGCCAGGTCAGCGGCGATGCTCTCGGACTGGGCGGGCGGCACGACCGGGTCGTCGAGTCCCTGCAGCAGGAGGACCGGGCAGGTCTGCGCATTGACGTGACCGAGCGGCGCGCGCTCCTCATAGACGACCTCGAAGCCCGGCAGCGGGCCGATCAGGCCGTCCAGGTAATGCGACTCGAAGTCGTGGGTGTGCTCCGCAAAGCCCTTCAGGTCGGCGACGCCGAAGTGGGATGCCGCCGCGCTGAACACCCGGCCGAACCGCTTCGTGCCCGTGGTCACCGCCGCGAGCGCGGTCCACCCGCCAGCCGATCCGCCGCGGATGGCGAGCCGCGCGGGATCGGCGTTCTGCCCGGACACGACCCACCGGGCCGCCGCGACCACGTCCTGCACGTCGACCACGCCCCACTCCCGGCGCAGCCGCTCCCGGTATCGCCGGCCATAGCCGGTCGATCCGCCGTAGTTGACGTCGATGATGCCGATGCCGCGGCTGGTGAAGTACGCCTTGGCCAGGTCGAGCACGCCCGTGACGTGCGACGCCGGCCCGCCGTGGGCCCACACGACGTACGGCACGCGCTCCCCGGCGGGCCCGGTGACGTCCGGGTTCCTCGGCGGGTACAGCTGCCCGTGCACGATCTGGCCGTACGGGCCCTCGAAATCGACTGCCTGCGGGACCGGCAGGTACGCCTCGTCGGGCAGGTAGGCCTCGTCGCGCAGCAGCGGCTCGGTCCGGCCGCTCTCCGCATCGATCCGGACGACGCAGGGCCTGGTCGCCGGGCTCTGGCCGATGGCAGCGATCGCGTTGCCGTCCGCCGACACTCCGCCCGCAAAGTACGGGAACGGGGTGTTCACCGGGCTGATCTCGAACGTCTCGGGATCGAGTATTCCGAGGCGGGTGGCACCAGCCCCGTGGAGCACCGCCAGTCGGCCGTCGCCGAGCAGGGCGAACGGGCGGCCGCCGAGCTGCCACATCGGCGCGGCGAATTCCTCGTCAGCGGGGAAGAGCGCTAGCGGCGCCCCGCCGGTGAGGCCGAGTTGGTAGACGTTCCACCAGCCGGGCCAGTCGGTGGCGATGTACAGGTTCTCGTTGTCCCGCCAGAGCGGCGCGGCCACGGACTCGCGCAGGCTGCCCTGCAGGAGGCGGCCCTTGCCCGGCATGCCGTTCTCGACCGGGGCGACCCGCAGTTCGGTGCCGTCCCACGGCATGTGCGGGTGGTTCCAGCAGATCCAGGCCAGCCACTTGCCATCCGGTGACGGAGTCGGATACGCGAAGAAGTCGGCACCGGTGACCAGCGTCCGGATCCGGTCGGGCGAGGTGGCGGCGGAGCCGTCCAGCGGCACGGCGACGATCGCGCGGCTGACCTTGTCACCCTCGTGCCGCTCCTGGACGCACCAGACCTCGGTCTTGTCGGGCGACAGGGTGAAGTCCGCGAACCGCAGGCCGGTCTCGGCCAGGAAGCCGGCCTCCGCCGGGACCGCTGCCGGGTCGGGCGTGATCGGCCGCGGTTCCTCGCTGCCGTCGGCTACCGCCGGGCCGGCCAGGTACAGCCGCTGATCGGCGAAGTTCGCGAACAGGATGTCGTGGCGCCTGCCCTTAGCCGGGATCGGCAGATAGGACAGCCCGCCGTACTCGTGCACTCTGGTGCGGGCGCTCCACGGGGCGGGCAGCAGGCGCGTCTGCTTGCCGCCCGAGCTATGCATGATCGTCATGCGGCCACCCTCGTCAGGCAGGCCATGCTGCCACCAGGTGTCGCTGCCCCGGATGGTCGGGAATGCGACGGTTGCCTGACCAACTGCGATCTCGGCGGCGCTGATCGGTGACGGCCATTCGCCATACGGAACAGCGGGGACTGTCACCTCAGGTCCTTCGTCCTCCGGATCGACTGTGGTGACTGGGGTTCCGCTGTCTGTCATAGGCATATCGTGCCCTACCGGGCTGGGCCGCTTGACGGGGAATCGGTACTCTCGTCGCGGCCCGATGCCGGCCGTGGCTGGCCGGCCGGGCGTCTACCCTGGAGGACATGGCCGGCGCCACCGAGCAGCGAAGCTTCGAGATCCGCACCTACGGGTGCCAGATGAACATGCACGACTCCGAGCGCCTCGCTGGCCTGCTGGAAGGCGCCGGATACCAGCGAGCGGCCGAGGGCGCCGAGCCGGACGTGGTGGTCTTCAACACCTGTGCCGTCCGGGAGAACGCCGACAACCGCCTGTACGGCAATCTTGGCCACCTGCTGCCGGTGAAGAACGCCCACCCCGGCATGCAGATCGCGGTCGGCGGCTGCCTGGCCCAGAAGGACCGGGCGACGATCACCGAGCGGGCCCCGTGGGTGGACGTCGTGTTCGGCACCAACAACATCGGCTCCCTCCCGGTCCTGCTGGAGCGGGCCAGGGTGCAGCAGCAGGCCCAGGTGGAGATCCTGGAGTCGCTGGAGCGCTTCCCCTCCGTACTGCCGGTGAGCCGGGACTCGGCCTACTCGGCCTGGGTTGCCATCTCGGTGGGCTGCAACAACACCTGCAC
>DAIOWC010000251.1:0-8017 GCA_036758685.1 Streptosporangiaceae bacterium | reverse complement strand
GCAATAGCTTCTTCACACCCACGCTCTGGCCTTCCGGGCAGATGCTCCACATTCTCCGTCCTTGTAACATTTGCGCCGACGGACACTCCGTGAGCCTGTGGCTGAAGATGATTTCGGTGACGGTCTTCGCAGCGTACCGTCGCCGCTATGGGAGCAACGGCATGAAGCCGCCACCGCTTGGCTACTCGCGGCCGGAGTCGGTCGCCGAGGCGCTGCAGGTGCTCGCGGACCTCGGCCCGGACGGGAAGGTGCTGGCCGGAGGCCAGTCACTGATACCGCTGCTGTCCATGCGGCTGGCCGGCTCGATGCACCTGGTGGACATCAACCGCCTGGCCGAGCTGAGCTACGTCAGGGTCGCCGAGAACCAGGTCCGCGTGGGCGCGCTGACCCGGCACGCCGGGTTGCTGGCGAGCGCAAGCGCCGCGGAGGCGCAGCCGCTGCTCGCCAGGGCCCTGCGGTGCGTCGCGCACCCCGCGATCCGCAACCGTGGCACGACCGTCGGCAGTATCGTCCACGCCGACCCGGCGGCGGAGATGCCGGCCGTGCTCGCGCTGCTGGGCGGCACCGTCCGCGTAGCCAGCGCCGGAGGCGAACGCCAGGTGCCGGCCAGCGAGTTTTTCCTCGGCCCGCTGGAGTCCGCGGTGCAGTACGGCGAGCTGGCCACCGAAGTCGCGTTCCCAGCGCTGCCGCCAGACGCGGGCACCGGGTTCGCGGAGATCAGCAGGCGGCGCGGGGACTACGCCGTGTGCGGCGTGGCCGCGCTCGCGCGGCTCGGCAAGGACGGCCAGATCGCCAGCGCCCAGGCCGCGTACCTCTCCGTCGGGCCGAGCCCGCTGGTCATCGAGCTCACGCAGGCCGTCACTGGGGCCTCGGACCAGCAGGCGGCGCGGGCCGCCGCCGAGCAGGCCCGCGCGCAGGTCGACCCGGAGGGTGACATTCACGCCACGGCCGGCTACCGGCGCCATGTCGCCGGCGTCCTGACCCAGCGGGCGCTGAGCCAGGCGCTGGCTGAGGCCAGGCAGCGCCAGCTAACGGGAATGACCACCGGATGACCGGCATCAACGACGAGCTGCATGAGGTCAGCCTGACCGTGAACGGCGCGGCCCGCACCGCCCGCGTGCCCGCTCGCCGGCTGCTGTCCGACTGCATCCGCCACGACCTGGGCCTGACCGGGACGCACGTCGGATGCGAGCACGGCGTCTGCGGCGCCTGCACGATCCTGCTCGACGGCGTGCCGGTCCGCTCCTGCCTGCTGCTCGCCGTCGGCGCGGACGGCGCCGAGATCACCACCGTGGAGGGCCTGGCGGACCCGGACGGAACCCTGTCGGCGGTCCAGCAGGCCTTCACCGAGTGCCACGGACTCCAGTGCGGCTTCTGCACACCGGGATTCCTGACCACGATCACCGCCGGGCTCCGGGTCGTTCCCGATCCAACCGAGGACGAGGCGCTGGAGATGGTCGGCGGCAACCTCTGCCGGTGCACGGGTTACCAGAACATCGTGGCATCGGTGCACCGGGCGGCCGCGATCCAGCGTGCGCGTGAGGTTGGGGCCGGATGAGCTCGCTGTTCGGAGCCAGGGTTCAGCGGGTCGAGGACGACCGGTTCGTCCGCGGCCACGGCGCGTACCTGGACGATCTCGGCGAGGGCGCGCTCGCCGCGGCGTTCGTGCGCAGCCCGCTCGCGCACGCGCGGATCACCGACATCGACGTCAGCGGCGCGCTCGACGTGGACGGGCTGGTCGCGATCTACACCTACGAGGATCTGCCCGAGCGCCTGGCGCAGCCGCTGCCGCTGCTGATCCCGCACCCGAGCCTGACCCACGGGCGGACGCCCTACCCGCTCGCCAACGGCGAGGTCAACCACGTCGGCGAGGCGGTCGTCATGATCGTCGCCAGGGACCGCTACCTGGCCGAGGACGCCGCGGACCGCATCGACGTCAGCTACGATCCGCTGCCGCCCGTGGTCGGCCTGGATGCCGCCCGGCACGCGGAGCACCTCGTGCACCCGGACGTGCCCGGCAACCTCGCGGCCAACGAGGTACAGGAACACGGCGACGCCGCGGCGGCGATCAGGGCGGCGCCGCACGTCCTCGAGCTCGACCTCGACATCGAGCGGTCCGCGTCCACGCCCCTCGAGGGCCGCGGCGTGCTGGCCGTCTGGGAGGCGCAGGCGGGGCGGCTGCGGATGTGGACCTCCACCCAGACCTCGACCGGGGTGCGCGCCGCCGTCGCCGCCAAGCTCGACCTCGCGCTCGCCGACGTCGACGTGATCACGCCGGACGTCGGGGGCGGCTTCGGGGTGAAGATCGTGCATCCATGGCCGGAGGAGGTCCTGGTCCCGTGGGCGGCCCGGCTGCTGGGCCAGCCGGTCAAGTTCACCGAGGACCGGCGGGAGCACTTCATCGCGAGCGCGCACGAACGGGCCCAGCACCATCACGTCACGGTCGGCTTCGATGACGAGGGCCGGCTGCTCGGGATGAGCGTCAGGTTCTGGCACGATAACGGGGCGTACGTGCCGTACGGGCTGATCGTCCCGATCGTGACCTCGACACAGATGCTCGGCCCGTACAAGCCGGGCGCGTTCCGCGTCGAGTTCGACTCGCTCTACACCAACACCGTGATCGTCACGCCCTACCGCGGCGCCGGGCGGCCGCACGCGGCGTTCGTGATGGAACGGACCATGGACGCGATCGCGGCCGAGCTCGGCCTTGACCGCACGGTCGTGCGCGAGCGGAACTTCATCCAGCCCCGCGAGATGCCCTACGACCAGGGCCTGATCTTCCAGGACGGGCGCCCGCTGGTCTACGACTCCGGCGACTACCCGGCGCTGCTCGCCCAGCTCAAGGAGATGATCAGCTGGGACGAGTTCCCGGCCTATCAGGCCGCGGCGGCCGCCGAGGGCCGCACGGTCGGCATCGGGCTGGCCTGCTACGTCGAGGGCACCGGCGTCGGGCCCTACGAGGGCGGCCACGTCGTGGTCGAGACGTCGGGAAAGGTCAAGGTGGCCACCGGCCTGACCACGCAGGGCCAGGGCCATCAGACCGTGCTGGCTCAGATCGTCGCGGACGAGCTCGGCGTGGCGCTGGAAGACGTCGAGGTCGTGACCGGCGACACGCGGCGGTTCGGCTACGCGGTCGGCACGTTCGCCTCCAGGACCGCGGTCATGAGCGGCTCGGCGGTCGCGCTGGCCGCGCGTAAGGCCAGGGAGAAGGCGCTGCGGGTGGCGGCGGGCGCACTTGAGGTCTCGCCCGACGACCTGGTGATCGCCGACGGGATCGTGCAGGTCAAGGGCGACCCGGACAGCGGAATCGCGCTCGGCACCGTGGCGGTGCTGTCCAACCCGCTGCGGTACGCGTTCGACGACGCGGCGAAGGCGGCGACCCAGTTCGCTGGCGGTGGCGACCTGGACAAGCCGCCGGTGGCCGAGGGCGAGGAGCCTGGCATCGAGGGCCGCGCGTTCTTCTCCCCCGCGCGCTCGACGTTCGCCGCCGGGATGCACGCCGTGATCGTCGAGACCGACCCGGAGACGGCCGAGGTGACGATCCTGCGGTACTGCGTCGTTCACGACTGCGGGCGCCTGATCAACCCGCGGATCGTCGAGGGCCAGATTCACGGCGGCGTCGCCCAGGGAGTCGGCGGGGCGCTCTACGAGCGCATGGCCTACGACGAGAACGGCCAGCTCCTGAACGCCTCGTTCATGGACTTCCTCATGCCGTACGTCAGCGAGGTGCCCCGGCGGATCGAGATTGATCACCTGGAGACGCCGTCGCCGCTCAACCCTCTCGGCATCAAGGGCGCGGGCGAGGCCGGCGTCATTCCCGGCGCGGCCGTGCTCGCCGCCGCGATCGAGGATGCCGAGGGCTTCACGATCCGGTCCATGCCGATCTCGCCGTCGGACCTGTTCGAGCTCAGGCTCACGCACCGCAGTGCTGACTCAGGGGGACGACCCCCCGGACCCCCCGCGGACATCCAGGAGGCGCAGTCATGAAGATCAGCGGCGTCGCGACGATGCACGCGCCAGCCGGCCGGGTCTGGGCCGCGCTCAACGACCCGGCGGTGCTCGCCGCCACCATTCCCGGCCTCGACCGGCTGGAGCCGACGGGACCTGACTCCTACCGGTTCACGATCACCGCGGGCGTCGCGTCGGTGCGCGGTACCTATACCGGCGAGATCGCCCTGTCGCAGCGGAACGAGCCCAGCTCATTCCTGCTGACGGCGAGCGGGGCGGGCGGTCCCGGCACGGTCAGTACCAGCGTCCAGGTACGGCTGGCCGCGGCGGGCGACGCGGAGACCGAGCTGACCTACGACGCGGACGCCACCATCGGCGGCCTGATCGCGGGCGTCGGCCAGCGGATGCTGACGAGCGTGGCCCGCCGGATGGCAGGCGAGTTCTTCACCTCGGTCGATGGCTTTCTTGCCGGGAACGTCGCTGTCGCAACTGCACCAGCCCCGCTCGCGACTGGTGCCCCGGTGCCAGTGCCCGCCTACACCCGCCCGCTGAGGCCGGCGGCCGCGAGTGACGGTGGCTTCGGCCGGGGCGTCCTCGTGGGCGCCGCGATCGCGCTGGCCGGCGTCGCGGTCGGCGCGCTGGCCGGACGGCGCGGCTGATGCCGGCTGGATATCTGCGTATCGGCATCGACACCGGGGGGACGTTCACCGACGTGGTGGCGTTCGACGAGACCACCGGCGACCTGCTGGTCACCAAGACGCCGTCCACGCCCGCGGACCCGGCCGAGGGATTCATGGCCGGCCTGGACAAGATCCTCCGCCTGGCCAAGGCCGGGCCGGCCCAGATCGCCGCGGTGAGCCACGGCACCACGATCGCCACGAACCAGCTGCTTGAGGGGGACGTCGGCCGCCTCGGGTTCATCACCAGCGAGGGCTACGAGTTCATGCTGGAGATCGCCCGCCAGTCGGTACCGGACGGCTACGGGAACTCCTATTTCTGGGTGAAGCCGGACCGGATCGTGCCGCCGGACCGGATCCAGACCGTCCGCGGGCGGGTGGACCACACCGGCGCCGAGCTGGTTCCGTTCGACGAAGAGCAGGCGGTCGCGGCCGCCCGCTGGTTCGCGGCCCGCGGCATCGACACCATCGGCGTGTGCTTCCTGCACTCCTACGCGGGCCCGGAGCACGAGCAGCGGATGGCGGCTGTCCTCGCGCGCGAGCACCCCCACGCGATCGTGTCGCTGTCGTCGCAGGTCCTGCCGGAGTACCGGGAGTACGAGCGGGCGATGACCACGCTCGTCGACGCGGCCGTCAAGCCGCGGGTCTCGGGCTACCTCGAATCGATCTCGACGCGGCTCGCTCAGGTGGCCGGCGGCGTGCCCCTGCACGTCATGACCTCCAGCGGCGGCGTCGCAACGGCGGCCGAGGTGATCGGCAGGCCGATCAGCACCGTCCTGTCCGGCCCCGCAGCGGGCGCGGTCGGCGCGGCGATGATCGCCCACGCCGCCGGCGTCAGCCACGTGCTGACGTGCGACGGGGGCGGCACCTCCACCGACGTCGCGGTCGTGGTCGGCGGCGAGCCGGCGCTGACCACCGAGGGGTCGGTCGGGGCCTACCCGTCGAAGATCCCGATGGTGGACGTGGTCACGGTGGGCGCCGGCGGAGGATCGATCGCGTGGGTGTCCCCCGAGGGCGCGCTCAAGGCCGGGCCTCGGTCGGCCGGGGCGGATCCGGGGCCGATGTGCTACGGCAAGGGCGGGAGCGAGGTCACGGTCACCGACGCGCACTTGCTGCTCGGCCGGATCCCGCCGCACCTGCTGGGTGGCGAGATCCCGCTGGACGCCGGCGCCGCGGAAGCAGGGCTGACCGCGCTCGGCGCCCGCCTCGGCCTGCCGGCCGCCGACTGCGCGGCCGGCATCCTGGAGATCTCCGCCTGGAACCAGGCCAACGCCGTGCGGCAGATCACGGTCAAGCGCGGGCTCGACGTACGGGACTTCACGCTCGTGACGTTCGGCGGCTCCGGGTCGCTGCTGCTCTGCCCGCTGATCGAGATCCTGGGGCTGCGCAGCGTGCTCGTGCCGCCGAACCCCGGCAACGTGTCGGCGTTCGGCCTGCTGACCGTCGACGTGCGGACCGACTACGTCCGAACGCGGGTGGCGCGGCACGCCGACCTCGACCACGCGGCCCTGGACGCGATGTTCACCGAACTGGCCGGGCAGGCCGAGGCCGCGCTGGCCGCGCAGGGCTTCGCGGCAGCGCAGGCGCGGCTTATCCGGACCGCGGACCTGCGGTACTTCGGGCAGGCGTTCGAGGTCAGGGTGCCGGTCGGCTCCGGTCCCTTCGACGCCGAGGCGGCTGGCGCTGCGGCGGACGCGTTCCACGAAGCGCACCGCGCGCTGTACGGCT
Organism: Streptosporangiaceae bacterium; assembly: GCA_036758685.1. Lineage (GTDB taxonomy): Bacteria > Actinomycetota > Actinomycetes > Streptosporangiales > Streptosporangiaceae > JAJYUU01. The sequence goes on along the minus strand of DAIOWC010000251.1, from coordinate 1,664 downwards.
ACGACTTCCGCGGCGATGCGCGCCAGCAGGTGGAATGGGTGAACGTGCGGGTCACCGGCATCGGCCCCATCGAGCGGCCGCGGCTGGCGTCGCTGGCCGCGAGCGACGGCGATGCGTCCCGCGCCCGGACGGGCCGGCGGCCGGTGCTCTTCGGCCGGGGCGCAGCCGCCGTTCCCGCCGATGTCTACTGGCGCCCGCTGCTGGCGGCAGGCGACGCGGTGGCCGGTCCGGCGATCATCGAGGAGTACGGCGCGACCGTGCCGGTCCATCCCGGCTTCGCCGCGCGGGTCGACAAGCTCGGCAACCTGCTAGTGGCCGCCTCATGAGCGGCGCCGCGGTGGACCCGGTCCTGCTGGAGATCATCGCGGGCAGCCTGGCGTCGATCGAGAAGGAAGTCGAGACCGCGATCGCCAGGACCTCGCGCTCGCCGATGATCAGGGACGCGCACGACTTCCGCGCCGGCATCCACGACCGGCGGCTGCGCAAGCTGACCGGCCGCTCCTACAGCGCGCTCGTGCACCCGATCGTGCGCGACTTCCCGCCCGCGCAGATGCGGCCGGGCGACGTGTACTTTCACAACGACGTCTACCGGTCCGAGGGCGGGATCGGCCACCTGCCCGACCTGTGCGTGACCGTGCCCGTGTTCCACGGGCGGGGATCGGGCGGGCGGGCGGAAGTCGTCGCGTTCGTGCAGGCGTTCGGCCACCACGACGACATCGGCGGCGCGGTTCCCGGCTCGATGCCGAGCCATGCGACCAGCGTGTTCGAGGAGGGACTTATGGTCCCGCCGATTCGCCTCTGGGACGCCGGGGTGCCGAACCAGGCGGCGCTCACGATCATGACGCGCAATTCGCGGATGCCCGAGTCGCTGGCGGCCGACCTGGACGCCGAGTGCTCGGCGTGCCTGCTCGGGGCGCGCCGGCTGGCCGAGCTGTTCGGCCGCTACGGGCAGACCGCCGTCGAGGCGTGCTTCGACGAGATCGTCGCCAGCACCACCCGCACCTACCGGCGCGAGATCCTGTCGAAGATCCCGGTCGGTACCTGGACCTGGGAGGACTACGCCGAGCACGACGGGGTCGACGAGCCCCGGCTGCACACGCAGCGGATCACGCTGACCCGGACGGCGGGCGACGAGCCGCGGCTGATCCTCGACTTCACCGGGACCGGCCCGCAGGCCAGGGGCCCGATCAATCACTGCGCGGACTACGCCGACGGCAACTTCCTGGCCAAGTGGCTGGCACCGATCCTGCGCAACCTCGCCGACTCGCCGGAGCGCGCGGCCGAGCTCGACGTCAACGAGGGCATCGTCGACCTGATCGAGATGCGCTTCCCGCCGCCGGGCACGCTGCTGACCCCGGTGTTCCCGGCGCCGACCAACGCCCGCACGTTCGTGATCCTGCGGCTGCTCGGGGTGTTCGCCGGCGTGCTGGCCAAGGCCGTGGGCGGGCAGATGCCTGCCGACCAGGAGACGATCAGGTACACCGGCGTGTACGGGCAGACCGCCGCCGGCGAGCCGTACCTGATGCGCGAGGTCCTCGGCGGCGGGTCGGGCGGGCGGTACTACGCCGACGGCGAGGACACGATCCACGTGGTGCCCGACTCGCGGAACCTGCCCGCCGAGTTCACCGAGGCCCGCTTCCCGCTGCTGGTGGAGCGGCTCGGCC
>DAIOWC010000250.1:0-8050 GCA_036758685.1 Streptosporangiaceae bacterium | reverse complement strand
TTTGTGCCACGGCCCGGCCAGAAGTCCCCAGATCCTCTCGAACCCGGCCTGCACGGCGGCCGCCAGGGCCACCCCGGACACGCTCAGCACCACTGCACTGAACACGCTCGTCGTGCCCAGCACCCGCCCTGGCGCTGAGAAGAGCCGCGTCACCGCATCGGCGGACGAGCCAGTCAAGCCCATGCCGTACACCACCCACCCGGCCAGCCCGCGGTGCGGGGCCGGGCTCGCGGCGGCGACGAGGATCAGCAGCGGGATCACGGTCAGGATGGCCAGAGCAGCGAACCCCAGCGCCCGCTGCATGAGCTCGAACTCCCTGCCACGCCGGTAAAGGGTCTCGAGTCGCAAATCGTGCCAGACCCGCCCGGCGCCGCGCAGCACCGCCCGGTACGGGCTCCCGCGCATCACCGGCAGACGCGCCCATCACGCCGCCGCCACGCCGCGCTACCACGCGCCCGACAGCGCCTCGCACCGCGACGGCCGGCACTCCACCAACATGAGCGTCGCGCAATCACCAGTACATTCTCGATGGCCAGCGATCACCTGGATCAGCAGCCCCAGCTCCGCACGGCGAGACCCCGCCGCCATCACCCCAGCGACAGCGCCGCGCCCGGAGCCGCTATTGCTCTTGCTCCTTCAACAGGCGGTCAGTCCGGACGAAGCTAGCGGCCAGCATGATGAGCCGCTCTCACCAGATTCTGGTGATCTGCGGCCACGGGAGCGGCGGCTGGCCTGGCGCGGGCCGCGTTCCCGGCCCTAACTGACCATGCGGATCGGCGCGCCGGCCAGGAACGCGGCGATATCCTCCACCGCCTGCCCGTACATGTTCCTGAGGCCGGCCTCGCTGACGTACCCGAGGTGGGGAAGCAGTACGACGTTGTCCAGCGCAGTCAGTTCATGCGCGGCCGGGAGCGGTTCCTGATCGTAGACGTCCAGGCCGGCGCCGGCGATTGTCTGATTCCGGAGTGCATCAATGAGCGCGCGCTGGTCAATGATCGGGCCCCGCGAGGTGTTGATCACGACGGCGGTGGACTTCATCTGCGCTAGGTCGGCGGCCTGGAACAGGCCGCGGGTCCGGTCGCTCAGCACCATGTGAATGGACAGGACGTCGGCGCCCGAGAGCAGCTCCGCCTTGCTGACCCTGCGCACGCCGACGGCGGCCGCGCGTTCCTCGGTCAGGTTCTGGCTCCAGGCCGTGACGTCCATGCCGAAGGCACGGGCAGGCCCGACCATCGCCGCGCCGAGGTTGCCGAGCCCGGCCAGCCCGAGTGTCGCCCCGGCGAGATTGACCGGCACGCCCAGCTGCCAGTGCCCGCTGCGGATGGCCCGGTCTTCGACGGTGACGCGCTTGCAGACGGCGAGGATGAGCGCCCACGCAACCTCGGCCGTGCTGGGGACGCCGGGTGCGCCCGCGCTCCCGGTTCCGCCCGTGCCGCAGACCGTGACGCCGCGCTCCCGGAGGTAGGCGACGTCGACCGATGCGTTCCGCATCCCGGTAGTGACCAGCAGCCTGAGGTTGGGCAGTGCCTCGAGCACGGAACGCGGGAACGCCGTCCGCTCGCGCATCAAGACCAGCACGTCGAATTCCGCCAGAGTAAGGGCGAGCGCGTCCGGGCTGATGGGCTCGCGGAAGAACTCAACCTCCACGCCCGGCTCCAGCGACGCCCAGTCGGCGTACTCACGGGCACGGCCCTGGTAGTCATCGAGCACGGCGACCGTGGTCACGTCCATCCGCCTCCCCACCGCTCTGCCGGCCCGAGGCGCTGCATGGCCTCGCGGCCCGACCCTATTACTCGTGAGTCTCCGCTGGGCCGGGGAAGCCCGCTATGTCACCGGGGTCGTACTGCGGCTCTCCCGCGCTAGCCCCGGCACGGTCGATGGCCTCAAGCAGCATGTGCACGGCGCCCGGCATGTCAACGAGCACCTGGCGCAGGTCTTCAAGCTCCTGCTCACCCTGGGGGTTGGACTCGACGGCGGCCTCCGCCGCGTCATAGTCCTCCATGCGATCGCGCGCAGTCTGTACCTCAGAGGAAACGAGCAGTTCTTCGAGCGCTTTGTCCGCCATATGCGTTCCACACCTTTCTGCTAGCTGCGATGTCGCCCTGGTCGCTGCCCAGCACACCGGTTGGCACTACCCCGAACCCGGCCGCGGTACCTGGCCACGCTGCCTCGCCAGCCGTCGCTTTGTGTCGCCGCGAGTGTTTTTGCCGCCTTGAGCCCGGGTAAGAAATCGGGCTTCATGCTGGACAGGCTGGCGGCGGCCCGAGAGGAGCTGGCAGGCGTGAGAGTTCTCGTCGCCGGCGCGTCCGGATTCGTCGGCAGCCGTCTGACCCGCGCCCTGACCGCGGCCGGCCATGAGGTAGCGGCAATGACCCGCAACCCGGACGGCTACCAGGGTCCGGGGCGTGCCGTCTTCGGCGATGTGCACGACCCGGCCACGCTAAGGGCAGCCCTGGACGGCTCTGAAGCGGCGTACTACCTGGTGCATTCGCTCGGCGACCCCGACTTTTCGCGCACGGACGCTGCCGCCGCAGAAGCATTCGGGCACGCCGCGGCCGCCGCTGGCATCGGGCGGATCATCTACCTGGGCGGGCTCGGCGACGACCGCGACGCGCTGTCGGCCCATCTGCGCAGCCGGCGCGAGGTGGAACGGCGGCTGGCAGCGGGTGGAGTGCCGGTCACCGTTCTGCGCGCCGGAATCATCGTCGGGAGTGGCGGGCTGTCCTGGGAGCTCACCCGGCAGCTGGTGGAACACCTCCCGGCCATGATCACCCCGCAGTGGGTCAGCACCAGCACACAGCCCATTGCGGTCGATGACGTCATCCGCTACCTGACCGGCGTGCTCGTCCGGCCGGAGGCGGCGAGCCGGGTCTTCGAGGTGGGGGGACCCGAGGTGATGCGCTATTCGCAGATGCTGCAGCGAGTGGCGGCCATCAAGCACCGGCCGCTGCCGATCCTGCCAGTCCCGCTGTTGACGCCCCGGTTGTCCTCGCTCTGGCTGAGGCTGGTCACCGACGTCGATCCGGCCACGGGCAGATCCCTGATCGACTCGATGACCAATGAGGTCGTCGTGCGCGATACCTCGATCCGGGACCTCATCCCGTTCGAGCTGACACCTTACGATGCGGCCGTACGCCGGGCGCTGCGGGACCGGCGGCAAAGCTCGCGCCAGGAGGTGCGCGATCCGCACCGTCGTTCCCGCTCGTCGCGAGCCCGCCGCCAGAAGCTCGGTATCGCGCTGGCCGCCGGCACTGGCCTGCTCGCCCTGTCCCTGTCCGCCGAGGGCGACGACCCGCTGTTCTATGCCCTCACCCTGGGCCTGGCGGCGACCTGGACTGCCGGCGCCCTGGCATCGGGTCCGGTTCCGGCGGGCGCGGTGCTCACCCGGCCGGGTTTGCGGGCCGTCGCCGACCCGGTGCTGACCGGCGCCGGCACTTTCGGGCTGTTCTACTCCGCCGCCCGCCTCGCCCGCAGAAGCCCGCTGCTGAACCGGGCAATCAGCAGCGTCCTCGGCTATGTCGACACCGGGCCGGCGAGCCTGGTCCTTCTGACGGCCTGCCTCAACGGGGCGGCCGAGGAACTCTTCTTCCACGGGGCCCTGTGGGACGAGGCCGGACCGCGACGCCCCGTCGGCAAGACGGCCCTGGTCTACACAGCATCCACGGCGGCCACCCGAAATCCGGCGCTGGTCATCGGCGCCGCGGCGACCAGCCTGATCTTCGGTCAGCTGCGGCGTCGGTCGGGTGGCGTGGCAGCCCCGGCGCTTGCCCACGTGATCTGGTCCGCGCTGATGCTCACGGTGCTCCCGCCGATGTTCCGCGATCCACCCTCCGGATTCGGGTCGGCTGGCGGCGGCGTAGCGTCATAGCGACTGGCGGGGGCGCCGGGCGATCTTGGGGGAGATTGCGATGGATGTGAGGGTTGTACCGCGGCCGGTCGAACGCGGACCAGGAGCCGGGACACTCGTGCTGAGGGTCAACGGCCAGGCCCACGAAGTGCGAATTGAGCCCCGGGTCAGCCTGCTCGACGCCTTGCGCGAGCATCTTGGCCTGACGGGCTCGAAGAAGGGCTGCGACCAGGGAACGTGCGGCGCCTGCACAGTGTGGGTCGATGGCAGGCGGGTGCTGGCGTGCCTGACGCTCGCGGTGACCTGTGAAGGCCGTGAGGTCACTACCATCGAGGGCCTGTCGGCGGACGGGGAACTGCATCCGATGCAGGCCGCATTCATCGCCCACGACGCGTTCCAGTGCGGCTACTGCACGCCCGGTCAGATCATGTCGGCGGTGGCGCTGCTGGAGGAGGGCCACGCCCGCAATGACAGCGAAATCGCCGAGTGGATGAGCGGCAACATCTGCAGGTGCGCGGCATATCCGAATATCCGCGCCGCAATCAGCGAGGTTCGCGACGCGGCTGGCGGTGAGTAACAATGCGGCCACTCAGCTATGCACGGGTTAGTGATGCCGACAGCGCCATCGCGATAGTCCGGGAAAACCCCGATGGCGCGTTTCTGGCAGGCGGCACAACCGAGGTCGACCTGGTCCGCCAGAACGTGCTGCAGCCCAGGCTGCTGGTCGACATCAACGACCTGCCCCTTAACCGGGTCGAGGACCTGCCGGGCGGCGGGCTGCGCATCGGCGCGCTAGCGAGGATGAGCGACGTGGCCCGGGCCACCGCCGTAGTGGCACGATTCCCTGTCATCTCGGAGGCGCTGCTGCTGGGGGCCTCGGCGCAGCTGCGGAATATGGCGTCGATGGGCGGGAACCTGTGCCAGCGGGTGCGCTGCAGCTACTTCCGCGATGCCGCGTCGCCGTGCAACAAGCGCGATCCAGGCAGCGGCTGTGCGGCCCTCGTCGGCTTTAACCGCGGGCACGCCATCCTCGGCACCAGCGACAAGTGCATCGCCACGCACCCATCGGATGTCGCCGTCGCGCTGGTCGCCCTGGATGCGGTCGTGCACACGCGCCGGGCGGACGGCGAGCGAGCCATCCCGATTGACGAGTTCTTCCTGCTCCCCGGCGACACCCCGGAGCGTGAGCATCCGCTGGAGCACGGCGAGCTGATCACCGCGATCGAGGTACCCGCGGCTCCAGTCGCCCGCCAGTCCATTTACCTGAAATTCCGCGACCGCGAGTCATATGAGTTCGCGCTCGTATCGGTCGCGGCCGCGGTCCGCATCCAGGACGGCGCCATCGCCGAAATCCGCCTGGCACTCGGCGGCGTCGGCACCAAGCCCTGGCGCGCACGGCGCGCCGAGCGGAGCCTGCTCGGCAAGCCGGCCACGGAGGCCAGCTTCGCCGAGGCAGCCAGCCAGGAGCTCGCCCTGGCCACACCGAGACCGCTGAACGCGTTCAAGGTCGAGCTCGCGGAGCGGGCGATCGTCCGGGCGCTGACGACTGTCGCAACCGGAGACGCGCGATGAGCGGGGTTATCGGGCAGGACGTCAGCCGCGTCGACGGCCCGGCGAAGGTCACCGGCGCTGCCCGTTACTCAGGCGAGATCACGCTGCCCGACCTGGCCTACGCCGAGATCGTCGGCGCCGCAGTCGCGAGCGGGCGGATCACCGCGATTGATACCGCGCAGGCGGAACGCGCCGAGGGCGTTGCCGGTGTCCTGAGTTACCGCAACCTGCCCAAGGTGAATCAGGTGCCGCTGATCCCGTCGCTGATGGGCGGCCCGGCGCCCGGCGAGACGTTCTTCCCGATGCAGGATGACCTGATTCACTATGCCGGCCAGCCGGTCGTGATCGTGGTTGCCGACAGCCTCGAGCGGGCCCAGCACGCCGCGACGCTGGTACAGGTCAGCTACGCCGAGACGCCGTCCGTGACCACGGTTGACCAGGGCCGCGCTGAGGCCTACATCCCGGAGAAAATCTTCGGTGGCTTCGTCCCCGGGCAGATGCAGCGCGGGAACGTCGAGGACGGGCTTGCGTCGGCAGGGCTCCGCATCGATGCGGAGTTCCGGTTCGCCGCCAACCACCACAACCCCATCGAGGCGCTGACGACGACGGCAGTCTGGGACGGTGACCAGCTGACCCTGTATGACTCCTGCCAGGGCATCAAGGCCGTACAGCTGACAGTTGCCGCGCAGCTCGGCATGTCACCGTCGAAGGTCCGGGTACTGACGCAGTTCGTCGGCGGGGCTTTCGGCTGCAAGGCGATGGTCTGGCCGCACGTGACTCTCACGGCGCTGGCCGCTCAGTACGTCCGGCGTCCGGTCAGGCTCGCGCTGCCCCGCGGCCAGATGTTCACCTCCTGCGGGCACCGCGAGGAGCAGGAACAGCAGATCCAGCTCGGCGCAACCCGCGACGGCCAGCTCACGGCGATCCGCCATCACAAGATCTCCGTCACCTCACCGTTCGATGACTGGGCCGAGCCGGCCTTCGGCGTCGCATCTCAGCTGTATGCCTGCCCAAGCTTCGAGGGCGTGCACCGCCTGGTGCGCGGCAACACCATGACGCCCACGTTCACCCGCGGGCCCGGCGAGGCGCTCGGGGTGTTCACCCTCGAATGTGCGATGGACGAGCTGGCCAGCGAGCTCGGCATGGACCCGATTGAGCTGCGGCTCCGCAACATGACTGATGTTGATCCCGATACTGGCAACCCGTGGTCCAGTCACGGGCTGCGGGAATGCTACGAGCGCGGCGCCCGCAGGTTCGGCTGGGAAGGGCGTAACCCGCAGCCGCGCTCCGAGCGCGACGGGAACTGGCTGATCGGCACCGGGATGGCGACGGCCGGGTATCCGGTCGCGTTCTTCATGCATACCCAGCGTGCCCGGGCGCACCTGTACGCGGACGGCACCGCCATCATGCAGACCGCCACGCAAGAGTTCGGGACGGGGATGTCGACCGTGATGACTCAGGTCGCGGCTGACGGCCTCGGCATCGACCTGCAGCATGTGCGATTCGAGTTCGGCGACACTGACCTGCCGACCGCCGGGTCGCCCGTGGGCTCGAACGGCGCGATGATGGTCAGCGCCGCCGTGCATAACGCTGCCATCGCGCTGCGCGATCAGCTGATCTCGCTGGCTGTGAGCGACAGCCAGTCACCGCTGCACGGCGTCGACGCAAGCAGGGTCGCCGTAGCAGGCGGACGGATGACGCTGGCTGGCGACGCCAGCGTCGGCGAGACCTACAGCAGCCTGATGCAGCGTCATTTCATGAATGACGCCGAGGCCATCGGCAGCTGGGATCCTCCGCCGCTGGACACCCCGTACGGCCTGCTCACGTTCGGCGCGCAGTTTGCCAGGGTCGCGGTGGACGCCGACCTCGGCATCATCCGGGTCCGGCACCTGACCGGGGCCTTCGCACCGGGCCGGGTCCTTAATCCGAGGACGGCGCGCAGCCAGCTCATGGGCGGCATGCTGTGGGGCATGAGCCAGGCCCTGCTCGAGGGCACTCACATGGACACGACCCTGGGCCGGTGGGCGAACGCGAGCCTGGGCGATTACCTCGTTCCTGTCAATGCCGACGCACCTGACGTGGATGTCGAGCTGATCGAAGTCCAGGACGACGTCGTCAGCCCGCTCGGCGTCAAGGGCGTCGGCGAGATCGGGCAAGTGGGATCCGCGGCCGCGATCGCCAACGCGGTGTACCACGCGACTGGATACCGGGCCCGCGCGTTGCCGATCGCCGTCGAGCACCTGCTTGCGCATCTGCGGCCTGATCGCGCAGTGCCACGCCAAGAAGCACACCCGATAGCGAGATGACCGGCCGGCCGGCTCTGACAACTCCGCCGGAGTTGCAGCGCAAGGCCCTGGCGGACCTGCAGCGCCAGCATCTCGCCGCGCAGCCCCGGCTCGGCATCGGAGGGCTGCTGCTCGCGGCGGCCGTCTTCTTCGCCCTGGCCCTCGGCACCGGCAGCACCCAGTCGTCATTGCTGGTCCTCGGCCCGATCTCGACGTTCGCGCTGCCGGCCGTCGCCATGATCGCGTTCTGGTGGAACGACTGGCCCGGCTCAAGCCTCACGACGCCCTGGACCGGACTGCTCGACACTGTCCTGGTCGTCGCCGCGGCGCTCGTGCTGACTGTCGCGGGTCAGGCCGTCGTCGAGCG
>DAIOWC010000249.1:0-8052 GCA_036758685.1 Streptosporangiaceae bacterium | reverse complement strand
CCGGCCGCCCTGGCCACGGCGTCGCTGACCGCCCGCTCGACGAGCAGCTCCTCGTCGCCGACGATCACCGTGACGGGATGCCCAGAACTCATGCCTGCAGCATGCCATGACTTGGTGACGCCCAGACCGCTGACGACGCTGGCGTGCAGGTAATCCGGTCAGGCCAGGACCGGCTCGCCGCCGCGCCAGACGCGGACCGGCTTGAGGCCGTAGGACCAGCCGAACGCGCCCTCGTGGTCGGCGTCCCACGCCACGATGTCCGCCAGCCGGCCGCGGGTCATCGCTCCCCGGTCCGGCGCGCGCAGCGCCTGGGCCCCGCCCATGGTGGCCGCGCGCAGCGCCTCGGCGACGCTCATCCCGAAGTTCGCCATCGCCAGGTTGATGATCAGCGGCATCGACGTGATCCCGTTCGCGCCCGGAGCATGGGCGGAACCGAGCGCGACCGGCACGCCCTTGTCCAGCAGCGCGCGCACCGGCGGCTGCTGCCTGGCCTCCGACGGCATCGCCGGGCAGACCACCGCGGCGACACCGGCCCTGGCGAGCGCCGAGATGTCCGCGTCGTCGGCGTCATGCAGCAGGTCCGCCGAGGCACAGCCGAGCTCGGCCGCCAGCAGCGCCGCCCCGGTGTGGCTGTCGCCGCCGGCGTGCAGGCGCGGGAGCAGGCCCGCAGCCCTGCCCTTGCCGAGGATCCAGCCGGCCTCGCGGACGCTGAACCGGTCTTCGGCGCAGTGAACGTCGATGCTGTCCGCCCCCGCCGCCGCGGCGTCGGCGCACCAGCTCGCCACCGCATCCACGTAGTCGGCGCGCCGGCCGAAGTACTCGGGCGGGACGGAGTTGGCGGCCAGGAACGTCACGTGCACCCGCGGCATGCCCGGCTCGTTCTCCAGCGACCGGAGCAGCCGGACGTCGGCCAGCTCCCCGTCCCTGGTCAGGTGGTAGCCGGTCTTGGCCTCGACCGTCGTCGCGCCGCCCCGCAGCCACTCGCGCAGCCGTTCCCTGACCCCGCTGCACAGGGTCCACGGGTCCGTGCCGCGCGTGACCGTCACCGTGGAGCCGATGCCGCCGCCCGCCGCGATGATCTCCGATCCCGTCGATCCGCCGGAGCGCATGGCCAGCTCGGCCCAGCGGTTGCCGGCGTACACCGGGTGCGTGTGCGCGTCGATGAGGCCAGGAGTGACGAGCGCCCCGCCCAGGTTCTCGACGTGGTCAACGTCGACGATGTCCTCGATAACGCCGGGGACGCCGGCGGGCAGCTCGGAAGCCGGGCCCACCCAGGCGATGCGGTCGTCCTGGGTCACGATCGCAGCGTTGCTCCACACCTCGGAGCCCGTCCAGAGGCGCCCGATGTTGGTCAGCAGCCGGATGGTCATCGCATCAAGCCTGACAGCCGCGCACCGTTCGCCGCAGCGTCTCTGCGGAGAGCGAAACCTTCATGCGGTCTCCCCTGACCGGCGTGGCGGGTGAATGGTGCGGCGCGGACCGGGAGCACGGCCGGTGCCGGCGCGCTCACTAAACATATCGGTTGAGTCACCGTATTGCACAAGCGGATCCGTGTAAAGGGGCCCCAAATCGACGATGCGGCACGCGCCGGGCGATTACCAACCCCGATAATTCCGGGAACGAGCTGCGCGGAGGCCGGCCTCGCCCGCAGGTCAGTCGGGCCAGGTCCGGCGCCAGTCCGCCGCTGGCTGAATGCGCGACAGCGCGCTCCGGCGTTTTTGCAATGGATTGCAGCGGGTCGGCCGCACTGCTGTTTCTGCGGCGTTCATCAACTGCACCACGCAATTGCGCCCGACATAATGCGGATAGCGCCTAGCCGGTCAATCCTGACGCCGCAAATTTGTCCAGGGCCGCAGCCAGCCCCAGCGGGACCCGCGCGGTGAGCTCGGTGCCCTCGCCACCGTGGTGCACGGTGAGGACCTCGCCCTCGTCGTGGGCGCGCGCGACCAGGTCGCCCCGGTCGTACGGGATCACGACGCTGACCTCGCGCTGGGAGCGCGGCAGCAGCCGCTCTATCTCCGCCATCAGCTTGTCGATGCCCTCGCCGGTCGCGGCCGAGACGATGACGGACTGCCGCTCAGACAGCTGCAGCCCCTCTAGCTCGATGCTGTCCGCGGCGTCGGCCTTGTTGATCACCACGAGCTCGGGCACGTCCGCCGCGCCGACCTCGCTGAGCACTTCCCTGACGGCGGCCAGCTGCGAGCGCGGGTCCGCGTCCGAGCCGTCGACCACATGCAGGATGAGATCGGCGTCCGCGACCTCCTCCAGCGTCGACCGGAACGCATCGACCAGCTGGTGCGGCAGGTGCCGCACGAAGCCGACGGTGTCAGTCAGCGTGAACGGCAGCCCCGACGGGGTCCTGGCCTTGCGTACGGCCGGGTCCAGCGTGGCGAACAGCGAGTTGTCCACCAGCACCTGGGCGCCGGTAAGCCGGTTCAGCAGGGTCGACTTGCCCGCGTTGGTGTAGCCGGCGATCGCCACGGACGGGATGGCCCGCCGCCGGCGCTGTCCGCGCTGGACCTCGCGGCCGACGGACATGTCGGCTATCTCCCGGCGCAGCTTGGCGATCCGGGTCCGGATCCGCCGCCGGTCGGTCTCGATCTTGGTCTCGCCAGGTCCGCGCGTCCCGATGCCGCCGTTCCCGCCGGCGCCACGGCCGCCAGCCTGCCGGGACAGCGACTCACCCCAGCCTCGCAGGCGCGGCAGCAGGTACTGGAGCTGCGCCAGCTCGACCTGGGCCTTGCCCTCCTTGCTGCGGGCGTGCTGGGCGAAGATGTCCAGGATGAGCGCGGTGCGGTCGACGACCTTGACCCTGACCGTGCCCTCCAGGCTGCGCAGCTGACCGGGCGTCAGCTCACCGTCGCAGATCACCGTGTCGGCACCGTGGCTGGCGACGATGTCGGCGAGCTCCCGCGCCTTCCCGGCCCCGACGTAGGTGGACGCGTCGGGCTTGCCGCGGCGCTGCACCAGCGCATCCAGCACCAGCGATCCGGCGGTCTCGGCCAGATCCGACAGCTCGCGCAGCGAGTTCTCCGCCATCGCGAGCGTGCCCTCGGTCCAGACGCCCATCAGCACCACGCGCTCGAGCCGCAGCGCCCGGTACTCGACCTCGCTGATGTCCTCGAGCTCGGTAGAGAGGCCGGCCACGCGCCGCAGCGCGTGCCGCTGCTCAAGGTCGAGCTGCCCGTCGTCGGGCTCCCCGTCGGTCTCCCAGCGGGGATCGCGGTCCGGGTTTTCATTGGATAGGGCGGTCATAGAGTGCTTATCACCTGAATAGCTGGTTATTTTTATTACGCCCGCCTTCTGATCGCGGAGAGCTGTGTTGATAGTGCCACGGAGTGCATCCATCCTCACCTGAATAACAAGCGCGCCCGCCCTCGCATGCCCGCTCCCTCGCCGGTGAGTAACCTTCGGGTACAGCCCAGGCCGGCAAGACCTTAGGAGCGTGGCAACGTTGAGTGGCGTCGAAATCGCAGGCCCGTCCGGCAGCCGGTACGACGAGATCCTCACCCCTGAAGCGCTCGACCTCATCGCGGTCCTGCACCGCGAGCTCGGCCAGCGCCGCCTGGACCTGCTGGCCGCACGGGTGGAACGGCAGCAGGAGCTGTCCGCCGGGGCCATGCTCGACTTCCTGACCAGCACCGAGGCGATCAGGTCGGATACCTCCTGGCGCGTCGCCCCGCCGGCGCCCGGCCTCATCGACCGGCGGGTTGAGATCACCGGCCCGACCGACAAGAAGATGACCATTAACGCGCTCAACTCGAACGCCAAGGTCTGGCTGGCCGACTTCGAGGACGCCAACACCCCGCTCTGGGACAACATGATCACCGGCCAGCTGAACCTCAAGGACGCGCTGGACCGGACCATCGACTTCACCAGCGAAGAGGGCAAGTCTTATCGGCTGCGGCCCGACGACGAGCTGGCCACGATCGTGGTCCGGCCGCGCGGCTGGCACCTGCCGGAGAAGCATCTGCTCATCGACGGCCAGCGCGCCTCCGGCAGCCTGGTGGACTTCGCGCTGTACTTCACGCACTGCGCCCGGCGCCAGCTGGAGAAGGGCAAGGGCCCTTACTTCTACCTGGCCAAGATGGAGAGCCACCTCGAGGCCCGGCTCTGGAACGACGCGTTCGTGCTGGCGCAGGGCGCCCTTGGCATCCCGCAGGGCACGATCAGGGCGACCGTGCTGATCGAGACCATCCCGGCCGCGTTCGAGATGCAGGAGATCCTCTACGAGCTGCGCGACCACAGTGCCGGGCTCAACGCCGGCCGCTGGGACTACCTGTTCAGCATCATCAAGAAGTTCCGCACGCGCGGTGCCGAGTTCCTCCTGCCCGAGCGCAACGCGGTCACGATGACCGCGCCGATGATGCGCGCCTACACCGAGCTGCTGGTCAAGACGTGCCACGCGCGGGGCGCGCACGCGATGGGCGGGATGGCGGCGTTCATCCCCAACCGGCGCGATCCCGAGGTCACCGAGCGCGCGCTGGCCAAGGTCAGGGAGGACAAGACCCGCGAGTCCAACGACGGCTTCGACGGGTCCTGGGTCGCGCACCCCGACCTGGTCCCGATCTGCCGCGAGGTGTTCGACAGCGTGCTCGGCGACGCGCCCAACCAGCTGGGCAAGCAGCGCGACGACGTGCACGTGACGGCGGCCGAGCTGCTGGCCGTCAGCGAGACTCCCGGCCTGATCACCGAGGGCGGCCTGCGCAACAACATCAGCGTCGGCCTGCAGTACCTGGCCAGCTGGCTCGACGGCACGGGCGCGGTCGCGATCTTCAACCTGATGGAGGACGCGGCGACGGCGGAGATCTCGCGCTCGCAGATCTGGCAGTGGCTGCACAACGACGTCACGCTCGCCGACGGGCCGCAGGTGACCAGGGACCTGGTGGAGCGGATCATCGGCGAGGAACTGATCTCGATCCGCGAGCAGCTCGGCGGCGCCTACAACGAGGCGCGGTTTGAGCAGGCGACAAGCCTGTTTACCGAGGTCGCGCTCGCCGACGACTACGTGGACTTCCTGACGCTGCCCGCCTACGAGCGCATGCCCTGAGGTGGACGCCGCCACCGCGACCGCGTACCTGCAGCGCATCGGCGTGACCGAGCCGGTCACGCTCGATGGCGCCGGGCTCGCGCGGCTGCACCGCGCTCACCAGCTGACCGTGCCGTTTGAGAACCTCAGCATCCACCTGGGCGAGCCGATCTCACTGGCCGAGGACGACCTGACTGCCAAGATCGTCAGCCGGCGCCGCGGGGGCTTCTGCTACGAGCTCAACGGGCTGTTCGCGCTCCTCCTCGAGTCCCTCGGCGCGCAGGTCACCCGCCTTGCGGCGCGCGTGTACGGCGGCAGCGGGCTCGGGCCGCCGTTTGATCATCTGACGCTCGCCGTCGCGCCGCCGGACGGCTCCGGCCCGTGGCTCGCCGACGTCGGATTCGGCAGCCACGCCGTCTACCCGCTGCGCCTGGACAGCCGCGGCGACCAGGAGGACCCGGCCGGCCAGTTCCGCGTCGCCGACGCCGGCGACGGCGACCTCGACGTGCTCAGGGACGGGCAGCCGCAGTACCGGATCGAGGCCAGGGCCCGGTCGCTGGACGAATTCATGCCGACCTGCTGGTGGCAGCAGACCTGGCCCGAGTCACACTTCCGGCAGGGAACGATCTGCTCCCGGCTAGCCGAGGACGGCCGGGTCTCGGTCGCCGGGCGGATGCTGATCCGGACCAGCGGCGAGTCCCGCTCCGAGGAGCAGCTGGACTCCGACGAGAGCCTGCTGGCCGCCTACCGCGATCTATTCGGCCTGCTCCTGGACCGGGTTCCGGCGGGGCCGTAGAGCCCTGGCCGCCGGGCGCGCCAGCTCGCTCGTCACCGGGACGAGCGCCGCGGCGACGATCGGGAACGCCGCGACCACCGCGAACCCGCCCCCGTACCCGATTGCGCCGATGGCCAGCGCCATGACCGGCGGGGTCGCGGCGGCCAGCGCGTTCTGGCCGGTGTTCTGGATGCCAAGGGCCCGGCCGGCCCACGCCGACCCCGCGTACTCGGCCACGGCCGTGAAGGCCAGCCCGTTTGTGCTCACCGCCACCACACTGCAGGCCAGGAGGACGGGCACCGCCAGGCCGGAGCCCGCCGCCGTGGCCACCGCGAGCAGCAGCATGCCGACGGCGGTGCCGATCGCGAGAATCCGCATCGGGCGCATCCGGCTGCCGACCCGGTCCGACCAGTAACCCGCTCCCAGCCGCGAGCCCGCGCCGCACGCCTGCGCGACCGCCAGGAGCCGCCCGGCGGCCAGGGCCGTCCACCCCCGCCCGTCGACCAGGAATACCAGCGCGAACGTGGCCACGGTGAACTGCGGGACAACCAGCAGCGCGCTCGCGGCGTGGATGCGCCACAGCACCGGCTGCCGGTAGGGCGAGGCGGTGCGCCCGCTGCCGTCCTGGCCGGCGGGGGGCGCCGGCCGCTCCGGATCACGCACGAATGCGATCACCAGGGCCGCGGCGACGAGGCAGAACGCACCTAGGAACAGCAACGGATCCGCGGTGCCGCCCGAGCCGAGCGCCGGGAGCGTGAGCGCGGCCAGCGCAACCCCGATGGGCTGCGCGCTCTGCCGGATGCCCATCGCCAGGCCGCGCTCATGGCGCGCGAACCAGCCCAGGATGAGCCGGCCGCTGGCGGCGAACACCGAGCCGCCCGCCGCGCCGGCCAGGGCGAGGCAGGTACCGAGGCCGACCGTCCCGTGTACCGTCCTCGCGAGCAGCAGGATCACGCCAGCCAGCGCGAGCCCGGTCGCGAGGATGACCCGCTCGCCGTAGCGGTCGGCGGCGGCACCCCAGCCGATGAGCGTCAGCAGCAGCCCGGCGGTCGGGCAGGCGACGAGGACGCTGGCCAGCTCCAGCGAGAATCCCTCATGGCGGAGGGCGGGGATCAGGTACGCGAGTCCGTACTGAAACGTGCAGCCAGCGGTCATCGCGATCATCCCGACCAGCAGGATGATCCAGCGCGCGTTTCTGCTCACATAGTGACATTACATGTCCACATAGTGAGATCGATATGCTTGCGGCGTGATCGATCCAGACAATGCGGTGCCGCCGTATGAGCAGCTCGCGAACATTCTGCGCGACGAGATCTTCCAGGGCTACCTGTCCGGCAAGGTGCCGTCCATCCACGAGATCAGCCAGCATCACCACGTCTCGCACCATGTGGCGGCCCGTTCGCTGTCAATCCTGAAGGGCGAGGGGCTGCTGGTCAGCGTGCCCGGCCAGGGCCACTACGTTCGCGAGCGGCCGGCGACTTGACCTCGCCCCTGGGGCCAGCCTGAGCCTGGCTTCGCCGGGTTGTGTGCCTGGCATGAGGAGGCGGCGGTGGAGCTGATGACCAGCGGCGAGTTCGCCCGGGCATCCGGGCTCTCCCGCAAGGCATTGCGGCTCTACGACGAACTGGACCTGCTGCGGCCGGCCGAAATCGATTCCGGGTCAGGCTACCGGCGGTATGCGCCGTCGCAGCTTGAGCAGGCCCGCCTGGTGGCGTGGCTGCGCCGGCTGGGCATGCCGCTCGCGGCGATCCGGCAGGCGAGCACGGCGGCACCGGCTCAGGCCGCGGCGATTCTGACCGCGTACTGGGACCAGGTCGAGGCAGAGACGACCGCGAGACGGGCGCTAGCCGCGTTCCTCATCGGATACCTGTCCGGAAAGGAAACGGCAGTGAACGATGCTCAGGCAACTTTGGCCATCCGGTACGCGGTGCGGACCGACATCGGGCTGAAGCGCGAGGAGAACGAGGACACGGCCTACGCGGGCGCGCAATTGCTGGCCATCGCCGACGGCATGGGCGGCCACGCCGCTGGCCGGTTGTTGGAGCACTGAGTGGGCCGGCGGCTTGCGAAGCAGCCGCCGGTTGCCCGCGACGGTCCTCAACGCACTCGATCACGCCGTCCGGCAGGCCAGCCGGAGGCTCACGACGATGGCCAAGTCCGATCCGGCGCTCCGCGGGATGGGCACGACGCTGACCGCGCTGCTGTGGTCGGGATCCGAACTCGGCCTGGTGCACATCGGCGACTCGCG
>DAIOWC010000248.1:0-8122 GCA_036758685.1 Streptosporangiaceae bacterium | reverse complement strand
AACAACCCGGCCCAGATCCAGTTCGTCAAGCAGCGGCAGCAGCAGATCGCCGCGTTCGACCACGTGCCGGTCTCGAAGATCCCCTCGGACGCCGTGACGGCTTCGGGCTCCGGCCTGGACCCGGACATCAGTCCGGCCAACGCCGCCATCCAGGTGGACCGGGTCGCAGCCGCCAGGCACATCACCCCGGCGCAGGTCGAGGCGCTCGTGCAGAAGTACACGACGGGCCGCACGCTCGGCTTCCTCGGCTCGCCGACGGTGAACGTCCTCCTGCTGAACACCGCGCTCGATGAAAAGTACCCAGTCTGATGGCGGGCGCGTCCTCATAGTTGAGGATGAGCCGGCCCTGCTGAGGGCGCTGCAGATCAACCTGCGCGCCCGTGGTTACGAAGTAACCACATCCGTGGCCGGCCAGGAGGCTCTGGTCGAGGCAGCACGGCGTCCGCCCGACGCCGTGCTGCTCGACCTGGGCCTGCCGGACCTGGACGGCAACGAGGTGATCCGTCAGCTTCGCGCCTGGACGAACGTCCCGGTGATCGTCCTGTCCGGCCGGGCCGGGTCGGGCGACAAGATCGGCGCCCTCGACGCCGGCGCGGATGACTACGTCACCAAGCCGTTCTCGATGGAAGAGCTGCTGGCCCGGCTCCGGGCGCTGCTGCGGCGGGACGCCCACCCGTCCAGCCGGCAGGTGTTCAGCATCGGCCGGACGGCGATCGACCTGGCCGCCCGCACCGCGGTCAAGCGCCCGGCCGAGGCATCCGAGGACCGCGGCCCCGCCGGCCCGACCGCCGCGGCCACCGCCGCCATGATTGCCGCCGACGGTGCCGTGAACCCCGGAGCCGTGAGCCCCCTAGAGGCGGGAACGGGAGCTGCCGCGGCCGAGTCCGAGGTCGTGAAGCTGACCAGGACCGAGTGGCGGATGCTGGAGATCCTCCTCCGCTCGCCGGGCCAGCTTGTCCCCTCGTCCCGGCTGCTGGCCGAGCTCTGGGGCCCCGGCTCCGAGGAGAGCACCCACTACCTGCGGTTCCACATGGCGGGGCTCCGCCGCAAGCTGGAAGATGACCCGCCCCGGCCCAGGCACCTGCTGACCGAGCCCGGCATGGGATACCGGTATCAGCCATGATCTGGTACCAGCGATGATGGAACTGTTGGGGAGCTTATGAGCACTGACGGCCTGGCGGATGTGAAGGCGCAAAGAGCGCCAGGCGCCCGCGGCCAGCTGAGGGTCTACCTGGGCTCGGCAGCGGGTGTCGGCAAGACCTTCGCCATGCTCAACGAGGGTCACCGGCGGCGAGAACGCGGCACGGACGTGGTCGTCGCGTTCGTGGAGACCCACGGCCGCCCGCACACGGCCGAGCAGATCGGCGACCTCGAGGTCGTCCCGCGCGCCCGGGTCGCCTACCGCGGCACCGAGTTCGAGGAGATGGACCTGGATGCGGTCCTCGCCCGCCACCCCGAGGTCGCGCTCGTCGATGAGTTCGCGCACACCAACGTGCCGGGCTCGCGCAACGAGAAGCGGTGGCAGGACGTCAACGAGCTGCTCGACGCCGGGATCGATGTCATCTCCAACGTCAACATCCAGCACCTGGAGTCGCTGAACGACGTCGTGGAGAAGATCACCGGTGTCCCTCAGCGCGAGACCGTGCCGGATGCCGTGGTCCGGGCGGCCGACCAGGTCGAGCTCATCGACATGACGGCCGAGGCTCTGCGCCGCCGGATGGCGCACGGGAACATCTACAAAGCCGACAAGGTCGACGCGGCCCTGACCAATTACTTCCGTATCGGCAACCTCTCGGCGCTGCGCGAGCTGGCGCTGCTCTGGCTGGCCGACAAGGTCGACGAGGGACTCCAGCGCTACCGGGAAGCCCACGACATCCGGGGCACCTGGGAGGCGCGCGAGCGGGTCGTGGTCGCGCTGACCGGCGGTCCCGAGGGCGACACGCTTATCCGCCGGGCGGCGAGGATCGCCGCCCGGACGGCCGGCGGCGACCTGCTGGCGGTCCACGTGACCAGGTCGGACGGCCTCACCGGCTCCAACCCGGCCGCCCTGGCGAGCCAGCGGCGGCTGACCGAGTCGCTCGGTGGCACGTACCACCAGGTCGTCGGGGACAACGTGCCCGAGGCGCTGCTGACCTTCGCCAGGGCGGAGAACGCCACGCAGCTCGTGATCGGCGTCAGCCGCCGCAGCTGGCTGTCCTCTCTGCTGACCGGACCCGGGGTCAGCAATCGGACCGTCAGGGGATCGGGCGACATCGACGTCCACATGGTCACCCACTCCTACGCCGGCAAGGGCCGCGGCCTGCCCAGGGCCCAGGGCGGCCTGCCCCGGCAGCGCAAGCTGGCTGGCTACGCGCTGGCGGTCGTGCTGATGCCGCTGCTGACCCTGGCGCTTTGCGGCCTGCGCAGTTCGATCAACCTGACCAGTGACGCGCTGATCTTCCAGGCCGCGGTCATCGCGGTCGCGCTGGTGGGCGGGATCATCCCCGCGCTGGTCGCCGCCGTGGCGGGCTCCCTCCTGCTGAACTACTACTTCATCCCGCCGATTCACCAGTTCACGATCGCCCAGGCGAACAACGTGCTCGCGCTCATAATCTTCGCCGCGGTCGGCGTCGCGGTCAGCTCTATCGTGGACACCGCCGCCCGGCGGACCAAGCAGGCAGCCAGATCCGGAGCCGAATCGGAGCTGCTCGCGACGACCGCAGGCAGCGTGCTCCGGGGCCAGCGCGCACTGTCGGCGGTCCTGGACCGCGTCCGCGAGGCCTTCGGCATGGAATCGGTCGCGCTGCTCGAGCGCAAGGACGGTGCCTGGTCCGCGGCCGGGGTCTCCGGTGACTACCCGGTCAGCCGGCCGGACGAGGCCGACGTCGAGGTACCGGTCAGCGACAACCTCGTGCTGGCACTGCGCGGCCGCGCGCTGCCCGCCACCGACCGGAGGGTGCTCGGCGCGTTCGCCGCGTACGCCGCCGCCGCGCTCGAGCAGGGCCGGCTGGCGGCGGAGGCCGAGGCGGCCAAGCCGATCGCGGAAGCCGACCGCGTCCGCACAGCGCTCCTGGCTGCCGTCAGCCACGATCTGCGCACTCCGCTGGCCTCGGCCAAGGCGGCTGTGACCAGCCTGCGCAGCCACGACATCGAGTGGGACGCCGCCGACCACGACGAGCTGCTGGCCACCGCCGACGAGTCGCTGGACAAGCTCGCCCGCCTCGTCGATAACCTGCTCGACATGAGCAGGCTGCAGGCCGGCGCGCTGGCGGTCTTCCCGCGGCCCGCCGATCTGTCCGAGATCGTCGCCAGGTCGCTGGATGACCTCGGGCCCGCCGCTCGTGCCGTGCACGTCAACATCCCGCACGACCTGCCCGAGGTCGCCGTCGACCCGGCCATCCTCGAGCGGGTCGTCGCCAACCTCACCGCGAACGCACTCAGGTACTCGCCCGCCGGCACTCCCCCGGCCCTCGCGGGCAGCGCACTGCGCGACCGCGTCGAGCTGCGGGTCATCGACTGGGGCCCCGGCATCCCCGAGGACCAGCGGAACCATATGTTCGTCCCGTTCCAGCGCATGGGTGACACCGACAACACCACAGGCGTCGGGCTCGGCCTGGCCCTGTCCAGAGGACTGACCGAGGCTATGGGCGGCACCCTGGAGCCTGATGAGACGCCTGGCGGCGGGCTTACGATGACCTTGTCCCTCCCCGCCGTACCCGCGCCTGCGGTCAGCGTCGGACGCGATCAGAACGCCGGGACCTACTCCGCTGACGAGGAGCCCAGCTGACTGCCGTCCTGGTCATCGACGATGAGCCGCAGATCGTCCGCGCCCTGCGCATCAACCTGCGCGTCCGCGACTACGAGGTGCACACCGCCGGATCCGCTGGCGAGGCGCTTGAACTTGCCGCCAAGCACCCTCCGGACCTGGTCATCCTCGACCTCGGCCTGCCGGACATGGACGGCGTCGAGGTGATCCACGGCCTGCGCGGCTGGAGCGCGGCGCCGATCATCGTGCTGTCCGGGCGCGCCGACAGCACCGACAAGGTCGAGGCCCTGGACGCCGGCGCCGACGACTACGTCACTAAGCCGTTCGGCATGGACGAGCTGCTTGCCCGGATGCGAGCCGTCAGCAGGCGGTTCGGTGGCGAGGCCGGCGATTCGCCCAGGGTCGAGCTCGGCGACCTGATCGTCGATCTTGCCGCCAAGCGCGTGATCCACGCCGACGGGAACGGCGCGGACGTCAGGCTGACCCCCACCGAATGGCACCTGCTCGAGGTGCTGCTGAGGAATCCCGGCAAGCTGCTCAGCCAGCAGCAGCTGCTGTCCGAAGTGTGGGGGCCCGGCTACGCCGACGCCGCCGGCAACCTGCGGCTGTACATGGCGCAGCTGCGGCGCAAACTGGAACCCGACCCGGCCCGGCCGCACTGGCTGCTGACCGAGCCCGGTATGGGATACCGGTACCAGCCCGACCCAGAGCACTCGTAACCGGAACGTCGCCCTTCTCAGGCAATGCTACGAGCCGTGAAATAAGAGCTAGGTAAGGTTATTAGAAAGTCCTCTCATGATCTCGTAAGTGTCGGCAGCATTGCGGCATGGGAATTCGAAGACTGCGCCCTGTACTCGTCTTTCTGGTAATTTCCTTAGTAGCCGGATTCGCCTACGGCGCGAGCGCAGCCTCCCATGCCTCCTGGCGCCGGGTGACCTACGACGGCGTCGCTCTGGAGGTTCCCGCGAGCTGGCCGGTCTTCAACCTGGCCACGCATCCGGCGATCTGCCCGAGCCTGTCCCGGCACGCGGTCTACCTCGGCACACCCGGACCCGACCCGGCCTGCCCCGCCCAGGTCCTCGCCGGGAAAACCGAGTCCGTCCAGCTCATGCCCATCAACCGGGCCAGCCCCGACCTCCGCGCGGCCACCAGGCGGACCGACATCGGGCCGACCGCCATCCTGACTAACCCCGATGCCGCCATCTCCCACACGATCATCGACATGGTGCCCGCCGCCGGCGTCGAGGTGAGCCTGTCCTACGGGCAGGACCTGCCGCTCATCCGCGCGGTCGAGGCCAGCCTGCGGCTGACCGGCAGTCCTGGAACCGCCGCCGACTCGCCGGACGCGCGCGACCTCACGCCGGCCGCCATTCCCGCGGCCAAGCTCCAGGGCCGTTACCAGGGGGCCGGCTTCGATAGCTGCGCAGCGCCGTCGGCGGCCACGATGAAGGACTGGCTGGCCTCGCCGTACCGGGCCATCGGCATCTACATCGGCGGGATCAACCGCGGCTGCGCGCAGGCGAGCCTGACGGCCCGCTGGATCAACACGATCCAGCGGGAGGGCTGGCACTACTTCGCGTTCTACGCGGGGCTGCAGGCGAGCTGCGTGGACGCCTTCGGCGATACCCCGATCGTCGCCTCCAGCGCGGCGGCCGAGGGCAAGGCCGCGGCCGCGGATGCGGTTCGGCAGGCCCGTAACCTCGGCATCCCGGCGCCCACCCCGCTGATTTACGACATGGAGTATTACACCGGCTGCGGCTCGGAGGTGACCACGTTCCTGTCAGCCTGGGACGCGGCCGTGCACGCCGCTGGCTACCAGGCCGGGGTCTACGAGTCATTCGGCAACATCAGCGACCTCATCAAGGCCAGAGGCAAGATCGTCGAGCCTGATGTCATCCACTACGCCGACTGGGACGGCGACGCGACAACGAGCAGCAGTTACATGCCGGCCAGCATGTGGATCAACCACCAGCGGCTGCACCAGTACACCGGCGGACACGACGAGACGTGGGGCGGCGCCACCCTGAACATCGACAACGACGAGCTCAACGTCAACCTGGGCGCCAAACCGGGTTCGGCACCCGCGCCGACCCCGAGTCCGACCCCGTCGCCGCCCCCCGACCAGCCACCTTTCCCGCCGTTCCCGTACCCGTTCGTGTTCCGGATCGCGGTCGGCATCAACAGCGGCGGGTCGGCGGAGTGGTTCGCAACGACCACGAAGGGAACGATGCGGCACTCCTACCAGCCTGCCGTCGGCGCCCCCGGCTGGTCCACGGCCAGGACCGTCGGGCACGCGCCAGGAAACCTGGTCAGCAATCCGGCGGTCGCGTCCGATCAGAACGGCCG
The DNA here is from genome assembly GCA_036758685.1 of Streptosporangiaceae bacterium. Lineage (GTDB taxonomy): Bacteria > Actinomycetota > Actinomycetes > Streptosporangiales > Streptosporangiaceae > JAJYUU01. The sequence goes on along the minus strand of DAIOWC010000248.1, from coordinate 2,031 downwards.
GCTGACTGTGTTCGCGGCCGCCAGGACCGGAGCCATCGTGCACGCATGGCAGCAGCCCGGTTATCCGGGCGGCTGGGACTGGGCCGGCGGCACCGGTGCCGGATCACCGGGGAAGGTGACCGGCGACCCGGCCGCTGCCCTCGAGCCTGATGGCAGCGTGGGCGTGTTCATCACCGACGTGAACGGGGCGGTCCAGACCACGGCGCAGCAGGCACCGGACGATAACTCGGCCTGGACGGCGTGGACCTCGATCGGCGGCAGCTGCGCCGGCACCCCGGTGCCCTACTCCGCCTCCGGCACGCTGGAGATCTTCTGCGTCACGACCGGAGGGGCGCTGGCCGAGGCCACGGACAGGCCGGGCGGATGGCAGCCGTGGCAGCTCATCGCTGGCCTGACCGGGCTGACTGGCGTGCCCGCGGTCGCGCCCGACGGGCCCGGCCAGACCGCCGTGCTCGCTGGGTCCGCGGCTGGCGTCCTCGGGGAAGCCTGGCAGAGCAGGCCGGGCGGCAGCTGGATGGCCGTCCAGGGACCGCGCGGCGTCGTGAGCACCCAGGTCTCGCCGGCCGTCAGCGCCTGGCCCGGCGGCGGCATCGCGGTATTCAGCGAGCTGCCGGACGGCCAGCTCGGCTACAGCGCGCAGCCGGTCGCCGGCCCGGTGCCGTGGAGCCCGTGGACCGCCCTGGGCAGCACCGTGGTCGGAGTTCCGGCGGTGTGGCTGAACGCCGCGGGCGCCCCCGCGGCCGCGGCGCTGAACAGCGACCTGCGGCTGGTGACCACCACCTACGCCGGCAGCGGCTGGGCCCGCTGGCTCCGGGCCGCCGGCCGCTTCTAGCCGCCCGTCACCGGCGGATCGCTTGCCACTGTGGCCAGCTGGTACCGCAGGCGGCAGATCACAACGTTCTTCGTGCCGCGCTCGATCGCCTGCTCCAGGACGAAGCCGCGCTGGTTGTGGAGGAGCCGGTGCCACGGCCTGGCCGGCTGCACCTCCGGGATCAGCACCACCAGCTGGTCGTAGGAGGCGGCGCGTTCCAGCTCGCGCAGGAAGCCGACCACCGGAGGCCCGAGCGAGCGGCCATTGCTGCGGAGGGTCAGGAGCGGCACCTCCGGATGCCACTGCTCCCACTGCTCGCGGAAGTTGGCATCGGCCCGGTCCGACTCCGGGTCGTCGTAGCAGACCGTCACAGCCACTACCTCGTCACCGAGGGACATGGCGGTCGAGATGCCGGCCGCGGTGAGCCTGGACATCCCGCCGACCGGGACGACCACCAGCGAGCTGCGCTTCTGCGGTGGCGGCTGCAGCTGCCCGAGCTGAAGCTGGACGCCGATGCGCTGGTAGAGGGTGTGTATCCGGCTGAACATCGCGACCAGCAGCGGCACCACGATCACGATCAGCCAGGCGCCCTCGGTGAACTTGCTGACCAGCTCGATCACCAGCGCTGCCGCCGTGAAGCACGCGCCGACCCCGTTGATGGTCGCCCGCATGCGCCAGCCGGGCTCCTGGTTTTCTCGCCAGTGCCTGACCATGCCCGCCTGCGAGAGGGTGAAGCCCACGAACACCCCGATGGCGAATAGCGGTATCAGCGCCTGCGTATCGCCCTTCGACACCACCAGCAGGATGGCGGCGGCCACGGCGAGCACGACCACGCCGTACCGGTGCACCTGGCGGGCGGCGCGCAGGAAGAACAGGTGCGGCAGGAAGTTGTCGGTGGCCAGCAGCGACGCCAGGACGGGCAGGCCGCCGAACGAGGTGTTCGCGGCCAGGGCCAGCAGCACCGTGGTGATCAGCTGGATCGCGTAGAAGACGAAGTTCTTCCCGAGCGATGCCTGGGTGAGCTGCGCGAGGGTGGTCGTCGTCGCGGACGGCAGCGCGTGGAACTTGTCCGCCAGGACCGCGATGCCGATCAGCATGAGGCCCAGGATCACGCCCAGGCCCACCTCGGTGTGCTGGGCCCGATGCGCCCTCGGCTTGCGGAAGCTCGGCACGGCGTTGGCGATCGCCTCCACCCCGGTCAGCGCCGAGCAGCCGGAGGC
>DAIOWC010000247.1:0-8173 GCA_036758685.1 Streptosporangiaceae bacterium | reverse complement strand
GGCCGGTGGATGCACACCGGCGACCTCGCGGTGATGGACGAGGCCGGCTACCTCAACATCGTCGGACGGATCAAGGACATGGTCATCCGCGGCGGGGAGAACATCTACCCGCGCGAGATCGAGGAGTTCCTGTACTCCCACCCCGACATCGAGGACGTCCAGGTCGTCGGCGTGCCCGATGCGAGGTACGGCGAGGAGCTGTGCGCCTGGGTGAAGCTGCGGCCGGGCAGCTCCGTGACCGAGGAGCAGGTGCGGGAGTTTTGCGTCGGCAAGATCGCGCACTACAAGGTGCCGCGGTACGTGCGGGTGACCGACGGCTTCCCGATGACGGTGACCGGCAAGGTGCAGAAGTTCAAGATGCGCGAGACGTCGATCGCCGAGCTCGGGCTGGAGGCGGCAAGCCAGGTTGAGACGGCGTAGCGGTCCGGGACCCCCAGGCCTTCAGCGACCACTGCGAGAAGCCGGACAGCAGCGAGCCCACGCAGCCCACCGAGAACGCCGAATGGATCGATGCGACGCACGCGAACGATCCGATCGACAGGATCGACCCGGCGGACCCGATGGACAGGATCGAGCCCGCCGAGCCGATCGACAGGATGGAACCGGTCGAGCCGATCGACAGGATCGACCCGCTGGAGCCCAGGCTCAGGAGCGATCCGGACCGGCTCTGCGATTTCTCAGGAGCGATTGCGGTGGCCATAACTGCAGTGTTCCGCGCGCAGCCCGGACTTACGCGTGCGCCGCGCCTGCAGGATCGGCACCGCATACTGCGATGAAACGGTCAGATGTCAGCCCGGCCTGATGACCGGGACCGTTAGTCAGTGCTATCCGCTGACTAACGGTCCCGATGTTCGCCGAAGCCCTCCGCTACGGGACGAGCAGGACCCGGCCGACCCTGGACCGGTCCTCCAGCAGCTCGTGCGCCTTCGCCGCCTCCGCGAGCGGAACCATCGCGCTGACCGCGACCTTGAGCCGGCCGGCGGCAGCGTGCGCGGTGACGTCGGCGATGTCCTGCCGGGCCAGCTCCGGCCGGGCCGCGCGCCAGGCCAGCAAGCCGAAGCCCGTGATGCTGCGCAGGCCGAGCAGGCCGACCGCGGGGACGACCGGCAGCTCTCCGCTCTCGGCCCCGTACAGGACAACCCGCCCCAGTGGCGCCAGCAGGTCAACATTTATCGGCGTGAACTGCCCGCCCACACTGTCGGCGATCACATCGACCCCGCCCGGAGCGGCCGCGCGCACCAGATCGGGCCAGTCACCATCTTGGTAGGAGATCACCACATCGGCGCCGTGCTGCCGGGCGAAGTCAGCCTTCTCGGGCGAGCCGACGGTCGCGATGACCCGGCCCGCACCCTCTAGTCGGGCGAGCTGGGTCAGCAGGTGACCGATGCTTCCGGCAGCCGCGTGCACGAGGACCGTCTCCCCCGCCGCCAGCCGGCCCGCGCGCAGCACCCGGAGCGCCACCGGCGCCGGCATCGACAGCACGCTCGCCTCGCCCGGGCCCACGCCGTCAGGTACCGGCGCCAGCCAGTCCGTGCCGGCGACCACATAGTCGGCGTAGGCGTCTGGGTCGACGAGGGCAGCGACCCTCTGCCCGGCCAGGGCCGCATCGACGTCAGGGCCGACCGCGGCCACGACTCCGACGACGTCGCCGTGCGGGCTGCCTGGCAGCGGCCGTTTGCCGAAAGCGTTCTCACCGCGCCGGAACAGCGTGTCCACCCAGCTCGCACCGACAGCCTCCATGCGGATGAGCACCTGGCCGGGACCGGCCGCCGGGATCTCGGCTTCCTCAACCTTCAGGACTTCAGGGCCGCCGTAGTCGTGATACCGCACTACCTGCATCTGGCTTCCTCCGGGTGTGATCATTGGCCGCGCCAACGTTGGTGCGGCCAACGATAGCCACGAATCGTTGGATGCGCCAACTAATTCACCTAGACTGGCGGCGTGATCGGCGACGAGTCCTGCGACGATGAGCACCGGGCCCCTGGCCGGCTTGAGGGCCGCGTCTTCTGGCTGCTTGGCCGTGCGGCCCGCAACGCCCAGCAGCTGACGCAGGCCAGGCTGTTCGAGGTCGGCCTGCGGCGAGGCTTTTACGGCGTGCTCGCCACGCTGGAGGAATTCGGGCCGGGCGCCCAGGCCGAGATCGGCCGTCGGCTGGGCCTCGACCCGAGCGACATGGTCGACATACTGAACGACCTCGAGCGGCAGGGCTACGTCCGGCGCGAGCCGGATCCGGCGGACCGCCGCCGCAACAAGGTGATCCTCACCGAATCAGGAGTGCAGGCGCTGCGTCGCTTCGACGAAGCGATCGCCGACGCCGAGGGCATGCTGCTGGCGGACTTCTCCGAGGCCGATCGCCGGGCTCTCGTGGCGGCGCTGACCCGGCTCGCCGACCGCCACATCCTGACAACGCTGTCGCGGGCTACTTCACGTCAAGCGTGATGTCCGTGCCGGCCAGTGCCTTGCTGACCGGGCACGCGGCCTTGGCCTCGCCGGCAATCCGGGCGAAGTCGTCGGGCGACACCCCCGTGGCCGACCCGCTCACGGTCAGCTTGATGCCGCTGATCCGGAACCCGCCGGCCGGGTCGGGCCCGAGGGTCACATCCGCGGTGACCTCGAGCGACGGATCCGAACCGCCCGCCGCGCCGAGCAGCGCGGAGAACTGCATCGCGAAGCAGGCGGAGTGCGCTGCCGCGATGAGCTCCTCCGGGCTCGTGAAGCCCCCGGCGTCATCGGCCGCGCGCCGGGGGAAGTTGACCTCGTAGGTACCGACGCCGGAACTGGCCAGCTCGACCGTCCCGTTCCCCTCCTGAATACTGCCGGTCCACGTCGTGCGAGCGGTGCGGGTGGGCATCGATGCCTGCCTTTCGTCAGCCGGCTGGTTTGCCGGGTGCGCAATGACCTCAGCCTGTCACGCGAGCGCTGCCGCCGGGCATCACAGGTAGAAGCTTGTGCCGACGGAGTTGGGCACGAACGCATCGGGGAACCGCGCCGACATGGCGTGCTGCGCTCGCCAGCCCGTGCAGTGACCGGGAACGAGCACGGACGGGCTCATCGCCGCCAGGTCGTCCAGCACGCGCGGTATCAGCGGCTCGAACATCGGGCCGTTCAGGTGGAACCCGCCGATGACCGCATGCAGCGGCTGGCCTCCAGTCAGCCTGGTCGCGTAGCGGGCGATGTTCACCACGCCGGCGTGGCCGCAGCCGGTGATCACGACCAGCCCCTTGCCCGCGACCTGCACGATGAGCGCCTGATCATCGAGAACGAGCGGATCCGGCTGCCAGCTCCCGCCCAGCCAGGCCTGCTGCGGCGGGAATCCCGGCTCGTAGCCAGTCACGCGCGGGACCTCCCCGGTGATCAGCACGGACCGCTCGAACAGGAAGCTCGGCTGTCGTTCCTCGATAATCTCGAACCCTGCTCCTTCGAGTGCCTGCCGGCTCGTCGTCGGCACTTCCCAAGGCTCGCGTCCGGGCAGCAGCACGCGGCGGCGCCGCCAGAAGTGCGGGTGGATGAGCACCGGCAGGTTGACCTGGCCGAGGACCCGGACGATGCCGTCGAGCCCGGTTGTGTGATCGAAGTGCCCGTGGCTGCACACGATCGCCTCGAGCGAGCGAGGGTCAATGCCCATCCGGCGCATGTTCTCCACGACACCGTCCGGGCTGGTGCCGGCATCGAACAGGATGCGGTGCTCACGGCCGGCCTTGGTGACGGTCACCATCACGGAGAAGCCGTGCTCCGCGATGAGAGCCTCGGACGTCTGGGCCTCAGCCATGAAGGGCGCCGGCCGCGTCGGCAGCCGGCCCGCGAACCGCCGGGCCGGGCCCTGGTCAGGCATGAACGCGTCGGTGACGTTGTCGATGATCGTCGTCACCACGACCGAGTCCACCGGCTCGAGCTCGATCGTCGTCGTCAGCTGGACGTCGTGAAAGACACCGGGCGGCGGGGCGGGCGGGCCGTCTTCAGCGCACATGGCGCCATCGTAGGCAGAGCCGCCAGGGTCGCCGGCCCGGACATGCGGGGCTGCTGGCCTACAGTGGTGGCACAACCGCGAACGAAAGGGATAGGTCGCCGTCAATGCGCAGCAATGTGCGAGCCATTGCCACTGCCTTCGCTAGCACCGCCTTCGTCATCGCCGCCGTCCTGGCGGTCACGCCCCAGGCCGCGTTCGCGAGCACCGCGACGCACAAGTGGCGTTTCTGGGGTTACAAGGGCATCCAGGTCTACGGCACGTGGACCAGGTCGGCCCGCGGCAGCAAGGTGATCGGGGTCATGCACGACGCGCGCAAGGACGGCAAGTGGGTCCGGGTGACCGTAGCCGCCGCGAACGCCAAGAGCCGGCCGGGCAGCGAGGGCATCTACGGATTCAACGGCGGCCGGCGCGTCTACACGTCGGCGAAGTACGCGTTCAGCCAGTCGCCGCCGCCGCCTCACATGATTATCCAGGTCTGCCTGCTGGCCAGCGCGGGCGGCAAGGCGACGAGCTGCGGCCCCTGGCACAAGATCTACTAACGCTGCATCCGCTAACGCCATGCAGACGTCGGCGCTGCAACCGGGCCGCGACCCGTTCGGCCCGGCCCGGCTCGGGCCAGTCGAGCTTTCCAGCCGCGTCATCAAGGCGGCCACGTTCGAGGGCATGAGCCAGGGCAACCTCGTGACCGATCGTCTCATCGAGTTCCACCGGCGCATGGCGGTCGGCGGCGTCGCGATGACGACCGTCTCCTACGTCGCGGTCGCCCGCGACGGCATGGGCGCGCCCAACGAGATCTACATCCACGACGCGGCCGCCGAGGGCCTGGCCCGGATCGCCGGCGCGGTCCACGCCGAGGGCGCGAAGATCGCCGCGCAGCTTGGTCACGCCGGCGCGGTCGGCACGATCAGGAAGCGCTACCTCGGGCCGTCGGCCACCCGCACGATCGCGGGCACCAGGGTGCACGAGATCTCGCGTGACGGCATCGACGAGGTCGTCGGCCAGTTCGCCCGCGGCGCCCGGATGCTGGCCGACGCCGGCTTCGACGCGGTGGAGCTGCACTTCGGCCACCACTATCTGATCTCCGCGTTCCTCAGCCCGCGCTGGAACAAGCGCGCCGACCACTACGGCGGGACCGTCGAGAACCGCGCCCGGCTCGCGCTGCGGATCGCTCGCGCGGTCAGGGCCGAGGTCGGCAGCGCGCTCGCCGTCACTGCGAAGCTGAACATGACCGACGGCGTCCGCGGCGGCCTCCAGGTGGCCGACTCGCTCCAGGTAGCGAGGCTGCTGGAGGCCGAGCAGGCACTCGACGCGCTGGAACTCAGCGGCGGCGGCTCGCAGCTCAACCAGATGTACATGTTCCGCGGCGACGCACCGCGCAGGGAATTCGCCGCAACCCTGCACGGCTCGCAGCGCCTCGGCTTCCGGCTGGCGGGTCCCGTGCTCTTCCGCCACTACCCCTACGAGGAGACCTACTTCCTGCCGATGGCCCGCCAGTTCCGGGCGGCGCTGTCCCTGCCGCTCATCCTGCTCGGCGGGATCAGCACGCTCGACTCGATCCAGCGCGCGATGGGCGAGGGATTCGACTTCGTCGCGATGGGCCGCGCCCTGCTCCGCGAGCCGGACCTGGTCGCCCGGATGCGAGCCGGCACGGCGACGGCCGGCACCTGTACGCACTGCAACAAGTGCATTCCCAGCATTTTTACGGGAACGAGATGCGTGCTCGACGACCCTCGCCCCGAACGTGACCGGCTGCCCGGGTGAGATCGCGTTCCCGCCCGGCCACGACGCGAGAAGTGCTGAGAACGGCCCTGAGGGCAGCATGCCGCGAGCTGCGGCTAGCGCGATCATCCGCTGGATTGGCTTCGCCCTTGCCGCAGCACGGCACTTAGCGCGTCGCTGCTAGCGATGCCTGCGCAAAGATAACTCTGCTCAAAGGTGCAGCACACATCGCCCGGCAATTGCATTTGTGTCGACGTTCTCGGCCTGGGCGGACCATGCCGAAATATTCGTCTTAGTCATGTCAGATAAGGCATCATCGAATTCAGCCATGGGCGCAGAGTTTCTGGCACTGTCTTAGTAGCGGATGCCCCAGCCGACCTTGTTGGTTGACCAGAAGTTTACGCAACGGAAAAGGTGCTCTCCGCACGCGGCCAGGCATTCAGGGGTAGCGTGCTCGCTGAATTCGCGGACTCCGAAATAGGTGGGGCCTACTAACCACCGTAGTTACGATGGGATAGCTATCTGGCAGCTTGCCCGACGGCTATCTGAGCGACGCTGACATTTAATAGGTCCCGATCAGTGAAAGGATCGGCAAATGACGGAAATCAGCGGGGGTGCCTCGCGCTGGCGCACCGCACGCCCATGGCTGGCGGCACTCATCGTGCCCGTTGCGATCATGGCTGCTCTTGTCGCGATCCAATCCACTGCGGGAGCTGCGCCAGGACCGGTGGACCTCGGCACCGCCAGCAACTTCGGGGTCCTGGCCGGAACTACGGTGACCAACACCGGCTTCAGCGTTATCACCGATGGCGACCTCGGCGTGAGCCCGGGTTCCGCGGTGACCGGGTTCCCTCCCGGGAGTCTGGTGGACGGGAGCATGGAAGTCGCCAACCCTCAGGCGGCGATCGCCCAGAATGACCTGACCACGGCATACAACGAGGCCGCCGGACAAACCCCGACGGCCCCCAGTGTCACCTTCATCGGCGCCGGACAGACGCTGACGGCTGGCGTTTACAACGCCACCAGCTCACTGGAGGTCGGCGGCACGCTCTTCCTGGACGGGCAGGGCGATCCGAATGCAGTGTTCATCTTCCAGGCTGGCTCAACGCTGACCACCGACGTCGGCACTAATATCGTGCTCACTAACGGCGCCAATGCCTGCAACGTCTACTGGCAGGTGGGTAGCTCGGCGACGCTCTTCACGAGCACGACTTTCGAGGGCAGCATCATGGCCCTGACCTCGATCTCAGTCCAGCATCGCGGGGTCATTGTCGGGCGCATGCTGGCCAGGAACGGTGCCGTGACTCTCGATGACGACACCATCCTCGTGCCTCCTTCCTGCGGACCGTCGCCGTCGCCCAGCCCCACCTCCGCCAGCCCGAGCCCGTCGCCCAGCCCCACCACCACCAGCCCGAGCCCGTCGCCCAGCCCCACCACCACCAGCCCGAGCCCGTCGCCCAGCCCCACCACCACCAGCCCATCTCCCCGCCCGAGCCGCAACAGCCACTGCAAGATGAGCGCGAGCCCGATCTCGTTCGTGGAGCAGGGGCTCGGGGCTCACACCTCGAGCGTGGCGTTCGTGTTCAACCTGGAATGCCAGCCCGTGTACGGCGAGTCGATAGTGGAGCTGCACACGCCGCAGCTGAACAACGCCTGCCACGACACGCTGAAGTGGTACAGCGCCACCGGCAGTGGTCCCGACGGCGTCGACCCGAGCCACGGGACCGGTGAGAGCTTCGACGTGATGCTGGACGACGACGGCAACGCCGAGGCAGTGGTCTGGGGCGGCCCGTCCTGCGGCGCTACCAGCGCCCTGGTCGAGGCCAGCCTGGACACCGCGCCGTATGTGACCGCTCTGGCGATCGTGGACATCAAGCCTCCGACGGACACGCCGCCAGGCCTGACCATCTGGCCGTCGAAGCAGATTGAGGACTCGACCACCTCCTCGGTGGCGACGATCTTCTACGCCGAGTACCCCAGCGCGTTCTCGGAGGACCCGGTGGAGTTCAGCGATGCGCAGCTGTACGACCGCTGCGCCGGCGGCATCACCTGGATTGGCTCAGACGACGTCACCCTGGCTACTCACACCAAGTCGGTGGTCACGACGCTGGACGACAACGGCAACGCGTTCGTGGTAGCGCTGGCAGGCCCGTCCTGCGCCAGCGGCTCGACGCTCGGCACGGCTGACCTGGTCGGCCCGCCCTACACCACCTACGCAAGCCGCTTCTGGGTGCTCTCACCGCGGGTCACGGCCGACTCGTAGCAGGCGATCCGCTAACGGGGAGCGCAACGGGGGCCGGGAATCCTTTCCCGGCCCCCGTCCCGGTCACGGGCGGTGCCGCCGGCCAGCGCCAGGCAGCGCCCGTAGGGGAGCCAGAGTCCGTTCTCTCAGCGCCTGGCGGCTGGCAACTTTCCGCCAGCCCGGCGGCGACGCCTGCCGCGAATCTCCCCGGCTCCGGCCACCGTGTCATAGTTGGGGCACGAGTA
>DAIOWC010000246.1:0-8220 GCA_036758685.1 Streptosporangiaceae bacterium | reverse complement strand
GGTGCCCGGTCCGTCTTGGGCTTTGCACAAAGGCCGGGACGGCGTATAGTAAAAGCACAGCTCCGGACCCAGGCAAGTGTGCCCGCGTAATTAAGCGATCGCATCAGCAAGGGCCCGGCTTTTCTTTTGGCCTGCACGGACGCGTCGCCGTTATGCGCCACCGCACGGACGGGCGGGCTCGTTTGTTATCGCGCTCTATTCAGCGTGACCCATTGCCGCGGACCTCTAACTAACGGACTGACTGAGGAGTCGGTGTGGGCGTCATCGCACCGCCAGCACTCCGGACCACGTGCCGCCACGACAGTCCGCGGCCGAAACGGCCTGGCCTTGTCCTGTTCCGGGGCGACCGAAGCCCGTCTCCTGTACGGCCTGGCTGACGGCCAGCATTCCCTCAGAAGAAGGCAGATGATTCTCATGTCAACCGTGACCATCGCGATCATCGCGGCGGCCGTTGTCGTGGTCGCCGTCCTGGCGATCGGCGTGGTGGCGACCCGGCGCCGCCGTCGTCTCCGCAAGCGCTTCGGCCCGTTGTACGACCGGCTGGCCGGCGAACGCGACAGCAGGCTCGAGGTCGACGCCGAGCTGGCCGGACGCGAACGACGAGTGCGTGGCCTGGACATACAGCCCCTTACCGAGTCAGCGCGCGCGAGATACGCGCTCCAGTGGGCTGGCATTCAGGAGCAGTTCGTCGACACCCCAGCCGACGCCGTCGCGTCGTCGCAACTGCTCGTGATAGCGGTGATCACCGAGCTCGGATACCCGGCCGAGGACCCTGCCCAGGTGCTTGCCGACCTGTCGGTCGAGCACGCGGCCACGCTTGACCATTTCCGGGCCGCGGAAGAGACCAGCCGGAACGCCGCTGCCGGCACAGCCTCCACCGAGGACCTGCGCCTGGCCATGATCGACTACCGCGCCCTGTTGCGTGACCTCGTCGGAGAACCCGCCGCAGGAAACGGAACATCTGGCACTGAGCCCGCATCGGTGCCTGATCCGGCCGAGGGGCAAGCCGCCGACACCCAGCCCGAACTGGCTGCTGCCGATCCCGGTCACTGACGTGCCCGGCCAGCAGCTCAGCGCAACGAAGGGAAGCTGACGAAATGACCGCACCGACCTACCACGCCGACGAAGATCAGATGACCCAAGGACACGACCAGGCGATCTCGGAAGACAACCTCGTCGAGCAGGTAGCTAGCCTGACCGTCCCTGAGCCTGACCTGCTCGAGCCCAACGACGACCTGACCACAGCCGACGCCGACGTGCCGGTGCCTGACGCGAACGTGGCCACGGCTGAGCCCGACCTGATCGAGCCCGACGCTGACGCGATGGCGCCCGACCTGGCCGACCCGGGCGAGCTCGCCGAGCCGGATGCCGACGAGACAGCGCACGAGGTCACGTCGGATCCAGCCGGGGAAGTAGATCTCGCAGACAGCGAGCCGGCAACCTCCATGGTGTCTGGCCATCCCGGCTTCATCGCTGACGGCGACGACGGCGCGGCCGAGCCGGAGATGGCCGACGGCAGTCCTGGCAGCCCGTCCCTGGTCTCCGTGGACTTCACGGTGCACGAGGCCGTCACGGACTCACCACCCGCCGAGACCACCGCACGCGCAGCCGGGCCCTGGAACGAGATCCAGGCCATGTTCGTCGACGACCCGCGCGCCTCGATCGAGAGCGCCGCGGGTCTGGTGGATGGCCGCGTCGAGGAACTCATCCAGTCCCTCACGGAACGGCAGCACTCCATACAGTCCGGCTGGCAGGCCGATGACGCAGGAACCGAGGAACTGCGCGTCGCCCTCCGGCACTACCGCACTTTCTGGAACAGCCTCGACGACCTCCCCGCACCAGCCTGAGGCCGACCTTGTCGGCAAGGCACCGGCCGCGTGACCGGCAACCCGCCGGTCACGCGGCCTCTCAGGACCGGGGGAATGTCCCTTCAGGCACTGACCTGGCAACCGCAAAGCCGGGAGCAGACGGGTCGCTTGCGGCCCGAGCCTCCAGCGCACCACAACCACCCGCACCTAACACCACCGGAGAACGCAATGCGAATCGGAACGATTCTTCTGGTCATCTGGCTCATCATCGGCGTAGTCGCCGCGGGCCAGCGGCACTACTTCGGCAGCTCAAGTCCAAGCTGCGCCAAGGCGAGCACGATCGCCGTGACCGTAGCCGCTGGCCCGCTCAACTTTGCCGGCGTGAACCCGAAGGTCACATGCAAGGCCTCCGCCTGAGCAAACGGGCGTCTTCGCCGAAGGCGGCCGACAGCGGGCATCCGGCCCCTCGCCATGTGCAGAGAGGATCAGGCACGGCGTCACGCCGTGCCGATCCTCACCCTCGCGTCGGCTGGTTACCGATGGGCTTGGTTCTGGCCTCGCTGCCCGCGAGCATATCCGCGGTGCCGCTGATGACATCGGCGGCCAGCCGGGTGAGCGGGTAATTCTGGTTGCGCGAGTAGGCCCGTAGCACGATGAATGCCTGGTCCGGCGTGACGCGCATCCGCTCGGCGAGGATGCCCTTGGCCTGCTCGATGGTCACTCGGCTGTTCAGGGCCACCTGGAGCTGCCCGGTCACGAGCTCGTGCTCGCGGCTCGCTCGTTCCTGCAGGATCCCGATCGTAGCGATGTCGACGAGTGCCCTGGCAGCCCGCGCGACCGCCGGGTCCAGGCCGTTCGGCGCGGTGCCGAACAGGTTCAGCGTCCCGATGACCTGATCGCGCAGCCGCATCGGGATGGCGTGCACCGCCGCGAATCCCATTTCAGCGGCCGCCGCGGCAAACCGCGGCCACCGCGCCGCGGCCTGATCCGCAGTGATATCGCGGACGATAACCGGCTGCCCGCTGCGGTAACTGTCCAGGCAGGGGCCCTCATCGTTCTGGATCTGGAACAGCTCGGCCACCCGTGCCTGCTCAGTCGAGGCGGCCACCAGCTGCAGATTCCCGTGAGCGTCGGCCAGCAGCAGGCCCGCCGCCTCCACCTCCAGCAGCTCCACGCACCGCTCGGTCAGCATGTGCAGGAACTCCATGAGGTCAAAACCGCCGACCAGCGTGTCGGCCAGCTCGACGAACGTCTGCGCCAGGCGCTCGTCCACTGTTGCTGCCATGATGCCATGCTAGCCCTGAGCGCTACCCGCAGATACCACCGCAACGTGTCCGTTATGGCAACCGGGACGGACAATCAGCTACGCGCATCTGTGCCCGGCTCAAAGCGCAGCCGACGGCTCACCACCTCGCCCGCAATGTCGCCGAGAGCGGCGCTGCTGGCAAACGCGTGCGCCCGGAGCCGCGCCAGCGCCTCCGCCAGGCTCACGCCCAGCTGCACCGAGATCATCCCGGCCGCCTGATAGACCACCGCCCGGCGGTCGGACAGCCCGTCCAGCGGCCGGTACGACGGTGACCCGCTCATACCCGAGGAGGCATCCAGCAGCAACTGCAGGGCGATATCAGCAAATACCAGCACATCAGCAAGCTCGCCCGGCGTCAGCGGGCCCGGCATCGCCCGGTACAACGCCAGAACGCCGATCCGGATCGCCCCCGTCTGCAGCGGCAGTGCGAACATCGCCCGCGCGCCCGCCGCCACCGCGTCCGGCACAAACCCCGGCCACCGCGGCGCAGCCGACTCCAGATCCTCGATCAGCACCGGCGATCCCAGCCAGAACTCATCCGCGGACGGCCCTTCCCCGGCGGTGAACTGCAACTCCTCCAGCACGGCGCTCAGGTCGTTGGAGGCGAACAGCGGATCGCCCACCAGCAGGCTGCTTGTCGCAGTCACGCTGGCGCCGTCGACCCCGAGATTGCGCACAGCCGCCGTGCATACCGCAGCCATCGACACCGGGCCGTCGCCCTCATGCGCCGCCGCTATCCACGCCCATACCTTGACCGCCCGATCACTCACCACCCCACCATCCTGGACCCATCAGCCAGCACTGCGGGAAATGACCAGTCATGCGCCGCCTGGTGGATCGCTGCCAGCCTGGCGGTCTCCGCGCTCTGCGCTGTTATCCCGATGCCGGGTCGACTGCAGGCGCTGCGGTGTCCCGCCAGCGCGTTCTGCCGGTCCGTGTCCGCGACCGGGATCCTGGTCGCGCTGGGAAGCACCACCGGGGAGGCAGTGTCGGACGGCTACCTGGACTTCGCTCGCGGGCTTATCCGGGCCGGTCGTCAGGCCAGCTGGCCTGCGGATTCGGGCTGAAGGGGCCGGCGCCAGAACATGGTGTGGATGCCGCCCTCGCCTCTTATCGCGAACGTGACGGCGAACAGGTCCCAGCCTTCGGCTGCGGCGTTGTTCATGTAGCGGGTCAGCGCTTCGGGGTCGTGGGCGTTCTGGGTGCACAGGTATTCAAAGGCGGCCATGACGCCCAGCGTAGGCGCGTCTGTACGCGCTTGCCTGTGAGCTCCGGCCCCGAACCGGCCGAACTGCGGCACGTTACGGCTAGATCAGCGAAAGAGTCATTCAGCAGCGCCCGCAATCTCGCTCGGACCGGAAATCGCTACCGTGTGCTTATGACGAAATTTGGCATTCAGCTGCCTAACTTCTCGGGATTTGACCCGTCCGACTTGTTCGAGCACGTTGCCGGCCTGGCTACGGCCGCGGAGGATTCCGGGTTCGACTCGGTATGGGTTATGGATCATTTCTTCCAGCTGCCTCCGCTAGGCGGGCCAGATCAACCGATGCTGGAGGCCTACACCCTCCTCGGCGCGCTGGCCGCGCGCACCCAGCGGGTACAGCTGGGCACCCTGGTCACTGGCGTGACGTACCGAAACCCTGGCATCCTCGCCAAGATTGTCACCACCCTGGATGTCATCTCGAGAGGGCGAGCCATCCTTGGCATCGGCGGCGCGTGGTACGACGTCGAGCACCAGGGCCTGGGCGTCAACTTTCCAGCGGCCCCGGTCCGCCTGGACATGCTGGAAGAGGCAGTCCAGGTCTGCCGGGCCATGTTCACCGGCGATGACATCAGCTTCACCGGCCAGCATTACCGCCTCGATCATGCGCGCAATCTGCCCGGGCCGGTTCAGCCAGGCGGCCCGCGGATCATGATCGGCGGCGGCGGCGAGAAGCGCACCCTGCGGCTGGTCGCCAAGTACGCCGACCAGTGCAACGTCACGGGCAACGCGGAAACGCTGGCCCGCAAGATCGAGGTACTGCACCGCCACTGCGCCGAGGTCGGCCGGGACCCGGCTGAGATCGGCGTGACCTGGATGACGCCGCTGATCCTGACGGCCTCCAGCCAGAACACGGCCGAGGTGAACGAGATGCTCGCGGCGTCCGCCTCGCCGGAGCAGATCGGCGGGTTCACTGTCGGCCAGCCGCACGAGATTCCTGACCTGATCGCCGGTCACATCGAAGCTGGTGCGGACGAGGTTATCTTCAGCTTCGCGTTCGCCGACTCAGCCGGCATTGCCGCAGTGGGCGACGCTCTCGGTCTCGGCGCCAGCTAGCGGCCTGCGCGACGACCGCGCGGCGAACCTCATGGGGCTCGCCGCGCGATGAATTGGTTACTTGGCTCCGGATCCGTTCTTCTTGGCCGGTGCCTCGTGGTGAACTGCCGTCAACGGCGCCATCGCCTTCAGTGCGTCCTCGGCGAACTTCCGCTGGCTGGCCAGCATCTGCTCGGCGAAGTCGTAGGCGCTCGCGATCAGCTCATGCGGCGTCGGCAGCTTGTCGGTGAACGGCAAGCTCAGATCCGGCAGATCGGGGGTGATCGACTGGACCTTGCTGGTCCAGGTCTGAATCGCCTCGATTACTGCGGCCTGGCTCTTGCGGACCGTGCTCAGGATGTCCTCCTGCAGGTCACGGCCCATCGTACGGGCTTCGGTCATGACTCCTCCTCGGGATCTACGTTGCTCACTATATCAAGCACGTGATCGATTTGTCAAGCAGGCGTCACTTGGCCTGAGGAGTAAGGGTTGCGGCAAGCCCGGTGAGCAGGATGTCGAGGCCACGTTCAAGTTCGGCGCCGCCATCGTAGTTCGCCAGCGCGGGGGCGAGACTGCGCAGAAGGGGGAACTCGCCGATCGGCAGCCGGTGCAGGCCGAGCCGCAGCAGGTCGTCGGTCTCATCGGGGTTGTCGACGATTTCCTGGAGTTCGTTGAGCACGTGGCCGTGCAGGAAGCCGAACAGGGCCCGGTAGATGTGCAGTGCGTCCAGTCCGGTAAAGCCAGCACGGGTGAGCAGCTCCAGGACGCCTTCGAGCGGGCGCAGCGTGCCATGAGGGCGCAGCGCTAGCGGTGTGGACAGCGGCCGCGTGACCAGCAACGGCACCACGTGCGGGTGGGCGAGGGCGAGCGCCCGGTAGTTGCGCGCGACCGACCGCAACTGCCCGGCCCAGTCAGGATCAGTCGCATCAACCGTCAGTTGGGTCAGAACCGTCTCAGCGACTCCGTCGAGGAGGGCGGCCTTATTAGGTGCGTGCCGGTACAAGATCATTGGATCCCGGTCAAGCGCGCGAGCGAGCCGGCGCATGGACAGGGCGTCGATGCCGTCACGGTCGATGATGTCCAGCGCGGCCGCCAGCACCATCTCCCGAGTGATCTTCCCGCCACCGTTCGCGTTCGCGTTGGTGTCACCAGCGGCGCGGGCGGGACGCGGCGGGGTCATCACAGTACCTTCTCTCATCTCGCTCTGATCGATCTCAGCTAGACAATACTACCCCAGCAATAAATCGTAGGTCTACAACGTTGACACATGTTGAGAAGCTGAGTTACTGTAGGTCTACAGCGTTGTCAGATTATGTAGCTCATCAGCCTATTCACCAGGAGAGCACGTTATGAAGGCCCTGATTGTCGCGGCGGTTGTCGTAGTGGTGCTGCTCGCGCTCGGGCTTGTGCTGTCAGTGCGGATCGTCACTCAGTACCAGAAGGGGGTGCTGTTCCGGCTCGGCAAGGCGCTCGGCGCGCGGGAGCCGGGCCTGCGGCTGATCATCCCGTTCGCCGACGTGCTGCACCGGGTATCACTGCGGATCGTCACGATGCCGATCCAGTCCCAGGGCATCATCACCCGCGACAACGTCAGCGTGGATGTATCCGCGGTCGCCTACTTCCGCATCGTGGACGCGGTGAGGTCAGTCGTCGCGATCGAGAACGTCCGCGCCGCCATCGACCAGATCGCCCAGACCACCCTGCGCAAGGTAGTCGGCCAGCACACTCTCGACCAGACCCTGTCCGAGACCGACAAGATCAACCTGGACATCCGCAAGATCCTCGACGTGTCCACGGTCGAGTGGGGCGTCGAGGTCACCCTGGTCGAGCTGAAGGACATCCAGCTGCCCGACTCCATGAAGCGCGCGATGGCGAGGCAAGCCGAAGCCGAGCGGGAGAAGCGGGCCAAGATCATCAACGCCGAGGGCGAGTCGCTGGCCGCCGCCGCGCTGGGCGAGGCCTCCGACATCATGATGGCCCACCCGCTGGCGCTGCAGCTGCGCAACCTGCAGAGCCTGGTCGAGATCGGCGTCGACAAGAACACCACCGTGGTGTTCCCCGCCCCGCTGATGACCACCATCGCCGAAATCGGCACCTTCCTCGCAGGCGAAAAGCATGCCGCCGGGCTGCCGGGCGCGCTTCCAGTTGCTTCAGCTCCGACAGCAGCCGACCCGGTGGTACTGCCCGGACCGGCCACTCCGCCGCCGGCCGCTAACGGCAGCTCACCCACCCCCGCCACCGGCGCCGCCAGTGGCTAGTTACTCCCGGCCCACCGCTCCGGCGGGCCGGGTCAAGCAACCCCGTATCTGAGCACGCTTTGACTCCAGGAGATCCCTCATGAAACGCAGAGCATTCGACATCCTGATGGCCGTGGCTGGCCTGTTCCTCGCCGTCACCCTCGCCGTCGCGGGCGGACTGGCACTGTGGGGCCATAACTTCATCGGCAACCAGGTCCATAGTCAGCTCGCCGCGCAGAAGATCTACTTCCCGCCGGCATCGGCCTTCGCCCACGCCAAGGCCGGCACCGAGATCACCCCGTCGATGATCCCGTCGGTATCCCAGTACGCCGGGCAGCAGCTGCTGACCGGGCAGCAGGCTGAGGTCTGGGCCAACGACTTCATCGCCGTCCACCTGGTGGAGATCGGCGGCGGCAAGACCTACGCCCAGCTATCCACCGAGTCCATCGCGCAGCCCGCCAACCTCAAGCTCGCGGGCCAGGTCGCGACCGTGTTCAAGGGTGAGACACTGCGCGGGCTGCTGCTCAACGCCTACGCCTTCGGCACCATGGGCACGATCGCCGGCATCGCCGC
>DAIOWC010000245.1:0-8233 GCA_036758685.1 Streptosporangiaceae bacterium | reverse complement strand
GCAGCTCCTCGATCTGGTCCGGCGTCCGGTCCAGCTCGACGGCCAGCTCCTCCGGGGTTGGCTCCCGGCCCAGGCGCTGGTGCATGTCGCGCTCGACCCGGCTCAGCTTGCTGAGCATCTCGAGCACGTGCACCGGCAGCCGGATGGTCCTGGCCGAGTCGGCGAAGCCGCGCTGGATGGCCTGCCGGATCCACCACATCGCGTACGTCGAGAACTTGTAGCCCTTGGTGTAGTCGAACTTCTCGACCGCCCTGATCAGGCCCAGGTTGCCCTCCTGGACCACGTCGAGCAGGGAGAGCCCGCGATCGCTGTACTTCTTGGCTACGGACACCACCAGCCGCAGGTTCGCCTCGAGCATGTGCGCCTTCGCGCGCCTGCCGTCCTCGGCGACCGCCTCAAGGTCCGTCCGGAGCTGCTTGCTCAGCTTGGCCTCGGTCTCCAGCTTGTGCTCGGCGAACAGGCCGGCCTCGATCCGCTTCGCCAGCTCGACCTCCTGCTCGGCGGTCAGCAGGCTCCGGCGGCCAATTGACTTCAGGTACGTGTGCACCGAGTCACCCATGACCGAGGTCTGGTCATCCAGGTCGGTCTCGGACACGGTGACCGAGCTCACAACAACTGCGGCGACGGCCTGCTCAGCCGTAGCCTCGTCGTTCTCGTCGGAGACGACGCCATCGGCCACGACCAGAGCGGTCAGCTCGCCGGCCCCCTCGCCGAGCTGAACGCCGGCCTCGGTCAGCTCGCGGATGATGGACCGGGCCTCCGTCGGGGACACGCGGGCCTGATCGAAGGCCTCGCGAAGCTCAGGCAGGGAAAGATGTCCCTGACTGCGTCCGCGCTGGATAAGCTCGTCCACGCGGGTCGTAGTCTCCTCATCCTCGCGGGCGGGCGACCGGAGAGTCGCTGTCCTCGGCATGAGACACCTCACTTTGTGGGCGCATAACGAGAATGCGCTGGTTACCGCGCCTGGCCAGGCGCGCGTAGTGGTCGGCGGGGACCTTCGGACTTGGCAGCAAGAACCGTAGGCACTATCTTGTAACGCACGAGGCGGCGAAATGTTCCCGCGTCGTTACTGCGCGCCCGTTTCCGGCAGCTGCCTTCCGAGTTCCCGCAGTGCTGAGTCGCGCAGTGCGGCCCTGTCGGGCTTTCCCGAGGGCAGCAGGGGAAATACTGGCATAACAAACACCTTCTTGGGTGCCGCATGCACAGAAAGGGCCTGCCGGACAATCGCCCTGAGGCGGCCGAGATCCGGCGGCGCGGCCGGGTCGGCCGGCACCACGAACGCAGCGACCTGCTCTCCCCATTGCGCATCAGGCACTCCAATCACGACAACGTCCGCGACGCCCGGGCTGGTTCCCAGCACGGCCTCGACCTCGCCGGGCACGACCTTCTCCCCGCCGGTATTAATAACGTCGTCCGCGCGCCCCCGGATCACCAGGCGCCCGCCCGGCGCCACGTACCCGAGGTCCGAGGTCCGAAACCAGCCGCCGGCGAGCGCGGCGGCGGTCAGCTGCGGCTGCAGCCGGTACCTGGAGAAAAGGACCGGGCCGCTTACCTCGATGCGCCCGTCCGAGGCCGGCAGGGCCCGCACCCCGTCCAGCGGCACGCCGTCGTACACGCACCCGCCGCAGGTCTCGCTCATCCCGTAGGTGGTGACCACCGGCCAGCCGGCGCCGCGGGCGGCCGTGAGCAGATCGTCGGCGGCAGCGGCGCCGCCGAGCAGTACGGCTCGGAGCGCGGGCGGCGGGCCGGCGCCGCCCAGAGCAGGCGAGCCGCCGGCCTCGAGCAGCCTTCGCAGCTGCGTCGGGACCAGCGAGACGAACTCGCAGCCGCTGGCGGTCAGGGTCTTGAGGTCGGCCTTCGCGGTAATCACCGGATCAGTGCCGCTGATCAGCGACCGGACAAGCACGCCGAGGCCGGCAATATGAAAGGTCGGCAGGCAGCACAGCCACCGCTCGCCGCCGCGAGCTCCGATCCGGCGCAGCGACAACGTGGCGGAGGCCGTCATGGCCGCCGCGGTCAGCTCTACCCCCTTGGGAATGCCGGTCGAGCCGGAGGTGGCGATCACGACGGCAGTGTCCTCAGCCACGCCGACCGCGTCGGGCGGGCCGGACCGGCCCGGCGCCCGCGTCGTTCCCTCCGCGGTGAGGAGCGAGGACGGCGCGAGCGTCTCGAGAACGCGGGCCAGCGCGGGCGCCGGCAGCGCCGGGTCGAGCGGGAGGATCGCCGGGCCGGAGCCGTCGAGGGCGGCCGCGAGCGCGGTCAGCATCCGGCCGCCGTCAGCGGGCGGCAGCAGGACCGCCTGCAGGGGGCGGGATCTCACGGTCGTAAGGTTAACCGGGCAGATCAGGGCATCGGCAGGAGGGCGCAGTGCGGGCAGGCGGCGATGCGGATCTCGTGGCGGACCTCCTGCCGACGCTGCGGGCGTTCGCGATTCCGATGCCGACCAGGTTCCGCGGCACGACTCTCCGCGAGGGCGCGCTGCTTGAGGGGCCGGCCGGATGGGGCGAGTTCTCGCCATTCCCCGACTACGGGCCGCGCGAGTGCGCCCGCTGGCTGGCCTGCGCGCTTGAGTCCGCCGCGCGCGGCTGGCCCGCCCCGGTCCGGGACCGCGTGCCGGTCAACGTGACCGTGCCCGCCGTCGGGCCCGAGCACGCGCACGCGATCGTCGCCGGGTCTGGCTGCCGGACCGCCAAGGTGAAGGTCGCCGAGCCGGGCCAGCCGGAGGCAGCCGACGTCGCCAGAGTCGAGGCCGTCCGCGACGCGATCGGACCGGACGGCAAAGTGCGCGTCGACGCTAACGGCGGCTGGAGCGTGGACCAGGCGGCGAGCATTCTCGCCGCGCTCGACAAGTTCGATCTGGAATACGCCGAGCAGCCGTGCGCCACGCTCGACGAGCTGGCCGAGCTGCGCCGGCGCGTGACCGTGCCGCTGGCCGCCGACGAGTCGATCCGCCGGGCCGAGGACCCGCTCGCCGTCCGCGCCGCGGGGGCTGCCGACATCGTTGTGCTCAAGGCGCAGCCTCTCGGCGGCGTGCGCTCGGCGCTGCAGATCGCCGAGGCGTGCGGCCTGCCGGTAGTCGTATCCAGTGCGGTCGAGACCTCGGTGGGGCTGGCGGCCGGCGTCGCGCTCGCGGCCGCGCTGCCCGAGCTGCGCTACGCCTGCGGCCTGGCGACGATGAGCCTGCTGTCGGGGGACGTGACCGCCGATCCGCTGGCCGAGGCGGGCGGATCCCTGCCGGTCCGGCCGGCCGCGGTCGACCCGGCCGCGCTGGCCCGGTTCGAGGTCGACCCGCAGCCCTGGCGGGAACGCCTGCTAGCCGCGGCGCAGTTCCTGCCGGGGCTGGAGTGAATCCGTCCACGGCATTCGCCGCAGTCCTCGTCGACGAGCTCATCCGCTGCGGCCTGCGGGAGGCCGTTGTCGCGCCGGGCTCGCGCAGCGCGCCGCTGGCGATGGCCCTGCACGCCGCGTCGTCAGCCGGCTCACCCGGCAGCCCGCTGCGGCTGCACGTGCGGATCGACGAGCGCTCGGCGGCGTTCCTCGCGCTCGGGCTGGCCAAGGCGGGCGGCCGCCCGGTGGCCGTGGTCTGCACCTCGGGCACCGCGGCGGCGCACTTTCACGCGGCGGTCATCGAGGCCGACGAGGCCTGCGTCCCGCTGCTCGTCTTCACCGCCGACCGGCCGCCCGAGCTGCGCGGCACCGGCGCCAACCAGACGATCGATCAGATCAAGCTGTACGGGGGAGCGGTCCGCTGGTTCTGCGAGGCCGGGGTGCCGGAGGCCATGCCTCCGGACGCGCAGCCCGCCCAGATCGCCTACTGGCGCTCGCTTGCGGGCCGCGCCTGGGCTCTTTCGGGCGGGAACGACGGGTCCCCCGCGGGACCGGTGCACGTCAATACGCCGTTCCGGGACCCGCTGGTGCCCGACGGGGCCGATGCGATCCGTCCGGGGCTGCTGGGCGGCCGGCCAGGGCGAGCGCCGTGGCTGGTGTCGGCTCCGGCACGCAGCCCGGCCGAGGCCGGTCCCGCGCTCGACCTGGACTGGACCGAACGCGGCGTGGTCATCTGCGGCGACGGCACGGCGGCTCCCGAGGCCGTGGCGGAGCTGGCCGCCTCGGCCGGCTGGCCGCTGCTGGCCGAGCCGTCCTCCGGCGCGCGGCGGGGGCCAGTCGCGCTGACCTCCTATCAGTACCTGCTGGACTCGGCCGCGTTCATGGCCGGTCACCGGCCCGATGTGATCATCTCGGCCGGCCGGGCCGGGCTGTCCCGCGGCCAGCTCGCGCTCCTGCGGACCGGCGGCGCGTCCGGGCCGCACGTCGTGCTCAGTCAGGCTCCCGGCCGGTGGTCGGATCCGGCCCGGTCGGCCACTGCCGTCGCCGCCCGGGTAGTGCTGCGCGGCGCGCCGGACGCGCCTGGCGCATCCGGCTGGCTGCAGTCGTGGCTCACGGCCGATGCCGCGGTCCGGCGCGCCGCCGATGAGATGCTCGCCGCAGACGGCGGGCTGAGCGAGCCGCTGCTGGCCCGCGAGGTCGGCGCGCGCCTTCCCGCGGGCGCGCTGCTCTGGGTCGCCTCGAGCCTGCCGGCTCGCGACCTGGACCGGCATCTGGCGCCGCGTCCTGATGTGGCCGTGCTGGCCAGCCGCGGCGCCAGCGGCATCGACGGGCTCGTGTCATCGGCGATCGGGGCGGCGCTCGCCCACCAGGCCGCCGGCGGCGGGCCCGCAGTCGCGCTGCTCGGCGACCTCGCCCTGCTGCACGACGCTCCCGGACTGATGCTCGGCCCGGCCGAGCCCACGCCGGACCTCTGCCTGATCGTGGTGAACAACAACGGCGGCGGGATCTTCTCTGCCCTGGAGCAGGCCGCGTTCCCCGGTCCGTTCGAGCGAGTCTTCGGCACCCCGCACGGGGCCGACTTCGAGCACCTGGCGAGTGCGGCCGGGCTGCCCTATCGCCGGCTCGAGCGGGCCGCCGACCTGCCGGCGGCGCTCGCGGGGACGGGCCTGCGCCTAGTCGAGGTCAGGACCGACCGCAGCGAGGGAACCAAGCTGCGGGAGGCGATCAGCCAGGCCTGCGAAGCAGCGCTAGCCCTCAGCTAGCCTTGCCGGGTGCATAAGACGACTGGCGCACGCGATCCGGCTGCGGCGTTCCCGCTGCCCAGGACACGCGATGACGCGAAGGACCGACGCGAGGCCAACCGGGCCGTGGCCGTCAGCGCGATCGGCCTGGCCGGCACCGGCCTGATCGAGCTGTTCCTGGCTATCCTCACCGGATCAGTCGGCCTGCTCGGCGACGCGATCCACAACTTGTCTGACGTCTCGACCAGCGCCGTCGTGTTCCTCGGTTTCCGGCTGTCGAGACGCCCGGCGAGTGAGCGGTATCCGTACGGCCTGGAGCGCGCCGAGGATCTGGCGGGCATCGGCATCGCCGTTGTCATCTGGGCCAGCGCTGTCTTCGCGGGGGCGGAGAGCGTCCGTAAGCTCATCGAGCACGGCCACACCACCAAGGTTGCCTGGGGCATCGTCGGCGCGGTGATCGGCATCCTGGGCAACCAGCTCGTCGCGCGCTACAAGCTGGTCGTGGGCCGGCGCATCGGCTCGGCGACGCTGCTCGCCGATGCGAGGCACTCCTGGCTGGACGCGCTCTCCTCGGCCGGCGCGCTGGTCGGGCTGATCGCCGTCGCACTCGGCCAGCCGTGGGGCGACCCGGTGGCTGGGCTGGCGATCACCGCTTTCATCTGCCATGTCGGTTACGAGGTCACCAGCGACGTCGTGCACCGCCTCGCCGATGGCGTCGACCCCGAGGTCATCCGCGCTGCCGAAGCCGCGGCCGGGTCGGTTCCCGGGGTCGTGCACGCCCATGCGCGAGCGCGGTGGACCGGCAGGACTCTCCGGGTCGAGATCGAAGGCTGGGTCGATCCGGACCTGACGGCACGCGAGAGCGACGCGCTCGGCCGGCGGGTAGCGGACGCCATCGCCGAGCACGTCTCCGAGGCCGGCAGCCTCACCTGGACAACGCGGGCCGCGCCCTCCTGACCTCGCGACTCATAAGGCGCTGAGGGCATCGGCCGCGGCGTGGGCCACGGCGCGCAGGTCGCTCGGGTTCGCGGGGTTGTACAGCGGGCCGGTGGCGTCGGTGACCAGCGCCATCGCCTGCGCCACGCCCTGCGCGGATACCGGGCCGGGGGCCAGCAATACGTCAACGAGCTCGGCGAGCTCGGCCGACGAAGCCAGGATCCGGTCCCGGCAGAGCGGCACGACCAGCCGCCGGCGGGAGTCCGGACCGGCCGCAGCGATGATCTTTCGGACCGTGCGCGCAAGCTGGCGGCGCTCTCGCATGCTCTCGAGCATGCCCGCGCGCAGCACGAGCTCGATCGTCGAGTCCGGCGATGTGCCGCCAGCGAGCTGCCGGTCAAGATGACCCGCACGGATGCGGGCCGCGAGCTGCTGCCACGGGCCCGCGGTCCGGGCCACCGGCCGGCTCAGCGCGTCTTCCAGGAGTACCAGCATCACGCACCTCCTCGGCCCGTAACGTCGTGACCTGCAATCACGCTATGCCGGTCACGCATGACTAGTCAAGGCGTTTAACTGGTCACGGACCGGCTACACTGGAACCCATGACTGGACCCACGGGCGTCACCGCCGGGGAGAAGCGGCCGGCTCCCGGGCCGCTGCTGCTCGTCCAGTCGTTCGTCAACACGCTGGACAGGGAGGCCGGCCGCGACCTGCTGGCCGACGGCGCGGCAGTGCAGTGGCTCCGTGACGCGGGCCTCCTGGCCTCCGGCGGCGACGTCACGGCCAGCGAGGTCGAGACGGCCCGCAGTGTCCGGGAGGCCATCCGCGCGCTGCTCTTGCACAACAACGGCGGGCCCGCGCCATCCGGCAACGACCAGCGAACCCTGAGCGAGCTCGCCGAAGCGTCGAGCCTCAGGCTCACGAGCGCCGGCGGGCATATCGGCCTCGCGGCCACGCCCGCCGGGAGCCTGACGGCCGGGCTCGCGAGCTTGCTGCTGATTATCCGCGACGCCCAGCACGACGGCAGCTGGGAGCGGCTGAAGGCCTGCGGCAACGACGAGTGCCGCTGGGCCTTCTACGACCGATCGCACGCCCGGCTCAGCACCTGGTGCGAGATGGCGACGTGCGGCAACCTCATCAAGAACCGCAACCTCAGGGCGCGCGCTGCGGCCAGGAAGTGACAGGAGCTGGAGATGATCTGCCGGGTGTGGCGTGGCTGGGCGACCAAGGCAAACGCGGATGCCTACGAGAAGGTGGTCCGCGGCGAGGTGATCCCGGGTATCGAGGCGATGCACATCCCGGGATTCGAGTCGATTGACCTGATCCGGCGCGAGCGCGAGGACGACGTCGAGTTCATGACGCTGATGTGGTTCGACTCGCTCGACAGCGTGCGGGGGTTCACGGGCGAGGACTACGAGACCGCCCACGTGCCGCCGCACGCAGAGGCGGTTCTGGCGTCGTTCGATCCCCGGTCAGCCCACTATGAGGTGCTCGACCGGCGGCAGCAGCCTGCATAGCCGTCTGGACGATCTCCTCCAGGTGACCGCTATGCGCTCCGTGCCAGTACACCCGCGAGCACTCAGCGCACCGGGCGAACACCTCATAGCTCCGCCGCGTTCCCGGCAGCAGCTGCGCGTCGACATCGGCCTTGCTGACGGGGACCAGCGGCCCGTTGCACGCCATGCACCGGGTCCACGGCGCCAGCGGCGGCGCGAACCGGTCCAGCACGTCGGCGAACTGCTCATCGGGCCGTGCGCCGCGTACGTAGGCGCCGAACCACAGACTCCGCCGGCGCAGCAGCCCGCGGTCCTGCGTCAGCAGCACGCGGCGCTCGGCGCTGGCCTGCGCGATCAGCGCGTCGTCGTCTCGGTCGTTGGCATAGGCGCAGTCGAGGCCGACCAGGCGCAGGCGCCGCGCCACCGTGCCGAGATGGACGTCCAGGACGAACCTGGCCGCGGCCAGGCGCTGCGGGCGGGCGACGGGCAGCACCTCAACGAGGTCGCCGCCCACGGGCCGGTGCGCGGGCGCGGCCGGCTCGCCGTTGACGAGCAGGCCGCCGACCTCCGTCAGCGGCACGCCGAGTGACTCGACCACGTGACCGAGTGAGGAGACCCCGTCGCAGCCCACGGCGAGCACGGCTGCCCGGCGGCCAGCGCGCAGGAATGACCGCAGCTCAGCGGGGATAACCACGGCTGCCTGCGGACCGCTCATCCCCTCAGCATGCCCCG
>DAIOWC010000244.1:0-8252 GCA_036758685.1 Streptosporangiaceae bacterium | reverse complement strand
GGGCCGATGCCGGCCGCGCCCGCGAGCTGATCCTGCAGCGGCTGACCTAGCCGGGGCGCCTGCCGCGAGTTACCGTCAGTGCAATTCGGCACGGAACGGGCTGGCGCGGGAGGCGTTATGAGGTCTGGGTTGCTGTTAGCGGCCGGTATCGCGGCTGTCGTCGTCCTGGGTGGTGCGCCCAGCGCGATGGCCGCGGCGGCGGGCGTCGATTCGAACAGCTGGGCTGGCTACTACCTGAGCGGCGCCGACGGGGCCTTCACCAGCGTCTCCGCGAGCTGGACCGAGCCGGCGGCCGCGTGCACCAGCGGCGATGAGGACGTGGCGTTCTGGGTTGGCCTGGACGGGATCAGCAGCGACTCGGTAGAGCAGATCGGCTCGCAGGCCGACTGCACCAGCGGCACGGCCTCGTACGCCGGCTGGTACGACATGTACCCGGCGGCCCCGGTCTACTTCAGCAACGTGCTCAGGCCCGGCGACGCGCTGACCGCCTCGGTCACCTTTTCCGGCACGAAGACGTACACGCTCGTGCTGGCCGACTCCACGCAGGGCTGGAGCAAGACGGCCACCGTGGCTGAAGCCGGGCTGGCGCGGTCATCGGCCGAGATCGTCACGTCCGGCCCCGGCGCCAGCGGCAGCAGTCCGACGCTCACGGACTTCGGCAAGATCACCTACACCGGCTGTACCGTGAACGGGACCTCGATGGGCACGCAGAGCCCGGTCAAGGTCACGATGGTCGACGACAAGGGCAACGTCATGGTCCTGCCGGGCGCGATGACGAGCGCCGGCAAGTTCACCAATGCCTGGGAGCGCGGAAACTAGCTGGCCGGTAGGCGTGTCAAAAGCCGCATAGCGGCTCGGCGA
Organism: Streptosporangiaceae bacterium; assembly: GCA_036758685.1. Lineage (GTDB taxonomy): Bacteria > Actinomycetota > Actinomycetes > Streptosporangiales > Streptosporangiaceae > JAJYUU01. Next base: position 7,391 of record DAIOWC010000244.1, on the reverse strand, counting down.
GACGCCCGGGCCGGGTGGCTGGCTCGCGCCTCGATCTGGAGGCGTGGAATGTGACGGACGTCGTTCCCGCCTTTACGCTGACTTCGATGGCCATCACCGATGACGTGCTCGCGGCTTACGCCGACACGCCCGATCCGCGCCTGCGCGAGATCCTGGCCGCGCTGATCCGGCATCTGCATGCGTTCGCGGCGGAGACGAACCTGACCGCGAGCGAGTGGCAGGCAGGCATCGAGTTCCTGACCGCCGTCGGGCAGAAGTGCGACGCCGATCGGCAGGAGTTCATCCTGCTGTCCGACGTGCTCGGGCTGTCCTCGCTGGTCGAGAGCGGCAACGCCGCCGACGGGGCCACCGAGCCAACGGTGCTCGGGCCGTTCTACCTGCCGGGCGCTCCGGCGCGGAAGATGGGTGAGCACATCGGCAGGCCGGAGGACGGCCCGGCCACCCTGATCCGCGGCCGGGTGACCGACACCGGCGGGCGGCCTATCGACGGCGCCACCCTGGATGTCTGGCAGTGCAGCGGCAATGGCCGCTACGACATCCAGGACCCGGACCAGCCGCGGTTCAATCTCCGCGGGGTCTTCACGACCGGCCCCGGCGGGACATTCACGTTCAGGACGGCCCGGCCGGTGAGCTATCCCGTTCCTGTCGATGGCCCGGTGGGTGACCTCCTGCGCGCCTGCCAGCGAAGCCACTGGCGGGCATCCCACCTGCACGCGATCGTGGCGGCGCCCAGCCACCGGCCGGTGACCACGCACATCTTCGACGCCGAGAACGAGTACCTGGACAGCGATGCGGTCTTCGGCGTCCGCGGATCGCTGATCCAGCGGTTCACGCCCGCGGGCCCGCAGGATCCGCCGGACGTCGAGTTCGTCGTGGATGTCGACTTCGCGCTGGCCCCGGTATAGTGGAGCCATGCAGTCCTTCGCGCACCAGGTGATGATGCCCCGCTAGCCGGGGCCATCTCAGCACGCCAGGACTCACGTCCGCACGAGGCCCCCGAGGGGGCCTCGATTCGTGTGCGGGGTCGGGCCCCTGACCTACATGATCAGGAGTTCCGATGACCAGCCAGCGCATTTATCTCAGCACGACCATCCCGTACGTGAACTCGCGCCCCCATATCGGGCACGCGCTCGAGCTCGTCCAGGCCGACGTGCTCGCCCGCCATCACCGCCGGATCGGCGACGCCGTCCGGCTGCAGAGCGGGACCGACGACAACTCGCTCAAGAACGTCCTGGCGGCTGCCGCCGAGGGCATCAGCACCAGGGAACTGGTCCACCGCAACGCGGCCGCGTTCGCCGGTCTGCGCGAGCATCTGTCGCTGAGCTACGACGACTTCATCCGGACCAGCAGCGACTCCCGGCACCGGCCCGGCGTCGAGCGGCTCTGGCGGGCGTGCGAGGCCAGCGGTGACCTGTACCGCAAGAGCTACGAGGGGCTGTACTGCGTGGGCTGCGAGCAGTTCTACACCCCGGCCGAGCTCGACGGCGGCAACTGCCCTGAGCACGGCGTCCCGCCGCAGCCGGTCGCGGAGGAGAACTGGTTCTTCCGCCTGTCGAGGTATGGCGACCGGCTTCGCGAGCTGATCACCTCGGGAACGCTGCGGATCGAGCCGGCCGGCCGGCGCAACGAGGTGCTCGGCCTCATCGCCGGCGGCCTGGAGGACTTCAGCGTGTCCCGGCCGGCGGCCAGGGCCCGCGGCTGGGGAATCGGCGTACCCGGCGACCCCGCCCAGGTGATCTACGTCTGGTGGGACGCCCTCGGCAACTACATCACCTCGCTCCGCTACGGCACCGGCGGCCAGGACTACCAGCGCTGGTGGGCCGAGGCGGACCAGCGCATTCACCTCGTCGGCAAGGGCGTGCTCCGGTTCCACGCGGTCTACTGGCCGGCGATCCTGCTCTCCGCCGGCGAGGAGCTGCCGACCGACATCCTCGTCCACGACTACCTGACCGTCGATGGCCGCAAGATCAGCAAGTCGGCTGGCACCGCGGCCGGCAACGACCCGGCCGTGCTGACCGATACCTATGGCGCCGACGCGGTGCGCTGGTGGCTGCTCCGGGATGTGCCGAGGGCCGGCGACGCCGACTTCACCGTGGACCGGCTGATAGGGCGCGCCAACGATGACCTGGCCAACGGCCTCGGCAACCTGGTCAGCCGCGTCGTCTCGCTGGCCCACTCCAGCCGGAACGGCGTCGTCAGGCCGTGCGCCCGGCCCGCCGGCACCAGCCGGTGGCTCGCGGCGGGCGGGGGATGCGGAGCGGCGGATGCGCCGGAATGGCCAGCGGACGCCGCGGACCTGCTGGCCGCGATCGAGCGGGCTCCCGGTGCCGTCCGGGATGCGCTCGCCCGCTTCGACTTCCGTGCGGCCACGGCGGCCGTCTGGGCCATCGTCGAGCAGGCGAACCGCTACGTCGACGCGACCGAGCCGTGGCACCTGGCCAGGGCCGAGAAGGCTGGCGATGCCGGGGCGGGTGCGCGCCTGGACGCGGTGCTCGGCGCCCTGCTCGCCGCCTGCCAGGTGCTGGCCGCGGAGATCTGGCCGTTCCTGCCCGACCTCGCCGCGCGCCTGGCGGTGGCCAGCAACGAGTCCGGGGGCGTCCTGCCGCCGCCCCGGCCGCTCTTCCCGCGCATCGAGACGGGGCAGTATCCTGCGACGGCCCGAGGTAAAGCGAGGTTCGCCGCATGCTGATCTGGGTGCCGACGCCGCCAGTCGCGGACGGCCTGGCCGGCCTGGACGGGGCCGCCGTGGAGGTGGTCTCACCCGACGGCACCGGCCTGCCGGCGGCCGCCGCGGAGGTTGAGTTCTACGTGCCTGCGTTCTTCCCTGGCCCGGACGCGCTGACGGCCATGAGGCAGATGCCGCGGCTCAAGGTGGTCCAGACACTGACGGCCGGGTTCGACCGGATCAGGCCGCACGTCCCGGCCGGGGCCGTGCTCTGCAACGCCCGCGGGGTCCACGACGCCAGCACCGCCGAGTGGGCGGTTACCGCGATCTTGTCGTCGCTGCGTGACTTTCCTTACTTCGCCCGCGAGCAGGCCGCCGGGCGGTGGAGCTACCGGTTCACCGGCAACCTGGCCGGCAAGACGGTGCTGATCGTCGGCTACGGCTCGATCGGCCAGGCCGTCGAGCGGCGGCTGGCCGGCTTCGAGGTCGACGTGCTCCGCGTGGCCAGGTCGGCACGGGACGGGGTCAGCCCAGCTGCCGACCTGCCGGATCTGCTGCCCGCCGCCGACGTCGTGGTCCTGCTGGCCCCGATGACGGCAGAGACCACCGGGATGGTCGACGCGGCGTTCCTTCGCCGCATGAAGGACGGCGCCCTGCTGGTGAACGCCGCGCGCGGAGCCCTCGTCGTGACCGCGGATCTGGTGGCCGAGCTGAGCAGCGGGCGGATCTGCGCGGCCATGGACGTGACCGATCCCGAGCCCCTCGAGCGCGGCCATCCCCTCTGGGCCTTGCCGAACGTCCTCATCACGCCGCACGTCGGGGCCTCGACCCCGGTCTCCGGGGCCACAGCCGTCAGGTTCGTCCGGGCGCAGGCAGAGAGGTATATAGCGGGCGAGCCGCTGGCCAATGTGATTACCGGCGACTACTGACCTAACCGTCACGGGCTGAGATGAACTTGTCGCCTTGTGTAGGCCCTACCTCAATCGAAGCGTGACCTCCAGGCCGTACAGTGCTAACGAGATTGCTACTTGCGAGCCCACGCGTTCGGTCACGACCACCCCGCACGCTTGCCCTAGCTCACCACGCCGCCAAGGCTGCCGGCTTGTCTGCCTGGTAGATCCGCGCGCCCTCGCTCGCCGGTAGCCGTAGCAGAAATGCCGCGATACGGCTGAAAAGGGAGGCCAGGTGAACCGGTGTCTGACGGTCTCCGCTGACCGTGCCTCCGCTGCCTGTGCTTCTGCTGAGTACGCCTCCGCGGGCTGCCATCGATGAGCCCTGCGTCACCGGCCTGGACGGTGATCGGCGTGCTGCTCGCTCTCGGAGCGGTCGCGCTGCTCTACCGTCGCTCCCGACCCGGAGGCGGCCAGCACGGCGAGGGGGCCGCCTATCGCTGGCTGGCGGCGGCCGCTGCCGCCTGGGGAGCCGCGTTCGCGGTCCAGGTCGCAGGCGTCGGGTCGGTCACGCCGACCGCGATCCAGCTGTCGCTCACCGACCTGCTGGCGCTACTCGGGCTGCCGCCGCTGGTGATGGGGCTGATCCGGCTGGCCCCGCCCGACGACTCTGGCGACGCCTTTGACCGGCTGGCCGACGGTGCGCTGCTCAGCCTCGGCATCTTCGCGATGGCGTGGATCGCCATCTTGCGGCCGGCCTACGCCTCGGTGGCCGTCGGCGGCGGGTCCTTCGCCGTTGACCTGGTCCACCCGCTCGCCGACCTGGTCGTGCTCGGCGGCACGCTGGCCGTGGCGCTGCGGGCCGGACGCGCGGCGCTGGCGCCGTACCTGGCCGTGGTGGCCGCGACCCTGGGCGACCTGCTCGCAGTGCAGGCCCGCGCCGTCGGTGCGCACGCGGGAGCGTGGCCGCAGCTGGCCTGGCTCCTGGCGATCTGCCTGCTGGGCGCCGCCGGGGTCGCGCCCGCGAGCGCCGCTACCGCTGACCTGCGGGGCGCGGCCGGCCTGCCGGCCGGGGGGACCACGGGCCGCGAGCCCGCATCGCTCGGCCGGCTCAGCTCGGCCGCTCCGCCCAGCACCGCGATTGGCCTGACCGCCGCGGGTATCGCGGCCATCGTCACGCTGATCTTCGCCGTCGTCACCTGGGGCCACAGCGGACCGGTGCCGCTCATCGCGGGCTGCGCGCTAACGCTCGCTCTGGCGTCGCGGGCGGGCGGGCTGCTGCTGCAGACCGAGGCGCTCACGCGGCTCGCGACCGCCTCCGGCAAGACGTTCCATCAGCTTGCCGACCGGACCAGCGACGTCGTCCTGCTCTGTGACGGCGCCGGGCTGGTGACGTACGCCAGCCAGGCTGTCTCCCACTACGGGTATGTTCCGGGCCAGCTCACCGGGCTGCGGCTCACCAACCTGGTGCACCCGGACGACCGCCTGAACGGGATCAAGGCCGCGGCCACTGCGATGTTCGGCGGCTCGGCCACCCCCGCGAGCCTGTCCTGCCGGGTTCGGGCCGCCGACGGCACCTGGCGGCACGTGCAGGTGACGCTCTGCCGGTACGCCGGGTCGAGCCGGCCGGACGTCGTCCTGCTGACGGCCAGGGATGTCAGCGATCAGGTCGCGCTGCGCCGCCAGGTCACCCACCTGACCTTCCACGACGGGCTGACCGGCCTGCCGAACCGCGCCTACCTCGAGGAGCGGGCCAAGGACCTGCTGACGAGGCAGGCCACGTCGGCGGGCTCCGACCGCGCCGCCGCCATCTTCGTCGACCTTGACGGCTTCACCGCGATCAACGACTCGGTGGGCCACGGCGCCGGCGACCTGCTGCTCGCGCAGGCCGGGCGGCGGCTGCGCGGCCTGGTGCCGGCCCATGACACCGTGGCCCGGTGGGGCGGAGACGAGTTCGCGATCCTGGTCGAGCAGCCGGCCAGCCCGCAGGAGACCGTCGAGATCGCCGAACGCCTGGCGGGCGCGATCGCGGCAGCGCCGTTCCATATAGCTGACCGGGACATCACGATGACGGCGAGCCTCGGCGTCGCGTTCACCGATCCTGATGCCGGCGAGCACCTGCTGCGCAATGCCGATCTGGCGATGGCCATGGCCAAGGAGGCCGGCGGCGACCGGGTCGAGGTCTTCGCCGCGCACATGCACGCCGACGTCGTGCGGCGGCTGGAGCTGGCGACCGACCTGCGCGCGGCGATCGCCGGCGGCAGCCTGGACATCGAGTACCAGCCGGTGGTCGAGCTCGCCACGTCGCGCGTGGTCGGGGTCGAGGCGCTCGTGCGGTGGACCAGGAACGGCCAGCCTGTGCCCACCACCGAGTTCCTGAGCATCGCGGAGGAGTCCGGGCTCATCATCGGCCTCGGCGACTGGGTGCTGCGCGAGGCGTGCCAGCAGGCGGCGGTGTGGCGCGCGTCCGGCTGGCCGGTCGGGCTGTCGGTGAATTTCTCGCTGCGCCAGGTCAGCGCGCAGCGCTTCGCCGAGTCTGTGCTGACCGCGCTCGATGACTGCGGCCTGCCGCGGTCCGCGCTCACGCTGGAGGTCACCGAGCGCGTGCTGATCGAGTCGGCCGAGCCGATGATCGACGAACTGGCCCGCCTGCGCCGGCTCGGCGTGCGGCTGGCGATCGACGATTTCGGAACGGGCTACGCGTCGCTGGCCTACCTCCGGGCGCTCCCGGTAGACATCATCAAGATCGACCCGTCGTTCGTGGCGGGTCTCGGCACCGACGGCACCCTGGCCATGCTCACCCGGACGATCGTGCAGGTAGGTCACGACCTCGGCATCGAGATCGTGGCCGAGGGCATCGAGCGGCCCGAGCAGCTCGAGCTGCTGCGGGCGATGGGGTGCGGTCTCGGCCAGGGCTACCTGGTCGCGCGACCGACGCCGGCGGAGGGGCTCGAGGCGCTGTCGCCTCAATACACTGTGAAGCTCTGACGCCCGCGCACCGGAGGAACCCGTGCCCGCACCAGTTGTTCTCGTGGCCGAAGAGCTATCCGCAGCGGGAATCGCGGTACTCGAGTCATCCTTTGATGTCCGCTACACCGACGGCGCCGACCGCGACAAGCTGCTCGCGGCGATCGCCGACGTGGACGCCGTGATCGTGCGAAGCGCCACGATGATCGATGCCGAGGCACTTGCGCACGCGCCCCGGCTGCGGGTTGTAGCCAGGGCCGGCGTCGGCCTCGACAACGTCGACGTCGAGGCGGCCACCAAGGTCGGCGTCATGGTCGTGAACGCGCCGGCCTCCAACATCGTGAGCGCCGCCGAGCACGCGGTCGCGCTGCTGCTCGCGCTCGCGCGCAACGTTCCGCAGGCAATGGCCTCGCTCAAGAAGGGCCAGTGGAAGCGCTCGGCTTACACCGGCGTCGAGCTGCAGGACAAGGTCGTGGGCATACTCGGGCTCGGCCGGATCGGCCAGCTCGTCGCCGAGCGGCTGGCCGCGTTCGACATGAAGGTAATCGCCTACGACCCGTACGTCGCTTCCGCGCGGCCGGCGCAGCTTGGCGTGCCGCTGGTCGGCCTGGACGAGCTGCTGGCCGAGTCCGACTTCATCACCGTGCACCTGCCGCGCAACGCCGAGACGGTCGGCCTGATCGGCGACCGGGAACTGCGCCTGGTGAAGCCGAGCGTGCGCATCATCAACGCCGCCCGCGGCGGCATCGTCGACGAGGACGCGCTGGCGGATGCGCTCAGGGACGGGCGGGTGGCCGGGGCGGGCATCGACGTCTATGTCAGGGAGCCGTGCACCGACAGCCCGCTGTTCGGCTTCGACAACGTCGTGG
>DAIOWC010000243.1:0-8459 GCA_036758685.1 Streptosporangiaceae bacterium | reverse complement strand
CCACACGATGATGCAGCTGCCGTTGCCGCCTGCGTCCGGGTTCGGCTGGAACAGGCCGGGCTGCTGCGTGGTGAGGTAGGACGCCTCGGCGGTCACCGCCGACGCGCTCGGGCTGGTCACAGACGCCTTGATGAGGGTGTCTGCCTGCGGGTCGTCGTAGCCGCCCAGGTTGGCCGATCCGGCGCTGTTGAACACGCCGAACGTGGTCGGGTAGGTGGCGTCGGTGAACCCGCCGAAGTCCGACATGGCCCAGGCGTTGTCGTTCTTCGGCGCGGCCGGGTCGTTGTAGTTCTGCACGAGGAAGTTGAAGTTGCTCGACTTCAGCGTGATCTGGATGCCGGCCTTGGCCGCCTCGGACGCCAGCGCCGTGACCTCCGAGCCGACGCTGGCCGGGCTCGTGGTGTAGTTGAGCGTCCAGGCGAGCTTGGTGCCGGCGGGGATGCCCGCACCGCATTCGCTCGCCGCCGAGCCTGGCTTGGCGCAGGTGTCGGTGCCGCCCGAGGTTACGGTCCAGCCGTGGTCCTTGAGCAGCGTGGTCGCGGCAGTCAGCGAGTACGGGTACGGGTTGGACTTCGCGTCGGCCGGCGTGTACGAGCTGACCGGCGTGCTCGGCACCGGCCCGTAGGCCTGACTGCCCGCGCCGCCGAAGAACGCCTTGATGTACCCGGCTTCGTCCTGCAGGTGCGCGAGCGCCTGGCGGATGTAGAGCTGGCCGATGATGTTGTTGAAGTCGCCGGTGGTGTCCTTGAAGTTGTAGGCGACGTACTCCCAGCCGAAGGTGTTGAAGCCGAAGGCGTTGTAGCCGTTCGCGCCCGCCTTGATCGTGTTGATCTCGGGCAGGTCGGTCAGCGGGACGTAGCCCACCGTGATCGAGTGCGCCTTCACCGCGTTGAGCTCCGCGGCGTCGGAGGTGAACGGAACGATCTTGAGCGTCGGCGGGTCCTTGGACTCCGGCCCGCTGTAAGACGTGTTCGGCGCCATCGTGAACGCGCTGTTGGTGCTGTCGAACGAGGTCATGTGGTACGGGCCGTCGACGGTCTGCCACAGCGGGTTGGTGGCGTAGGTCGCCAGCTTCTGCGACTGCGCCGCCATGTAGTTGTACATCTTCGCCGCGTCGGCCGGGTTGTCGATGCTCAGCGTCTTGCCGAGCGCGGCCGAGATCTCGGCGGTCCACCGGACCGACGGCATCGGCTGGATCGTGCTGAGCACGTCCTGCTCGAACCAGTTCGGGTTCACCGGGGTCTTCAGGGTCATGGTGAACGTCGTGGCGTTCGGCGCGGAGATGCTGGAGACCTGGTCGGGGATGCCGAGGCCGGGGGTGTAATCCGCCCAGTTTGCCGGGCTGATCTTGATCGCGGCTTGCATGAGCTTGTACCAGAACAGGACGTCGGCCGAGGTGACGGGCGTGCCGTCCGACCACTTGTAGTTGCCCTTCAGCGTCACGGTGACGGTCTTGTCGCCGTTGCTCCAGGTTGCGGCGTTCGCGAGGCTCTCCGACGGCACTACCGCGGACGCGACGCCGTCGCTCGTCCAGTACAGCGGCCGGTACATCTCGTACTCGAAGTCGAGCACGGTGAACACCGAGTTGTCCGCGCCGTTGATCAGCGGCAGGGCCCAGTTCGCGGCCGTGCCCGGCGGTGCGCCGACGCTGACCACGCCGGAGTGCTCGGTGCCGGACGCCTGAGCCGGCACCGAGCCATACGCACCGGCTATGCCCAGGTTGGTGGTGGGGCTTGCGCTCTTGCCGCACGCGGCGAGAGTCATCGCGCCGGCGAGGGTCAGCGCGGTCAGCGTCGCGGCCGATCTTGCTGTCGGCCAGGCAAGTTTCATTTACTCCTCCTCATATCCATGCCGGAAACCCGCGCTATTGACGGGTCAACGGAACACGCCGAAACACTAAACGCAAAATGCTTCGGTAGTTTCCGAAGTAGAAGTTGACTATCCTTACTTAGGTGGACGTTGACTTCACCACTGTCGCCAAATGCCTCGCCAGCCCGGCCCGAGCGACCATGGTCGGTCACCTGCTCGAAGGCCGTGCTATGACTGCTAGCGAGCTTGCCAGGGCAGCCGGAGTGCGGCCGTCAACGGGCAGTGAGCACCTTGCTCAGCTGGTCGCGGGTGGGCTCGTAACTGTTACCAAGCAGGGTCGCAATCGTTATTTTTCCATTACTAATATTGAGACGGCAGAGGCGCTTGGTTCGCTCGCGCAAATCTGTCCGATAAACGCTGCGCGATCTCTAAACGGCGCCAAGGAAGACGACGCTCAACGGTTCGCGCGCATTTGTTATGACCATGTGGGCGGCCGCCTCGGTGTCGCGATTCTGGACGGGCTGCTGGCCGCCAAGTGGCTGTGCGCCGACAAGTCGGGCTTTGCCGTCACCGCCTCCGGCGAGCCCGGGTTGCGCTCCCTCGGCGTCGACCTCGGCGCGGTGCGATCGCAGCGGCGATCCTTCGCGCGCGCGTGCATGGACTGGACCGAGCACCGTCCCCACCTGGCCGGCGCGCTCGGCGCGGGCATCGCGGCGGCGCTGCTCGACCGCGGGTGGGTCGAACGGCGCGTCCGGATGCGCGGACTGCGCGTCACGTCGCCGGGCGCCTCCGGGCTGCGCCTGCTCGGCGTGCACGTCCCGCGAGCCGCGCGCCACCCGGCGGCGTGACCGGGTGTCGTAGTTCGTCAGCGGCCCCGGGCGCCGAAGCTCTTGGCTAGCAGCCCGAACGTCCGGTCCCACGCGTCCGCGGCCTCCTTCGGCCGGTAGGTGTCCCGCTCGAAGCAGGCGAAGCCGTGGGGCGTGCCCGGATAGACCACGACCTCGTGCTCGACGCCGTCGCGGGTCAGCTCGGCGTCGATCTGGTCGATGTCGCCGGGGGAGTACAGGAAGTCGTCGCCGCCCGCCAGTATCAGCACCGGCGTGCCCAGCTTCGCGAGGCCGGACGTGCCCGCGAGGACCGGCTCGCCGCGGCTCAGGCCGACGTCGTCGTTCGTGAGCCAGCCGGGGTAGAAGACGGCGAGCGCCGTCAGCGGGATCCTCGTCGCCGCGTAGTAGCCGATGTGCCCGCCCGCGCTGAGGCCGATCATGGCCGGCGTGCCGGCCGCCTCTTCGCGCGTCGCCAGGTAGTCGATGGCCGCGCGTACGTCCGCCTCGACCTGGTCGCGCTGCAGCCCGTTGATCAGCTCGTATCCGCGCGACCGCCCGGTCTCGTCGGCGGCCAGCTCCAGGTGCGCTCCGCCGGGTGCCTGCCAGTGGTAGAAGTCGGGCACCAGGGCGAGGTATCCGGCCGCCGCTACCTGGGCGGCGACCTCCCGCAGATAGCCCGTGATGCCGAACATCTCAAAGCCCAGCAGCACGCCCGGCCACGGGCCCGGCCCGGCCGGCCGCGCGAGAAAGCCCGTCATGGCGGCTTCGGAGCCAGCGCAGCTGACGGGGATCTGCACCCACTCGGTCGTCGTTTGCTCAGTCATTCCATCGAGCGTACGAGGCCCTCAGCCGGGCAGCCATACTACGATTATCCTGGTAAGAGGAGTGCCAGGATGAGTGAGACAGGATGAGCGCGGGAGCAGGTAACGCCGCCGAGCTGGCCGACCTGCTGCGGACCAGGCGGTCCCGGCTGCGGCCGGCCGATGTCGGCCTCCCGGCGGGTGGCCGGCGTCGGACTCCGGGTCTGCGCCGCGAGGAAGTCGCGCAGCTGGCCGACATTTCGGCGACGTACTACACGTTCCTTGAGCAGGGCCGCGATGTGCGCCCGTCGCAGCAGGTGCTCGACTCCCTGGCCAGGGCGCTGCAGCTGACCGCGGCGGAGCGCGCGCACCTGCACAAGCTCGTGCACGGGAGCCCGGCGGCCGTCGCCGGGCTCGCGCCCGACACGCTCTCGCCGACTGTGGCCGCGATCGTTGACCGTCTTGACCCGTGGCCCGCCTACGTGAGCGGGCGATGCTGGGACGTGCTCACCTGCAACCGGGCGGCACGGGCGCTGTGGGCGGACTGGCCCGCGCGCCCTGCAGACGAGCGGAACGTGCTGTGGTGGACGTTCTGCGACCCCTCGGCGCGCTCAGTGCTGGTCGAGTGGGAGAGCGAGGCCAGGGGGCAGCTGGCCAGATTCCGCTCGGCGTCGGCCCGCCATCCCGATGACCCGCAGTTCGCGTCGCTGATCACCCGGCTGCACGAGGCCAGCGCCGAGGTCAGGCAGTGGTGGCCTGAGCATGAGATCGGGCCGATCGGCTCGGGCGTGAAGCGGATCAGGCACCCCGCGCTCGGGGTCATCGACTTTCACCACGCGGTGCTGCAGGTAGCCGACGACCCCGAGCAGAAGCTGGTGACTTTCACCGCCGGCCCGGCCGATACGACGCGGATCGCGGCGCTGACTGCTTAGTGGGCTGATTGCCTAGTGGGCGATGAACTTCGTCAGCGCCGAGTTCACCTGATCGGCATGGGTCCAGCAGATGGCGTGCGGACCGCCGTCGATGGTGACCAGCTGCAGGTCCTTGACCATGCCGGGCAGCCGCTGGCCGGTCTTGGCGTAGGGCAGAACGTTGTCGTCGTCGCCCTGGATGACGAGCATCGGCACGTCGATCTTCGGGAGGTCGGCGCGGAAGTCCGTCTCCCAGGTCGGGATGCAGGCGACGGTACCGGCAGGCGAAGCGGACACCGCGATGTTCCAGCACGCCTGGTAGTACTGATCGCTGACCCGCGTGCCGCGGAACTTGTCGATGTTGAAGAAGTTGTCCAGGAACCCCTTCATCCATGCGGCCGAGTCGTCCCGCGCCTGCTGCATGAAGCCGTCGAAGAGGCTCGCGGGCAGGCCCTCCGGGTTGTCGGCGGTCTGCAGCAGGAAGGGCGGGATGGGCGAGATCAGCACGCCCGACGTCACCCGGCTCGATCCGAATTTGCCGAGGTAACGGGTGACCTCGCCGGTGCCCATCGAGTGCCCGGCCAGCGTCACGTCGCGGAGGTCGAGGGTCTCGAGGAGCGTGTGGAGGTCATTGGCGAACGTGTCGTAGTCATAGCCGACAGTCGGCTGGCTCGACTTGCCGAACCCGCGCCGATCGTAGGTAATGACCCGGTGGCCGTCTTCTAGCAGGACCGGGAGCTGCTTCTCCCAGGCGCGGCCGCTCAGCGGGTAGCCGTGGATGAGGACTACCGGGCGCCCTGCGCCGTGATCTTCGTAGTACAGGTCAGTAGAACCGGTGTTCTCCTGGCCGACCTTGACATAAGGCATTGAGTGATTCCCCCGTTCGGTGCCAGGTGGCGGGCGCGAGGCCCGCGTTCGATCAAGGACTGGTCAACCGATCGCATGCTCAGCAGCTAGGCGTTCCCGGTCTGGCACGCCGGCAAACAGAAGCCGCTCCAAATAGGGGCTAGCCAAATCTTCTATCACCTGGCTATCATTGTGATATCAGTTTTAACCGGCGGCAGGCGCCGGGCGAGTGAGAAGCCCAGGAGGCTAGTGATGGAAACTGCAACCGCGACCCGAGCCCCGGCCAACCAGGTTTCGGTACCGCTGGAGAGCGTGATCGGCTGGACCTGGCGCGACCGGATCGGGCATGTGTGGCACCGGGTGCGCGCCGTGGTAGAGGAGATGAACTACGCGGCTCGCCGGCTCGGCGAGCTGCAGATGCGACTCCCGGAGTGAGCACTGCCCACCCAGTGATGCCCCCGACCAGACGGGCGTCCGCAAGGCCACATCGGCCCCGCGGACGCCCGTTCCCGTTATTGGGGTCTGAAGGCGGCGAGCTCGGCGTCGCTCAGCCGGATCCCGGCGGCGGCGACGTTCTCGTCGAGGTGATGCGGATTGCCGGTGCCGGGGATCGCGAGGACGTGGTCACCCTGCGCGAGCGTCCAGGCGATCCTGATCTGCGCGGGCGTCGCGGCGCGGGCGCGGGCGATCTCCTCGACCCTCGCGTCCTCGGGACCGCCCGCCCCGTCCTCGCGCTGCTGCCCGGCGATCGCGAAGAACGGCACGAACGCGATGCGCTGCTCGCCGCACATGCGCAGCAGCGGCTCGGCCGCCCGATGGTCGACGCTGTAGGAGTTCTGCACGCACACGACGGGCGTGATGGCCAGGGCCTCGGCTAGGTGCTCGGGCTTGATCGCGGAGACGCCGACGTGGCGGATGAGGCCGGCCCGCCTGAGGTCGGCCATCGCGCCGACGTGCTCGGCCCAGGGGATCTCGCTCGGGATGCGGCGCAAGTTGACGACGTCGAGGTGGTCACGGCCGAGCTGGCGCAGGTTCTCCTCGACCTGGCCGCGCAACTGCTCCGGCCTCGCCATGCCCTGCCAGTTGCCGTCGGCGTCGCGGCCGGGCCCGATCTTGGTGGTGATGACCAGATCCGGCGGATACGGGGCGAGCGCGGAGTTGATCAGCTCGTTGGCCGAGCGCAGGGCGGAGAAGTAGAAGGCGGCCGTGTCGATGTGGTTCACGCCGAGCTCGACCGCCCGGCGGAGGACCTCGACGGACAGCCCGCGGTCGCTGGGCCTGGCCTCCGGGTCCAGCGGCCGGCTGCCGGTCAGCCGCATGGCACCGAAGCCGAGCCGGTTGACGGTCAGATCGCCGAGGGTCCAGGTACCTGCTGCTGCCGCTGAGATCGTCGCTGATGTCATGCCCGAATTATCCCAGGAGCGAGCTGCGCGCTGGCCGGTGAGGTAATTCGGATGCGCTGTGGCCACGGGCATGGAGATCATGCCGCATGGCTGACGACAACACGCGCCTGGACGCCGCGATGCGGGAGTACTACGAGGTGGGGGAGGAGGAGAGCCGGCTGGGCGGGTCGCCGCAGGGCCGGCTGGAGTTCGAGCGGACGCAGGAGATCGTGCTCAGGGCGCTCCCGCCCGCGCCCGCGACGATCGCCGACATCGGCGGCGGTCCTGGCGCCTACGCGCTCTGGCTCGCCGGGCTTGGCTACCGGGTAGTCCACCGCGACATCATGCCGCTGCACGTCGAGCAGCTGGCGCTTGCCGCTCCGCCGGATGCGGCGATCGATTCGCGGGTCGCTGACGCGCGCCGCCTCGACCTGACCGACGCTTCGGTTGACGCGGTACTCCTGCTGGGGCCGCTCTACCACCTGGATTCGGCGGCCGACCGGCGGCAGGCCCTGCGGGAGGCCGGGCGGATCGTGCGGCCGGGCGGGCCGGTGTTCGCCGCGGCGATCTCGCGCTGGGCCGCGCGGCTAGACGGGATCCTGCGGACCCGGCTTTACGAACCGCACCCGGAGATCGAGGACATGGTCGAGCGGCTGGAGCAGACGGGCGTGATCGAGCCGCTGTACGCCGGTTCGTTCGCGGCGGTGACGCACCGGCCGGACGAGCTGCGGGCCGAGGTGGCTGCAGCCGGGCTCGAGGTGACCGACCTGGTCTGCGTCGAGGGCGCCGGATTCATGCTCGGTGACCTGGCGGAGCGGATGGCGGACGAGCGGGCGTGGCGGATCGTCCTCGATGCCTCGCGGGCTCTGGAGCGGGTGCCGGAGCTGATGGGCGTAGGTCCGCATCTGCTGGTCACGGGCAGGAGACCGGGAGCCGCGTTTGTCGCCGCCGCCGGGGCCGGTTAGCCTGGCGCGGGTGCGGCTGACGGCGTTCTGGGATCTGATGCGGGCGCAGTTCGGCGAGGCCTACGCGGCGAGCGTCGCGAAGGATTACGTACTCGCCGAGCTGGGTGGCCGCACGGTCAATCAGGCCCTGGCCGACGGCGAGGACGTCAAGGTGGTCTGGCGCGCCGTCTGCGAAGCCTTCCACGTGCCCGAACGACTGCGCTGACCGTGCCGTCTAGGCCGGCCGATTCGGGAAGCGGTGCACCTCCTGCGGCCAGCCGACCGCGACCGCGATCCGCCCGGCCCAGTACCGCGCGGCCGTGTCGTCGGCTACGTCGACGATCGCGAAACCCCCGAGGTGCTCCTTGGTCTCGACAAACGGCCCGTCGGTGAAGACCGGCGAGCCGCTGCTCGGGTCGACGCTGCCCACGACGGTTGACGCGTCCAGGCCGCCGTCGCCGAAGACGAAGGCACCGGCGGCCGTCATCTCGTCGATCACGGCCCTGGCGGACGCGGCCCTCTCGCGCACCTCCTCCAGCGTGAGGTCGGGCGTCCACTCGTCGTTGAAGGCGATCAGGTACAGCGCCATCTCATGCTCCTCTGCTGGCGGGCAGCCCGGGCGGCTGCCACTTACCTTCTCCACGAACGCACTGGCGTCGATACGACACCCCGGCCACGATTATTTCCCAGCGCTTCGGGGCGGCCGCAGGGCGCGATAAACCCGGTGACGCCGGGTGGTCATCCCGGCGATAATCGCCGGCGTGGAGGAGGTCGAGGTCGTTGTCGCCCATAACGAGCGTGCGACCCTGCGCGTCGGCGACGTGTTCCTGAAGATCGACGGCGATCAGACCCGCACCGACGTCGAGGTCGAGGCGATGGCGATGGCGCCGATCCCGACCCCGGAGATCCTGTGGCGGAAGCCGCCCGCGCTCGCGCTCGC
>DAIOWC010000242.1:0-8571 GCA_036758685.1 Streptosporangiaceae bacterium | reverse complement strand
GCGTTGTGCTTGGGAACCCACCAGCCAAAGCTCAGCCCGATCAGAGCGTTCCCCACGATGAGGCCGAGCATGCGATTGCGGCGGCGGGCGCCGAAAACCTGGTTGTGGCCCGCATCGTGACCCAGGAAGCCCAGCTGGGTGAACATCATCCCCAGCAACGGGGCGACAGCGAGGGTCGTCCACGAGTTGCCGATAATGACGAACAGTGCCCAGGCGGCGAAAAACGCGAAGATCGTAAGACTGATCTTCAGTCGGTAGTAGCCCGGCCTGCGGTCGAGCAGACCCACCGCTCGCACCTGCAGCGCCAGAGCCCGGAAGCTGGCCGTCGAGGGATCGACGGCCGCAGGCACCCCTGGCGTCGCCGAGGCGCGATCGGAGGGCAGAGTAATTACGGCAGGCGCTATTGGCTTCGTCGCTCTTCCTTCTGGACGTCTTCCGGGCAATCGCTCGGGGGCTTACGTCGCCAAGGTCCGGAGCAACGGCGCCGCGGTCAGGGCCTGGTCGGCACCAACCGCATCGCCTCTACGGTACCCCGACCGGACGGCTGCGCAAGGCCGATGCAAGGCTCGGTTTCCTGAGGCGCGTCCTGGCGAGGTCGTAGCCGCGGGAGCGGGCGACGGGCCGGCGGCCCGGGTTGTAGGGCCACAGCCAGCGGCGTAGCGTGCGGGACGTGATGCCGACGCCTTCGGATCCGCCGACGAGCGGGCAGCCAGGTGCGCCCGCCACCCCGCAGACCCTGCCCCTGCAAGGCCTGGTGAACCGGCTGGTCCGGGGGCTGCTGCGGACGCCGTTGCTGTGCCGCGTCGTCGGCAGCCGGTTGATGACGCTCTACATCGTGGGCCGCAAATCGGGGCGGCACTACAGCGTTCCGGTCGCCTACACGCGCCACGACGGGCTCCTGCTCATCGGCACGTCGTTCCGATGGGGCCGCAACCTGCGCACCGGCGAGCAGGTGGACATCCGGCTCAAAGGCGAGCGCCGGCCGGCCGATGTCCGGGTGTACGCGGACGAGGCGGGCGTGACCGAGCACTACGCGGTCATAGCGCGCGACAACCGCAACTTCGCCAAGCTCAACAAGATCGGGCTGGACCAGTCCGGCAATCCGAACCCCGCCGACCTCCGCCTGGCCTGGGCCGCGGGCGCCCGGGCCATTCTTCTTACCCCGCGCTGACCTTGCCGCCCAGAGCCAGCAGGATGCCCGCGGCACCGGAGACGCCGCGCAGGAACCGGTCGACCTCCATGTTCTCGTTCGGGGCGTGGTTGCGCTCGTCGGCGTTGGCGATGGGCAGCCCGTAGGACGGGATGCCCAGGGCCTCGGTGAACTCGGCGACCGGGAGGCTCCCGCCCAGTGTCGGCACCAGCAGTGGCTCCTCGCCCAGGCCGGCCGCGGCGCCGCGCAGGATCGTCTGCGTGTAAGGCGAGTCCAGCGCCGTGCGGGACGGCTCCATGGCCCGGCCAGGGATGAACTCAACCCCAGGATCGGTGGCCGCCACGTGCCGGCCGATCGCCGCGAGCACCTCGGCGGTGCTCTGCCCGCCCACCAGCCGCATGTCGCATTTCGCCACCGCGACGTTCGGGATGATCGTGCGGTGCTCGCCGCCGTCCTCGCAGGTCAGCGAGTTGATCGTGAAGGTCGGCGAGCTCAGTCGCTCGTAGTAGCCGGTCTGCGCCGGCGGCTCCATTTCCGCCGCGCCGATCTCGCGCAGGACCTGATCAACGTCCACGGGCAGCGCGTCGAGCGCCGCCTGGTCGCCGGGCGACAGCGCCCCGGCACCCGCCTCGGCGCCGGAAATCAGCACCTGGCCGTCAGGCGTCCGCATCGATGCCAGCAGGTGGATGAGCCGCCAGGCCGGGTTCGGCGCGACGCCGCCCCAGTTGCCCGAGTGCAGCGGGCTGGCCGCCCCGGTCGCCCGGAGCTCGAACGAGACGATCCCCCGTACGCCGAGGACCACCGTGGCGCGCCCGGACTCGTGGACGGGTCCGTCGCTCCACACCGCGAGGTCGGGCTTGTCCGCGCCGAAATGACGGCGCACGGCGGCGGCGAGATTGGGGCTGCCCATCTCTTCCTCGCCGTCGAGCAGGACCGTCACGCGGCAGGGCAGGCCGCCGGTGAGCTCCGTGAGCGCCCGCACGGCCAGGAGCTGGGCGAGGTGCTGGCCCTTGTTGTCGCCGGTCCCCCGGCCGTACATGCGCCCGGACCTGATGTCCGGCTCGAACGGCGGCGTGATCCAGTCCGTCAGCGGGCCAGGCGGCTGCACGTCGTAGTGACCGTAGACCAGCACGTGCGGGGTACCGGGCGGACCGCCCGCCGTGCCGACGACCGCGGGCAGGCCGCCGGTCTCAACGACCTCCGGGACCAGGCCGCAGCGCCCGACCAGGTCGGCCGCGTAGCTCGTCGCCGCCGGGAAGCCAGTGCCGTCGCTGCTGATGCTGGGCTGGCGGACCCAGTCGGCCCACTCGCGCATGGCCTCGTCGCGGTGGGCATCGACCCACTGCCGGATCTGGTCGATCACTGGCGGCGCCTCCGGGGGTAGTCAGCGTGCCTGGCTGACGAGCACAGCCGCCGCCAGCAGGTCGAGTGCGCAGCTCTGGCGGACGAAGTCCGTCGCGTCGGGCGGGGCGGCCCAGTTCGCACCGTACGCGCCGTCGCGGGCGAAGCTGGCCGCGGTCCGCGCATTGCGCACGATGAACTCGCGGTAGGCGTCTTTCCCGGTGCGCTGGTACAGCCTGGCCAGGTTGCGGATGAAGATCCCCTTGAACTGCGCCCCGTCGATGGGCACCCCGCCTGGCGCAGCCTTCGTTCCGGTCGGATCGGAGTCGGTGCGCTCGTGCAGGATCCCGTCGATGACGCCGGAACTCGCAGGCGTCGGCACCTGCGCCGCGCTCGCGACCGGCGTCACGATGAACGCGTCGGCAATCGACTCGGCCCGCTGAACGTAGCCGTCGTCCGTGGTAAGCGTGGCCAGCTCGCAGAGGCCGCCGAGGATCACGCCCTGGTTGTAGGTCCAGATCGTGTGCGTATTGTCGTTCACCCCGGCGGCGTTCGGCGAGTCGTTCACCAGGCCAGCAGCGTTGATCATCGCGACGCCGTGCGGCGGCGCCTCGCTGAACCAGCGCCAGGCGCGCAGCGCCCAGTCCTTGAGGGCCGCCGCCGCGTCCGGGTTCTTGGTGCGCACTGCCAGTCCGGCCGCGATCGCGATGAACTGCTCGTTCGTGATCGCGTTCTTGTAGACGGTGCCCGGCCAGCCGCCGGGGCCCTGCCGGTCGTCCCGCCAGTAGACGCCCCCGCCCCAGGCGTCGTCCCAGCCCGTGGTCATCTCGTCGAAGATGCGCTGGGCGGACGCGAGGTACTTGGCCTGGCCGGTGAGGTCATAGGCGGCGATCCAGGCCAGCGCCCACCAGCCCATGTCGTCGTAGTACTCGCCGATGAAGTCGCTGAAGTAGACCCGCGCCCCCCTGACCGCGGAGCTGGCACCGCCGACCAGCAGCCCGCTGACGCCGCCGACCGCGGCCGGCTTGCGCGAGCCGGAGATCCGGCGGGCGACCGCCCCGAGGCCGGCGCCGACCGCCGCGCCGGCAGCCGAGGTGACGACGAGCTTCTTCGCGTCGAGCGTGTAGGCGCGGGGGGCATTGCCGTGCATGTAGGACACGCTCGGCAGATAGCTGGGATCCGAGGTGGCGACCATGTAGCCGATGAGCGCGGTGATGGCGTTGGCGTTGTTCCACCAGCGCGAGGTGTCCTGGGTGTCGTTGAGCCGGCCGGTGACCTGCAGCACCCGCCGCTGCCAGCCCTGGATGGCCGGATCCTCGTAGCGGTACAGCCCGGTGGCGTCGGCGTACGAGTCGGCCCGGTACCACCGCTGGAGAACCTCAGCGCAGAGCTGCGCCTCGGCCCTGAGTCCCTCTGCCATCCAGGCAGCATCTCATCCGCCTGAACTCCTTCCGCGGGGGGTCCGGGGGGGTCGTCCCCCGGGCTGGCTCAGGTCCTCAGCCAGGCCGAGGTGTCCGGCGGCAGCTGGCCGGCGGGCAGCGGGCCGCTGGCCAGGATCACCTCGGAGTGCGGCGGAAGATCGACGGGCGCGGCTGACAGATTGGCCACGCAGCGCACGTTCCCGCCCCGGTCGAAGGCGAGCACGCCCGGCGCCGACGGCAGCCAGGTCATCGGGCCGTCGCCGAGCGAGGGCTCGCCGTGGCGGATGCGGAGCGCGCCGCGGTACAGCTCGAGCATCGACCCCGGCGCTCGCGACTCGGCCTCGACCGTCAGATCGCGCCACTCCTTCGGCTGCGGGAGCCACGGATCGCTGGCCGCGCCGGGCGGGGAGAAGCCGAACGGCGGCTCCACCCCGGACCAGGGCAGCGGCACCCGGCACCCGTCGCGTCCGGGGTCGGCGCCCTTCGTGCGCCACCAGATCGGGTCCTGCCGCAGCTCGTCGGGAATGTCCTGGACTTCCCAGAGGCCCAGCTCCTCGCCCTGGTAGACGTAGACCGAGCCGGGCAGCGCCATCGTCAGGAGCGCGGCCGCCCGCGCGCGGCGGGTCCCGAGCTCCAGGTCGACCGGGAAGCTGTGGAAGTACGCGCGCCGCTGCAGGCTGAACGCCGTGTCCGCCCGCCCGTACCGCGACACGATCCGGTCCACGTCGTGATTGGACAGGACCCAGGTCGGCGGCGCGCCGACCGGCGCGTGCAGTTCCAGCGTGTGGTCGATGACCGCGCGCAGCTGGGCCGCGTCCCACGGGCAGCTCAGGTAAGGGAAGTTGAACACCGTGTGCAGCTCCCCCGGGCTGACGTACTGCGCCAGGCGCACGGCGTCGGGAATCCAGATCTCGCCGATCAGCACCCGTGCGGGGTACTCATCGGCCACCGCGCGCCACGACCGGTAGATCTCGTGCACGTCGTCGCGGTCGGAATAGGGATGCGCCGGACCGGGCGGCTCGCTGCCGTCAATGTCGGGCAGATTCGGGTCCTTGGTCAGCAGGCCGGCCGAGTCAATCCTGATGCCGTCGGCGCCGCGGTCGAACCAGAACCGCAGGACGTCCTCGAACTCCCTCCTGACCTCCTGGTTGCCCCAGTTGAAGTCCGGCTGCTCGGGCGCGAACAGGTGCAGGTACCACTCGCCGGGCTGGCCGTCCGGCTCGGTGACCCGCGTCCACGCGGACCCGCCGAAGATCGACTGCCAGTTGTTCGGCGGCTCGTCACCGGCCGGGCCGCGGCCGGGCCGGAACCAGAACCGGTCCCGCGCGGGCGAGCCCGGGGCCGCGGCGAGCGCCTCGGTGAACCAGGGGTGCTCATCCGAGGCGTGGTTCGGAACCACGTCGATGATGATCCGGATGCCGAGCGCGTGCGCCTCGCCGATCAGGGCGTCGGCATCGGCCAGCGTGCCGAAGACCGGCTCGATGCTGCGGTAGTCGGAGATGTCGTAGCCCGCGTCCGACATCGGCGACGGGTACCACGGGTTGAACCAGATCGCGTCGACGCCAAGGTCGGCCAGGTAGCGCAGGCGCGCGCGGACCCCGGCCAGGTCGCCGATGCCGTCGCCGGTGCCGTCGGCGAAGCTGCGCACGTACAGCTGGTAAATCGCTGCACTCCGCCACCAGGTCTCATCCACGTTGAACCTGCTTTCTGATGTATCCGGGCATGCCGCCACCGACCGGCGACGATTTTTGAATAGGAACGACGCTGACGCGGGACGGCGGCGCGCTGGCTCGCTGGCGTGATCAGCCGCGAATGCCACCCGCGGTGAGACCGGCCATGATGTTGCGCTGGAAGATCAGGAAGAAGATGATCGCCGGGATCGCCGCCACCGCGGACGCGGCGATGATCAGGTTCTGTGGGGTGGCGCCGTACGATGCCTGCCAGATTCCGACGCTCAGCGTCTCCCTGGTCGGGGTGTAGCCGTACTCGGCCAGCAGTGGCCAGAGGAAGTCCTTCCACACCGCCACCAGCCCGAAGATCGACACCACGCCGAGGATCGGCCGGGATATGGGGAGCACGATGCGCCACAAGATCTTCAGCCGGGACGCGCCGTCGATCTCGGCGGCCTCGATGAAGTCGGTCGGGATCGAGTCGAAGAACCGCTTGAGCAGGAAGATGTTGAAGGCGTTAGCGACCGACGGCAGCCAGATCGCCCACGGGCTCCCGATCAGGTTCCAGTGCACGATGGGCTCGGCCGCCATCGTCACGTACTGCGGAATGACGAGCACCGTGGCCGGGATCATCAGGGTCGCGAGCATCAGGAAGAGGATCGCGTTCCCGAGGAAGGGCCGCAGCTTCGAGAGCGCGTACGCGGCGGTCACGTCGAAGACGAGCTGAAAGACCAGCGCCCCGAACGCGTAGTACAGCGTGTTCCACAGCAGCCTGGCCAGGTCGAACCGGTCCCACGCCTGCACGTACGTGCTGGGGTACACGTGGTGCGGGTACAGCGTCGGCGGCGTGGCGATCGCTTCCTGCGTGGACTTCAGGCCGTCACTGAACAGGAAGTACAGCGGCCCGATGAAGATCAGCGTGAAGGCCACGATGACCACGGTCAGGACGATCCGGTACGTGATCTTGCCCGAGCGCCGGTTCAGCTGCGCGCTGGAAATCAGTGTCCTGGTCGACCCGGCCGGCGGCCGGCGCCGAGAGGCCCCGGGTACATTCGCGGCCCGGGCGCTCGCTGTACTCAGAACTGCCATCTCGTCCCTCCCTCAGGCCCGGCGCTCTCGGGTGACCCACAGGAATCCGCCGGAGAAGACCGCCAGCACGAGCATGAGAATCACGCCCAGAGCCGACGCCGCGTTGTAGTTGCTGGACCCGCTCAGCTCGAATGCGTACTGGTAGATGAGCATCACCACGGACTCGGTGTTGTCCCCGACGCCCCCGCCGCCGTTGGTCAGCACGAAGGACTCGACGAACATCTGCATCGTCGCGACGACCTGCAGCATCAGCAGCATGATCAGGATCAGCCTGGTCTGCGGGATCGTGATGTGCCTGATGCGCTTGAACAGGCCCGCGCCGTCGAGCTCGGCCGCCTCATAGAGCTCGCCGGGGATGTTCTGCAGTGCGGCTAGGTAGATCAGCGTGGCGCCGCCCATGTTCATCCAGGTCGACGCGATCACCACCGAGACCATCGCGGTGCTGACGAATCCGGTGCCCGGCTGGAAAACCCATTGCGACGTCGGGAGATGCAGAGTGTGGAGGATGTCGTCGAACAAGCCGTACTGCGGGTTGTAGAAATAGGCGAACAGCAGCAGCGCGGAGGCCGGCGGCAGCATCACCGGCAGGTAGACCAGCACGCGCAGGTAGCCCTGCGCGTGCCGCAGCTCGTTCAGCAAGATCGCCACGCAGAACGGCACCGCGTATCCGATGACCAGCGCGAGCAGAGTGAATTCCAGCGTGTTCCGCCAGGCCAGCCAGAACGTCGGATCGTGGATGATCCGGATGTAGTTGATCCAGCCGGCCCAGGTATAGCCCCCGCCGTACACCGCCTTCTGGAAGCTCAGAACGACTTCGCGGACGATCGGGTACCAGGAGAAGAACGTGAAGCAGAGGACCGCGCCGATGAGAAAGCCGTAGGCCGACAGATTCCTTCTGGCCTTCTGCCCGAACCGGCCGGCGGCCACCTGGCCTCGGGCCGCTTGCCGGGCATCCGCCTTCCGCAGCGTCGCGACATCCGCCATCAAGTCTCCTTGTTGCACTCGAGCCGAGGGTGAGGACGTGGGGGCCGGCCCCGCATACCGGCCCCCACGCCTGCGTCGCCGGGATTTATGTCCCGACGGGCTCCTACGAGCTGAACTCCAGCAGCGTGTTGACGTTGGTCGCCGCGGTCTTCAGCAGTGCCGGGATGTTGACGCCCGGCTCAGTGAGCACCGCCAGCATCATCGGGTCGAGCGTCTTGTAGACGGCCTGCGCGTCGAACGGCTCGCCGTCACTGGCCTCGTTGGCGTTGACGTAGTCCTGGTAGTAGGAGACGTTGATGGTCGCGTACTTGGTCCGCAGCGCGTTGACCTGCGCCTCGACCGACCCGTCGAACAGCGTTGGCTCGTCGAAGCCGACCGGGGTCCCGTCCGCCTTCAGCCGGGCGAAGTTGAAGGTCGTGCCCTGGCCGGGCGTCAGGTCCTCGAAGTCGATGAACTTGATGCCGGCCTCGATCTGCGCGGGCGTGTCGCGCTTGGCGAAGATGTAGGCATTGCCGCCGCCGAGCGAGCCGGCTGGCTTGCCGGTCAGGCTGGGCAGCGGGCCCATGCCGATGTCGTTGATGTTGCCCTTGTCGGTGGGCACGATCACGTTGTAGACGTCGTCGGGCGCGGCGATGTACATGCCGAGTTTGCCCGCGGCGAACTGCGCCTGCAGCGTTCCCCAGCCAAGGCCCTGCGTGGCGCTCATGGCGTTGTCGGTGAACCGCAGCGTGTGCAGCGCCTCCAGGATCGCAAGGCCGTTGGCGTTGTCGAAGTCCGCCGTCGGCGGGGCGTTGTTGGCATCGACCGTCGTGCCGCCGAGCGCGTCCATGTAAGAAGCGAAGTGCCAGCCGCCGTTGTTGTCGGCGCTGTAGTCGCCCCAGCCCTCGATGCCGTGCCCGAGCTTGGCGATCGCCTT
>DAIOWC010000241.1:0-8592 GCA_036758685.1 Streptosporangiaceae bacterium | reverse complement strand
GCTCATCCGAGTTGGTCATCTGCTTACGTCCTCTCGGTAACCAACCTGTGCTGGCAATTGGCGTACTTGCCGCGACGAGTCCTTAACGTCACGTAGGTGCTTAGTGTGCGGGCCGCAGGCCGCATGCGGGTAAACGCCTCGTGTCAATCACCGGACAGGAACGTCAACATGCCCCGGCTGGCTGCGACGGCGTGCACTGAGACCTCGGCGGCCAGGCTCAGCGGGCTTCGTCGGCGACGACGGGCTGGGTGTACACGCGGCGGATGCTGCTGCCCAGCCGGCTCAGGTCGGTGCCGTAGATGTGCAGTGAGATGGCGGTCTCGGCGCCGCGGTTGGTGACCCGGTGGATGTCTCCGGGCGGGGCGAGGCCGACGACGTCGCCCGCCGGGCTGTCGGCGGTGCCGGTCACCGCCAGCCAGCCGTCGTCGCGCAATTCGTATCGTTCCTCGTGCTCCGTCCCCTGAATGACGCCGGTGACGCACCAGGCCACGTGATCGTGGACCGGCGTGGCCTGGCCGGGCCGCCAGACGAGCGCGACGATCGAGAAGGACCCGTCCGGGTCGGCGTGCAGCAGGTGACACCGGTAGCCGAGCGGATCACCGTAACGCTGCTCGGCGGTGAGGATGTCCGGTCCGGGCAGGCGCAGCCTGAGCTCAAGGGCAACCAGGTCGGCGGTCTGCGTCCAGTCCGCTCCCTGCCGGGTCACGCTGCGGACTGCGGCGATCAGGTCGCCGAGGCGGGTCTCCGAGCGGACATATTCTCTACTTTTCATGTCTGAATAATATATAAGGATGAACCGGACACAACCCGCTCGGCGCAACGAGGTGCGGCCGGCCCGGGAACCGAACGTTCCCGTTCCGGCCGCACGATCGCGCGGTACCGCCGCAGCGGCTACCGGCGGTGAGACTTCCGTGGCCGTGGCGGCCAGGGGAGCTGGTAGGCGCGGTAGGTGTTGACTCCGGCCGGGAACTCGGCGTTGAACAGCAGCGCGCCGGACCGGCTGAAGGCGGAGAAGTAAGGCAGCGCGCCCCAGCCGACGACGACGTCGCCGCGGCGGGTGGTCTGCGCGTTGCCCTGGGACGCGGCGACCAGGCCCTCGGGCTGGTCGATCGACGAGACGAGCGTGGCCACCCTGGTGCGGACGTTGAGCTTCACGGTGACGACCCGGCTCGTGGACAGCTCCGGGATGCCCGAGCTCTCGTTGTCGAAGAACGTGTACTCGTTCGGCCCGACCTGCTGCGGGTCGTGCTGCCAGGCGAAGATCTCGCTGGCGTTGTCGAGCACCTGCCCCGGCCCGGCGGCCTCGGTGAAGGTGCTGTCCTTGCCGCCGAGCTGCCAGTTGATGTGCCCGGTGCGCAGGCTCACGTCATAGGTGGTCCAGGTATCGCGCGCGTCGATGAGCAGGCTGCCGTTGCGTGCCACCTTCACGGCGTTGACGTGGAACCAGTCCCACGGCGTGCTGGCCGAAGCGGGCAGCGGCTGCTCGCTTTCGCCGTAGGGGACGTGGTCGGCGCTGTTCCACTGGAAGAGGACCTTCCCCGTCCTGATGTCGATCTCCTGCACGATGCCGTCGATCACGGTCTGATCGGCCGGGCCGCCGATCGAGGTGAGGTTCGCGGTCGCGGTCGCATAGGACAGGATCAGCGCCGTATTCCACGGCGTGATCAGGAACTCGTGCCCGTCCGCGCTGTAGCCGTTGCCAGCCTGGACGGTGGCGATCTGCTGGTAGCGGTCGTTGTAGATGTAGTCCGTGCCTTGCGACAGGCCGCCGAGGCCGGTGCCCTGCCACCACGTCAGTACCGGCTGCCCGTGGTAGGTCTGGGCCCTGAAGTCAGCGGCTTCCTCGCCTGCCGGGACGGCATGGAACCAGATCACCTTGCCGCCGGGGCTGAGGATCTCTGGCCCGTTGGCATAGGTGCCCTGGTCGCCGTAGGGCGAGATGAAGAAGTCGCCGCCGGCCTTGCTTGCGTGGCTGGTCAGGACCGTGACCGGCGGCGGCGCCGTGGGCGCGGTCCCGGCCAGGGCCGGACCAGCCGACAGCATGGCGGCCGGGGCGGCACCGGCAAGCACGGTCACCGCGACCGCGAGGGCAGGCCCCCGGAGCCGGAGCTGCGGTCGGCGGGACGGGCGGGATGCTACGGGCATGCGGAAACCTTCCGGTTGCGGATGGGATCGTCGTGACCGGCCCGGATCGGTCCCGGACGGGTCGTCTGCCTGCAGCTTAGCTAAATCCCTATTAAGACGTCTAGATGAGTAGGAAATACGATGGAGGCATGCACGCGCCTGCTGCCTGCCGCCCGCCCGAAAGTCGCGAGACGGCCACTATGGACGGTCTATGCGCCATGTTGGCCGTCTCGCGACTTTCGACTCGGCGGTCCGGCGGCTCAGCGGGCCAGGTGCCGGGCCAGGTGATCGATGACTGCCCGCGCGTCGTCTTCGATGCCGCAGATGAACGTCGACCGGCGCCGGCGCAGGACGGGCAGCCCGAGAGCGTACAGGCCCGGGCTCGCGACCACGCCGCCCTCGTGCTGCAGCTGGCCCTTCGCGTCGAGTACGGGCACGTCGAGCCAGCGATAGTCCGGCCGGTAGCCGGTGGCCCACACGATCGAGCGGATCTCCCCGCGGCGCAGGTCAATCTGCAGCCGCGATGACTCGGGTACACGGGTCGGCTGGCAGCGCTCGGGAGGGCCGACTTCGCTGTCGCGCCCGTGCAGCCGGGCCCACTCGTCGAACGTGTCCAGCAGCCGCTCCAGCTTGAGATCCGCCAGCGCGAGCACGTTGCGCAGGCCGCCGGAGAACAGCGCCTGGCCGTCGCGCGCGGCGGCCCACCGGCCGACCAGCTCGACGCCCATCGATGCGAGGGCGTTGAGGTCGAGCGTCGACCGCTCGGGGGTGCCGACGAGCTGGGGCGAGGGCAGCCGCCTGGCCCGGGTCAGGTCGTCGACCTCGTTGTACCGCTGATCCCACACGCCCGCGGAATCCATCCACCACAGCACGTCGCGTCCGCGGTAAGTGCGCGGCAGGCGCACATGCTCGCCCACCGACAGGGTCACCGGCCGGCCCGACCGGGCCAGCTCGGCGGCCAGCTGCGCGCCCGTCGCCGATGCTCCGACCACCAGCACGCCGCCCTCGGGAAGCTTGGCCGGGTCCCGGTAGTCCAGCGCCGTGAACTGCTCGACCGCCGCGGGCACCGCCGCCGCAACCGCCGGCACGACGGGCCGGTTGCAGGCGCCGCTCGCGATGACCACCGTCTGGCTGGCGATCTCGCCGGTGCTCGTCGCGACGTGGTACCCATCGTCGGTGCGCCGCAGAGACGTGACGTTCGCACCGGTCCGGACGGGCGCGCGGGACCGGCCGGCGAACCGCTCGATGAGCTCGGTCACTTCCGCCGTCGTCATGTAGCCGTCGGGATCCGGGCCCTCATAGGGAAGGCCCGGCAGGCGGCTCAGCCAGTTCGGCGTGAGCAGCCGCAGCGAGTCCCACCGCTCCCGCCGCCAGGAGTTCGCGACTTCGCCGCGCTCCAGCACGACATGATCGACGGACTGACTGGTCAGGAAGTGGCTGGCCGCGAGGCCGGCATGCCCCGCGCCGATGACGACCGCGGAAGTGCGCTCGATGTCCGCCCCCTCAGGCGACTTCGACGGTGACGTTCGTGGGGTTGGTGAGAGCGTCGAACACGGCCGAGCGCTTCTGCGACTGGGCCACCAGCGCCTCGATCTCCTGCCTCGATGCGTCCGCGTCGATGGTGAACGTGACCTTGATGTCGTTGTACCCGTTGCGGACATCACTGTCGGCGCCGAGGATCCCGCGGATGTCATGCGCGCCCTCGACGGTCGCCTCGACCGAGTGGAGCTGGATGCCCCGGTTTTCCGCGACCGATGCCACCCCCCCGATCAGGCAGCTCGCGAGGCCTACGATGAGGTACTCGATCGGGGTGATCCCGTTATCCTCGGCCGCGAAGACCTCCGGGTGGTCGGCCTCGAACGACGACTCTGCCTTGTGGCTCTGCTCCTGGCCGAGGCCAAAGAAGCTCTGGACTTTGATCTGGCTGTGAACGCCTTCCTGCCACTTGGCCGACGCGCGCCAGGTGAACTGTGCCGCTTCCGGCGCGCCCTTAAGCGCCTCGCGCGCATCCAGGAGTGCCTGCACGTTGACGCCATTGGTGACCGTAGTCATGTCGGGATACCCCTCCACCTCGCCGAATTTCCCTATTGAGCTGGTTGACAATATACCGAACGGGGCGGGCTATCATAGCCCCCATGTCGGAGCCAGCCTCCAAGCTCACGGCCGGTTCCGCCGGTTCCGTCGGCACCATCGAGACCCAGTATCTCGACCTGCCCGGCCCCGTGCACCTGGACTGCGGGCGGGACCTGCACCCGGTCCGCGTGGCGTACGAGACCTACGGCGTCCTCTCGCCCGGCCGCGACAACGTGATCCTGGTCTGTCACGCGCTGAGCGGGGACGCTCACGCGGCGGGCTTCGCCAAGGTCCCGGGCGAGGAAAGCACCCGCGACGGGTTCGGGGCCGAGGATCGCGACGGCTCGGCCGGCAAGGGACTCGGCTGGTGGGACGGGATGATCGGGCCGGGCAAGGCCTTCGACACCGACCGCTTCTTCGTCGTATCGACCAATCTGCTCGGCGGCTGCCGCGGGACCACGGGACCGTCCGCCACCGACCCGGCTACCGGGAAGCCCTACGGAGCGGACTTCCCGGTGATCACCGTCGCGGACATGATCCGGACGCAGCGCGCGTTCCTGGCCGAGCTCGGCATCGAGCGCCTGGCGGCGGTGGCCGGGGGCTCCCTTGGCGGCATGCAGGCGTTCGAATGGGCGATCCGCTATCCCGACCAGGTCGACGCCGTCGTGGCCATCGCCAGCACGCACGCGCTCCACCCGCAGGGCGTCGCCTGGAATTCCATTGCGCGCGACGCGATCATGCGCGATCCCGCCTGGCAAGGTGGGCATTACTACGGAACGGGCTGCGCGCCCGACTCGGGCATGGGCGTGGCCCGCATGGTGGGGCACATCACTTACCTGTCGGCCATGGCGCTGGAGGAGAAGTTCGGCCGGCGGCTCCAGTTCTCGGACGACATTCGCTACACGATCACCGAGCCGGAGTTCCAGGTCGAGAGCTATCTGCGTCACCAGGCCGAGTCATTCGTCCGGCGCTTCGACGCCAACACGTATCTCTACACCTCCCGCGCGCTGACCTATTTTGATCTCGCCCGCCAGTACGGGGGCGGGTCGCTCGCCGCGGCGCTTGCGGGCATCTCCGCGCGGACCCTGCTGATCGCCTTCAGCTCCGACTGGCTGTACCCGCCGTCGGCGTCGGCTGAGATCGACGAGGCGCTGCGGGGCCTCGGCAAGCCGGTCGAGTTCCACGTGATCGAGGCGCCGTACGGGCATGACTGTTTCCTGCTGGAGGAAGCGCGGCAGACGCCCATCATCCGAGAGTTTCTAAGCGAGGTACCTTCGTGACCGGCAAGCCGCCCCGCGCCGAGCAATCCCGAGACTTTGGCTTCGAGACCCGGCAGCTGCATGCCGGGCAGCGGCCCGACCCGAACACGGGCGCGCGGGCCGTGCCGATCTTCCAGACGACCAGTTACGTGTTCGAGGATCCCGAGTCCGCCGCGGCCTACTTCAATCTCCAGGAGTACGGCAACACCTACTCGCGCATCATGAATCCGACCGTCGCGG
Source organism: Streptosporangiaceae bacterium (assembly GCA_036758685.1). GTDB lineage: Bacteria > Actinomycetota > Actinomycetes > Streptosporangiales > Streptosporangiaceae > JAJYUU01. The sequence continues at coordinate 2,896 of DAIOWC010000241.1, read as the reverse complement.
TGTTCGAGGAGCGGGTGGCGAACCTCGAGGGCGGCTGCGGCGCGGTCGCGTTCGCCAGCGGCATCGCCGCCCAGGCCGCGGCGCTCTTCACGCTCCTGCAGCCCGGCGACCACGTGGTGTCGTCCTCCGCCCTGTACGGCGGGTCGGTGAACCAGTTCAAGCACCTGCTGCGGAAGATGAACGTCGAGCTGACGTGGGTCGATCCCGACGACCCCGATGCCTGGAAGCAGGCCGTCCGCCCGACGACGAAGGCGTTCTTCGGCGAGACCATCGGCAATCCGGCCGGGAACGTCCTCGACATCGAGACCCTGGCCGCCATCGCGCACGAGCACGAGCTGCCGCTGATCGTCGACAACACGTTCGCCACGCCGTACCTCTGCCGGCCGATCGAGTGGGGCGCCGACATCGTCATCCACTCGGCGACCAAGTTCATCGGCGGCCACGGCACCAGCATCGGCGGCGTCGTGGTCGAGGCCGGGACGTTCAACTGGTCCAACGGCCGGTTTCCCGTGGTCGCGGATCCGTCACCCGCCTACCACGGCCTGCAGTTCCACGAGACGTTCGGCACCTACGGCTATCTGATGAAGCTCAGGGCCGAGACCCTGCGCGACCTCGGCGCGGCGCTCTCGCCGTTCAACGCGTTCCTGTTCCTGCAGGGCCTCGAGACGCTGTCGTTGCGGATGGAACGGCACGTCGAGAACGCGCTGGCGGTCGCGGCGTACCTGCAGTCGAACGAGCTGGCCTCGCAGGTGACCCACCCCGGCCTGCCGGGGAGCAAGTACCGGGCGCTGGTGGAGAAGTACCTGCCGCGCGGAGCCGGGGCGGTTTTCTCGTTCGACTGTGCCGGCGGCCGGGCCGGCGGGCAGAGCCTGATCTCCGGGGTGACGCTCTGGTCGCACCTGGCGAACGTCGGCGACGCGAAGAGCCTGATCATCCACCCCGCCAGCACGACGCACCGGCAGCTGAGCGACGACGAGCTCCGGGCAGCGGGCGTCGGGCCGGGAAGCATCCGGCTGTCGGTCGGCACCGAGTCGGTCGAGGACCTGATCTGGGATCTGGATCAGGGTTTCGCGCGCGTCGCAGCCACGCTGGGGGAGAAGGCGGGAAGGGCATGATCGACCTGACGCGGTACCAGGATCCGCTCACGATCCAGCGCGTACTGCACACAACGTCGACGATCGCGATCGTCGGACTCTCGAGCAACGAGCTGCGGGCGAGCTACTTCGTCGGCTACTACCTCAAGCGCCACGGTTACCAGATCATCCCGGTGAATCCGCGTGAGACCGAGATCCTCGGCGAGAAGTGCTACCCGAGCCTGACGGAGATCCCGGGACCGGTGGACCTCGTCAACGTCTTCCGTGCGCCGGAGGCGCTGCCGGGGATCGCACGCGAAACGGTGGCGATCCACGCCCGCGCGCTCTGGTGCCAGTTCGGCGTGATCAACGAGGAAGGCGCGCGGATTGCCGAGGAAGGCGGCGTGACGGTGATCATGGACCGCTGCCTCAAGGTGGAGCACGCCCGCTACGTGGGCAGGATGCACTGGCTCGGTTTCAACACCCAGCGCATCACCTCGGTCCGGGCCGGGCTTCAGTAGCGGCCAGCCAGGGACTGACGATCTCCACGACCGATCTGTCAGTTTGTGAGAGCTTCGAATGCCTGGTCGATGAGGTCGGGTAGCTCGGGAGTGCCGTCGTTCTCGACCCAGGTCAGCACGGCGGTGCTCGCCGCGGCGAGGCAGGCTGCCACCATGACCCTCGTCTGGAAGCTGGGACGAGGACCCAGTGCGTGCAGGATGACCTCCTGCGTGGTCATCTGGCTGGACCAGAGCCGTTCCCGGAGCACGGGAGTCGACACGATGAGCTTGTTCTGCGCCAGAAGTGCATCCCGGTCGGTGTCGTAGACCTGTCGCAGTCCCTCAACGAGCACCGCACGGATTCGCTGGCTGACGGGCCAGGTCGCGGGCGTCTGCGCGATCCGGGCGGCGATCATCGGGTCGTAGATGTCGGAGAGGGCCACGTCTTCCTTGGCGGGGAAGTAGCGGAAGAACGTCATGTGGGAGACACCCGCGGCGGCCGCGATCTGCTCGACGGTGGTGGCGTCGTATCCGCGCTCGCGGAACAGTTGCTGCGCGGCGGCGTGGATGCGATCGCGGGTCGCGGTCTTCTTGCGCTGACGCCAGTCCGGCTCAGGTTCGCGTCCGACTGTCACGGGTACTCAGTATTCCCGCCCGGTGCGAGGCAGACGCGCGGCCGGGCAGGAAGCGCAGGCTGGTGAGGGCGGTAAGAGCGGTGGTAGCGGCGCAGATCAGCATGACGATGCTCATGCCGTGCAGGAAGGAGGCGCCCGCGGCGGCCTGGAGGGCCCTCCCTGATGGGAGGTGCTCGGCGAGCTGTGCGGCCTGGGTGACGGAGGCGCGGGCGATGGCGGCGGCCCGGGCGGGCAGCGCGGTCAGGGCCGGGCGGAGGGCGCGGGCGTAGCCAGCCGACAGAACGCCCCCGAGTACGGCGATGGCGATCGCTCCGCCGATCTGGCGGAGAGTGCTGTTCACGGCGGCGCCGACGCCGGCCTCGTCCCCGCCGGCGGCGGCCATGACCGCGTCCATCGCGGCGCCGATGGAGGCTCCGGTGCCAAGCCCGCAGAGCGCGAGCCCGCCCGCCACGACGGCGTATCCAGTGGCGAGGTGCACGTGGCTGAGCACGACCAGGCCCGCGGTCAGCACGGTCAGCCCGGCGGCCACGGTGAGCCTGGTGCCGGCCGCGCGCATGATCAGGCTGGCCGCGCCGCCCGCGACGAGCAGGCCGCCCATCATGGGCAGCAGCCGCAGCCCGGCGCTGATCGGGTCGTCCCCGAGGACGCTCTGCAGGTACTGCGGAACCACGAACATGATCGCGAACAG
>DAIOWC010000240.1:2911-8672 GCA_036758685.1 Streptosporangiaceae bacterium | reverse complement strand
CAGGACGCGGTGCAGAGCGTGGTCTACGCCTTCGCCCGCAGCCCGTCGATCCAGCGCGGCCGCAGCGACGCGGCCGCGCGGGTGCTCAGGGACGCCTTCGCCCAGTCCTGGCAGGTGACCGCGCACTGCTGCCTGACCTGCTCCCCGATCTGCCGCGAGGCCGGGAAGGTGAACGGCGCCTCCTGCTGCGTCACCGAGCGTGACATCGTGCGCTACGGCGACGCGAGCCCCGACCTCATGTACTGCGCCGACGCCCTCCTCGACGCGTTCAGTGACGCCAGGCTCGTGCAGATCATCAGGGATGGCCGTGACGTCGTCGCCGCGATGCTCGCCGACCCGCAGGCGCTGGCCTGGTTCAAGGACAGCATGATCAACGTCGAGGCCGAGTTCCCGAACCCGTTCTACGGCATCGAGACCGAGCAGGATCAGGAGGCCTGGGCGACCCTGTCCGCGGCCGGGAAGTGCGCGATGCGCTGGCGCGGCACGGTCCGGGCGATGGCCAGGCTGCGCACGACCCTGTCGGCCGAGCAGCTCACGACGGTGCGGTACGAGAACCTCATCAAGCACCCCGCGCCAACCGGCGCCGGGGTCGCCGACTTCATCGGCAGCTCGCTGGCGCCGGTCCAGGTCCGCCAGGCGCGCCGGGAGGGTGTGCCAGGCCCCGAGCCGGGGTCGTGGCGCAAACTGCTGACCGGCGCGCAGGTCACCGAGATCGAGCGGGTCGCCGGCCCGGAACTGCTCCGCGTCGGCTACGGCACCTGACGCGCTCCCGACCCTCGAGTCGGCGAGCAGGCCGGCCCGGAGCCGGCCGGCGGACTCAGGCTACGACCGGCTCCTGCCGGGCGAACTGAGTCTGGTACAGGTCGGCGTAGAGGCCGCCGGTAGCGAGCAGGTCCGCGTGCCGGCCGCGCTCGGCGATGTGCCCATCCTCGACGACGAGGATCTGGTCGGCTTCCCTGATGGTTGACAGCCGGTGCGCGATCACCACCGAGGTGCGGCCGGCCAGCGCGGTCTTGAGGGCGCGCTGCACCGCCGCCTCGGACTCGGAGTCCAGGTGCGCCGTCGCCTCGTCAAGCACGACGACCGACGGCGCCTTGAGCAGCAGGCGGGCGATCGCGATGCGCTGCTTCTCCCCGCCGGACAGCCGGTACCCGCGATCGCCGACCACGGTGTCGAGGCCGTCCGCGAGCCCGGAGACCAGGTCCCAGATCTGCGCGGCCTGGCACGCGAGAACGAGCTCGTGCTCGGTCGCCTGCGGCCGGGCATACAGCAGGTTCTCCCGGATCGTGTCGTGGAAGAGGTGCGCGTCCTGCGTGACGACTCCGACCGCGTCGTGCAGTGAGTCGAGCGTGATGTCCCGCAGGTCGTGGCCGCCGATCCGCACCGAGCCTGAGGTCGGGTCGTAGAGCCGGGCCACCAGGTGGGTGATCGTCGTCTTGCCGGCGCCCGACGGGCCGACCAGCGCCGTCAGCTTGCCGGCCGGTGCGCTGAAGCTCACGTGCGACAGCGCCTCGGTCTGGTGCGCCCGCTCCGGCGCCGGCAACGCGATCGACTCCAGCGATGCCAGCGACACCTCCGAAGCCGCCGGATAGCGGAAGCTCACATCGTCGAACACCACATCCGGCGCGCCGCCCGATGCCGATCGCTGGCCATCACGCTCGGGCGCCGGCAGGGGCTGAGCGCCGGGGCGCTCCGCGATCAGCGGCTCCAGGTCGAGCACCTCGAAGACCCGGTCGAAGCTCACCAGCGCCGTCATGACGTTGACCTGGACGTTCGACAGCGAGGTGATCGGCCCGTAGAGCCGCGACAGCAGCAGAGCCAGCGCTACCAGCTCGCCGATCTTGATGTCGCCGCGGATGGCCAGCCAGCCGCCGAGTCCGTAGACCACCGACGTGGAGAACGTGGCCAGCAGACCCAGCCCGGTCACCAGCGCGCTGCCCCACAGCGCGGTGAGAACGCCGATGTCGCGCACCCGCCCGGCGCGCCCGTCGAACAGGCTCTGGTCCTCGGCCGGCCGGCCGTAGAGCTTGGCCAGCATCGCGCCCGCCACGTTGAAGCGCTCGGTCATGGTCGAGCCGAGCGCGGCGTCGAGCTGCATCGACTCGCGCGTCAGCCGCTGCAACCGCCGGCCGACGCGGCGCGCCGGGTACAGGAAGATCGGGATCAGCACCAGCGACACGACCGACACCTGCCACGAGATCACGAACATCGCGGCCAGGACCAGGGCCAGCTGGAGCACGCTCGACACCACCGACGAGAGCGTCGAGGTGAGCGCCTGCTGCGCGCCGATCACGTCGCTGTTGAGCCGGCTCACCAGCGACCCGGTCTGGGCCCGGGTAAAGAACGCGATCGGCTGCTTCTGCACATGCCCGAATACCTGCGTACGCAGGTCAAAGATGAGGCCCTCGCCGACCCTGGAGGTGAAGTACCGCTGGAGGACGGACAGGAAGGCGTCAAAGATCGCGAGCCCGGCGACCGCTCCGGCCACTCCGAGCACGACGCCAACGTCCTTGTGGAGGACGCCGTCGTCGAGGACGATCGCGAGCAGCAGCGGGTAGCTCACCGTCACCACCGCGTCCAGCGCCGCGGCCAGCAGGAAGACGACCAGGTCCAGGCGATACGGCCGGGCGTACCCGGCGATCCGCTTCACCGTTCCGGGCTTGAGCTTCTGCTTGGTCACCGACGGATCCCGGGAGAACCCCCGCATCGTGTGCCACTGCGCCTGCATGGTCATGTCCCGTGAACCCCCTGGCAGGCGCAGATCATCCCCCGCCCACTCCGCTTACGGCGAACTTCGGCAGGAACGCCACCCGCCCGGGGCCAGCCTGGTCGTGCCGGGCGCAGAGCCTCGGGCAGAGGCGGCCCGCCCAGGATAGCCGCGTTAGGTAGCCGGCGACTGGGCCGAGGCCCTGGCCCGCAGCAGCCGCGCCTGCGCCTCGCGCTCCGCGGCGGCCTGCTGCTCCAGCGTATTGCCGGCGGCCTGGGCGAGCAGGGCCTTCGTCGCCCGTGCCGCCTCCGGGACGCTCCTTTGCAGGTGCTTGACCAGCTCGCTGACCTCGTGGTCCAGCTCGTCACCGGAGACAACCCACTCGGCCAGCCTCAGCTCCCGGGCCTCGGCGGCGTCGATCGTCCTGGCCGACACGCAGATCTCGAGGGCGCGCGGCAGCCCGACCAGATCGACGAGCGGCTTGGTGCCGGTCAGATCGGGAACCAGGCCGAGCTCGGGCTCGCGCATGCACAGCTTGGCGTCGGTGGACAGGACCCGGAGGTCACAGGACAGCGCGAGCTGGAATCCGGCCCCGATCGCGTGCCCCTGGACAACCGCGACCGAGACGAAGCTCGGGTTGCGGAGCCAGGTGAAGCCCGCCTGGTATCCGGCGACCTCGTCCATGAACCCCGGGTCGCTCGGGTCCAGGCCGCGCTGCTCGCCGGGCACTCCATCGGGGCTGAACACCCGCAGGTCGATGCCGGCACAGAACGACGGCCCGGCTCCGCGTACCAGTACAACCCGGACATCGTCCGGGATTGTCATGCCCACGCTCGCGAGGCCGTGCCACATGGACGGCGTCATCGCGTTGCGGCGCGCGGGGCGGTTGAGCGTAACGGTCGCAACGGCGCCCTCGATACTCAGATCGAGGCCTGCCGCTGCCAGGTCGACGGCGTTTGTGGTCATTACGCCTTTGACTTCGCCCTGCCCCTGGTGGCGCCGCCGCGCCCGCGCAGCGCGACGCCGCTCTCGCTCAGGATCCGGTGGATGAACCCGTACGACCGGCCGGTAGATGCGGCCAGGGAGCGGATGCTCTCGCCCGCGCTGTACCGTTTCTTCAGGTCGCTCGCGAGCTTCGTCCGGTCGGCACCGGTGACGCGGGTGCCTTTCTTGAGGGTCTCGGTCACGCGTTCCTCCCGGTGAGCTTGGCCGCTGCGTTACCGTATCTCGCAATGATCACCCATTAGCTCGTGATCGGCTACCCGGACGGCGCGAAAAAGATCTTTCTTTTTCGCGCCTGTCCGGCGGTCAGGCCAGAGCTACCAGGTCGGCCAGCTCCTCGCTCCAGGCGTCCTCGACGCCATCGGGCAGCAGTACCACGCGCTCGGGCTGCAGCGCGTCCACCGCGCCCTCATCGTGCGTGACCAGGACGATCGCGCCCTGATACCGGCGCAGCGCGGACAGGATCTCGGCCCGGCTGGCCGGGTCGAGGTTGTTGGTCGGCTCGTCCAGCAGCAGCACGTTTGCCCCGGAAACGACCAGCAGCGCGAGCGCGAGCCTGGTCTTCTCGCCGCCCGACAGGACGCCGGTCGGCTTGCTCACGTCGTCACCGGAGAACAGGAACGAGCCGAGGATGCTGCGATGCTCGCTCTCGGCCAGGTCCGGCGCCGCCGTGCGCATGTTCTCCAGGACCGTGCGCTCGTTGTCGAGCGTCTCGTGCTCCTGCGCGTAATAGCCGAGCCGCAGGCCGTGGCCCGGCAGCACCTCGCCGGTGTCGGCTTCCTCGACGCCGGCCAGCAGGCGCAGCAGCGTCGTCTTCCCGGCTCCGTTGAGACCGAGCACCACGACGCGCGCGCCGCGGTCCACGGCGACATCGACGTCGGTGAACACCTCGAGTGACCCGTAGGACTTGGACAGCCGCTGCGCGGACAGCGGCGTGCGGCCGCAGTGCGCGGGCACCGGGAATCGCAGCCTGGCCACCTTGTCCGGCGCGCGGTCCGCGCTGACCCCGGCCAGCAGCTTCTCCGCCCGCTTCTGCATGTTCTGCGCGGCCTTGGCCTTGGTGGCCTTGGCCCGCATCTTGTCCGCCTGGGAGTGCAGGGCGGATGCCTGCCGCTCGGCGTTGAGCCGTTCGCGGCGGCGGCGGCGCGCGTCGGTCTCGCGCTGCTCGAGGTAGGCCTTCCAGCCGAGGTTGTACATATCGAGCACGCTGCGGTCGGCGTCGAGGTGGTAGACCTTGTTCACCACCGCCTCGAGCAGCTCGGTGTTGTGGCTGATCACGACCAGGCCGCCACGGAACGTCCGCAGGTGGTCGCGCAGCCAGCTCACCGAGTCCGAGTCGAGATGGTTGGTCGGCTCGTCGAGCAGCAGCGAATCCGAGCCGCTGAACAGGATCCGGGCCAGCTCGATCCGGCGCCGCTGCCCGCCCGACAGCGTGCGCAGCGGCTGGCGCAGGACCTTCTGCGGGAGCCCGAGGCTCGAGGCCAGCGAGGCGGCCTCGGACTCGGCGGCATATCCGCCGAGCACGGTCAGCCGCTCCTCGAGGTGGGCGTACCGGCGCACCCCTGCGTCTCGCCTGGCCGGGTTCGCATCGGCCATCTGCAGCTCGGCCTCGCGCATGCCGGCCAGAAGGGAGTCCAGGCCTCGCGCGGACAGGATCCGGTCGACCGCGAGGGCCTCAAGGTCGCCAGTCCTCGTGTCCTGCGGAAGGTAGCCCACCGAGCCACCGGTCACCACGGTGCCGGCGGCGGGCTGACCCTCGGCCGCCAGGACTCGCGCCAGGGTCGTCTTCCCCGCGCCGTTGCGCCCGACCAGGCCGATCTTGTCGCCCGCGGACACCTGGAAGGTGGCCGGCGACAACAGCAGCCGCGCGCCCGCGCGCAGCTCAATATCTCGTGCGGAAATCATCGGAAACTCGCTCCCGGAAGAGGCTCGGACAGGTACTCGCTGAGGGCAGACCTCACCCCCGGACGGACCCTCGGATCACGAGCGGAGCGGTTGCATGAGGCCGATTTTACCCGACCGCCGGCATCCGCCGGCAAACGAGTTTTCGCC
>DAIOWC010000240.1:0-2811 GCA_036758685.1 Streptosporangiaceae bacterium | reverse complement strand
GCGTCTTCCTCGAGCTAACGCTGGCCAGCGGCTGAGTCGGAACCGGTTTCGGTGAGCCGGATCCGGATCGCGCGGAAGGCTCGCGGCGTCCCCTGAAGCACCTTGAGCCGGGGGTCAGGCACGGTCAGGAACCGGTCAACGGCAATCTCGAAGTAGGGGCTGAGCCTGGCGTCCTCGCGGAGTGTCGCCATCGCCCGCTTGTCCCCGCCCAGGACGACCGCGTCGAGCGTGCCCGCGTACGGTCCGAGCACCCCGACGGCGCAGTCCGCCGCAGCGGCCAGGGCCTCGTTCGCTTGCTTCTCCCGTCGGCGGGCGAAGCGGTGCTGGGAAGTACCGCCGGCTGCACTTCGACCGTGGACCAGCCGGCTACCGACCTTCGATGCCACCAGCCGGGCGTCCGGACCGCCGAACACGCCAGCGGCGTAGCCGCCAAGGCGCACCAGGAAGACACCGACCAGGCGGTCGGCCGTGGCGTGGGCGGCAAGGGCCACGCCGAGGCTGGCCGCGTCACCTCCGCCAGGCGCCGGCCGCGGGAACGGCGGGAACGGCGGATGGCACTCGGCAATTGCGCCATCGCCTGCAGTGACCGTGACAACATCGCGGCCGACATCGGCAGCCATGGTCCCGTGGCGCGCCGCGAACGCGGTCAGCCAGCCCTCGATCCGCTCCGGGCCAACATCCAGCCAACGCTGCATGGCGCTCCGGGTGTTTTCCATTACTCACCGCCTCTCAGCGCCTACTATCCGTCAGGAGCTTAAAAGGCTTCCCGGCAGCACCGGCTTGCTGGCCGTATCTCCCCGAGGATCCTGACATGCGCGTCGCGACCGACAACAACCCGGTCACGCCCGGCCGCGGCAATTCGCCGGACGCGGTCGAGGGCGCGCTGGCGGCGGCCATCAGGGACGCGACCAGGATCGGCGACCTGCTCGAGACGCTCCGCGAGGCGAAGCTCTGGATTCCGCTGCCCGCTGGTGCGGCGCCTTCCCCCGGCGGGACCGCGGTCACGCTGCCGACGGTCAGGTATCTCGGCAGCGAGTTCATCCCCGCCTACACCTCGGCCGCCGTGCTGGCCGCATCGGCCGACCTGGAGCGTTCCCAGGACCAAGCGCCACGGCTCTCGGGCGGCCCGCCGCCGCACGTGGTCGTCCGGGCCGCCGACCTGGCCCGGCTGATGCCGCCGGAGATCGGCATCGCGCTCAATGCGGGCGCCAGCGAAAGCGTGCCGGTCTATCCGCCGGGCGTCGCCTTCCTCGCGGCGGACGAGGCAGCGGGCGGCCGCAGCCGGATCAGCCTCGGCCAGCCGCCGGCCGAGCCCGTGGAACTGCTGGCGGCGATCCGGACCGGCCTGGCCGGCATCCCGCAGGCCAGCCAGGCATCAGCGGCATGGCTGTCGGTTCAGTTTTCCGGCGAAGGGCTGATCATCTCGGTCGCGCTCGATGACCCTGCCGATGGCGCGGTCCGCGATCAGGTCGTTGCCGCCCTGGAGCGAGCCGTCGAGGCCGTACGGCCAAGCGCGGGCTACCCGATGGATGTCACTTTCCCCGGCGAGGGCGAGCCCGATTACATCGACTGCTGGATCGCGGCATTCGCCGAGCCGTTCTACCGCCGGGGCTAGCGGCGTCATTGGTCATCCGGACGGAGGCAGCAGCACCGAGCCCTTTGCGGTGATCGCCGTCTTGGCCGTGCCGGAGACCGCGAGCGCCGATGCGCTCGTATCGCATTTGCCACCTGCACCCCGCGGCAGCCGGGCCCGACCGTCGATCTTGTCCGACCCGTATCCGGTGATGCCCTGGTACGCCCCGGTGCCGCGGTTAATGGTGAAGCGCCCGGTCTCCTCGAGCACGATCACGCAGGTGCGGGGGTTTACCGACTCATGGATGACCTTCTGATTCGCGGTCGGGTGGCTGACGACGAACGTGCCGGCCCGAAGCCGGGCGAGTGACTCGGCCTGCCCGTTGCCGATGCCGGAGAGCGTGCCCTGGGCCTTGAAGACCCCGAGGGCAGCCATCTTGTAGACCGGATTGTCCGCCGACGACGTGGTCGTGAGCACGAACTCCTCAGCCCCTTGGCGGGCGGCCGTCCGCGCGCTGGCACCGCACGCCACCGTGGCGGCGGCGACGGCGAGCAGACCGACCGCGAGAAGCACCGGGCGCGTTGACTGACGCATGGACGTCCTCAGCTCGGCAGTAACTTTGATGGCTACCTACCGTAGCCACCTGAGTACTGTCCGGCTACGCCAACCCCGAACTCGGTGCCTGCGGGCCGGCTAGCTGCGGGCCGCGCGATTCAGCGCGCTGACCACCCCGTCGAGGGAGGCCCGGACGATCGAGGAGCTGACCCCGACGCCCCACAGCACGCGGCTGCCGATCTCGATCTCCAGGTAGGCGGCGGCCTCGGCGTCGCGGCCGGCGGTGAGGGCGTGCTCGGAGTAGTCGAGCACCCGGACGCTCACCCCGCCGAGGCCAAGGTCGATCTCCGAAACCGCATCGCAGAACGCCGCGATGGGTCCGTTGCCGGTGCCGGACAGCTCATGCTCGGCGCCGCCGGCCCGGACCACGCAGTCCACGCGCTCGGCCCCGTCCTCGCTCGACGACGCGTAGCTCACGAGCTCGAAGGCGCCCGCCTCCAGGTACTCCGCGGAGAAGATCTGCCACATCTGCGCGGCGCCGACCTCCCCGCCCGCGCTGTCGGTGTGCCGCTGGATCACCTGGCTGAACTCGATCTGCAGCCGGCGTGGCAGGTCCAGCTGGTGGTCAGCCTTCATGATGTAGGCGACGCCGCCCTTGCCGGACTGCGAGTTCACCCGGATGA
>DAIOWC010000239.1:0-8691 GCA_036758685.1 Streptosporangiaceae bacterium | reverse complement strand
CTCGACAGCCTGAGCGAGCGTCTCTCGGCGCGACGACCGCACGAGTCCGCGCTTGACGCGCTGCGCGACTGGATGGCAACGACGATGGCAGAGGTTGAATCCAGCGCGTCCGAGCTGGACGGGCGCTTCTGGCAGCGGCGAGCCTTGCGAGCGCACATCATCACCAACGAACCCGAGCTTCGAGGACGATCCCGGGCGAGCTACTACCCCTTCGAGCGCACCCTCGCCGACGCCATCGGCAAAGACCTCGGCCAGTCAGGAAACAGCCTGATCCCGCGCATAGCGGCGCTGTCGGCCGTCGCAGGATTGCGTGAGCTCTACGAAAGCGATGAAGCCCAGGGCCTGGCCGCACCCCCGAGCGCCGCCGAACTTCTCGAGCTCGTGGACGGCGTGATTCGCTTCGTCCAAGCCGGGCTCAAGGACGCTTCGAGGCTCGTTCACCTGGATGTCGGCCAGTAGTCGCTGCGGGGACAGCGGACCGGAGTACGAATAGTGCTTTCCACCCCGCGTTGCGATCTTGAAAGAAGGAAGTCGCCCATGGCCGGCCGGCGAACGAAGATCCTTGCTGCATCCGCGTCTGCGACCGTCCTCGCGAGCATCGCGCTCGCAGGCGCGGCCCTGGCCTCGGCGTCGCCGGGCGCGGCCTCTCATCCCGCGGCGCATTTCCGCGACCGGGTCATCTTGAACGGCGCCAAGCTCCACCACACGTTCGTGCCGGCCGGGTCGAAAACCCGCAAGACCGAGGCCCTCTCGTCGCCCGATGACATCACGATTCTGGACGGGCACCTGTTCAACAACTTCCAGAACGGCGTCGGCCCGCAGGGCCAGCCGAGTTCCGACGGCAACACCGACAGCACCATCGTCGAGTACACGACGAGCGGCCGCGTGATCCACCAGTGGGACATCAAGGGCAAGTGCGACGGCGTGACCGCCGACCCGGCCCGCGGCTTCGTCATCGCGACCGTCAACGAGGATGCCAACTCCAGCATCTACACGATCACCCCCGGCGGACCGGTCGTGCACTACAAGTACAACAAGCCGCTGCCGCACTTCGGCGGTACCGACGCGATCTCGATCTACCACGGGCTCGTGCTGGTCAGTGCCTCCGCCCCCGGCACTACCGGCAAGGCGGCCCCGCAGCCGACCTACCCGGCGGTGTACGCGGTGTTCTTCAACCGGCACACCCGGATCGCCACCGCTCTGCCGCTGTTCTACGACGAGGCGACCGCGACGGTCGCGAACGTCGGCGCTTCGGCGGGCAAGAAGGTCAGGCTGGCGCTCACCGACCCCGACTCCAACGAGATCGTGCCGAACTCGGCCCCCCGGTTCCGCGGCGACTTCATGCTGACCAGCCAGGGAGACGAGGAGCAAATCTTCGTGCAGCCCAGGCGTCACGGCGGCTTCGGGCTCGCCGTGCTCAAGCTGACGCACTCGGTGGACGACACCGCGTGGGCGGTAAGCCGCGACGGCCGGCTCTACGGCTCCAACACTGCCGGCGACACGGTTGACGTCATCACCGGCCCGTTCCGCCCCGGCGAGATCTTCGCTGCCGTCACCCCGTGCGACGAGAACTCCGCTCCGGCTACCTGCCCGGCACCCGGATTCCCGCCGAACTACCTGGGCACGCTGAACCCGTGGACCGGCGTCCTCACCGCCGTTCCGCTCAGCGGGCCGACGTTCGGGCCCCAGGGCATGATCTTCGTCAGCCCCGGCCGGTCCGCGCACCACCGCTAGCCGTCTGCGGCTCAGCTAGTCACGGCCGGCCGGTCCGGCCGTGACTAGCTGCTGCGGGCCAGTCGCGCCAGCGACAGCACGAAGACTGAGGACAGCAGCCAGCCGAGGATCGTCGAGAGGTCTAGCCACCACAGCATCAGCTCGCCGTAGCGGACGTGGGGGTCGGGGTACCAGGTCGACCGCTGGTCGAGCGAGATCAGCGGGATGACGGTATCGACCGAGTACAGGAACGGGCTGAGGCACCGCACCTCGCCGTCCGCGCAGGACTGGCTCGCCGTCGCACCCGGTCCGGCAGGTCCGCTGGGCGTCTGAACCAGCCCGGCCGTGCTGTAGATGCTGCCGTTCCCGTTGCTCGCCCGCATCGTGGCCTGGCCCGGCGGCACGGCCAGGGTCAGGGTGACGAGCGCGAGCAGCGTCGCGATGGCCCAGAGGACCCGCCACGGGCGGTAGCCGTAGCCCACCGCGCCGTACGAGCGCTCAAGGGCGCGGCGGGGCCAGCGCTTGGCGGTCCGGCCGACGCGCCCTGCCTGCCGGCGCTCGGCAATCAGGATCTGCTCGGCCCCGGCGGCGTAGCCATGCTCGCGGAACACCTTCGCCGCCTGCTGGTACGGGCCCGAGTCATAGACGGCCTGCTGCCCGAGCCACGCCGACCGCGCCTGAGCGTCCCAGATCGGTCGGGGTAGTCCGCCCTGCGGCGTCTCGAAGCGCTCGTAGGTAAGACCGGAGATCGCGAACCGGGCCGGCCAGCGGGCCGGGTCGTCGGCGAGGAACGTCGTGGTCGCGTCCGTGAAGTCCACGGCCGGCTCGGCCGACTTCCAGCCGAGATCCATGCCGCCGCTGATGACCGCCGAGATCGCCTCGATAGCCATGGCGGCGCCGTCTTCGGGCGGCGTTCCCTCGTAGGTGAAGGACCCGTCGCCGAGGTGCAGCCTGCCCTGGATCCGGCACCTGACGAGGACGACGCTCCCGGTCGAGACGAAGCCGTCGACCAGCCGTACGGAGCCCTTCACGACGGCCTGATTGAGGCTGATCGTGTCGCCGCCGGGATTGTGAATCACTGCTTTCGCGGCGTTGACCGAGCCGAGCGTGGCGCCACGGAAGTTGAGCCGCCCGCCGCGCGCGTCCAGGTCCTCCAGATACAGGTCGCCCTCCACGGTCATGCCCGTGCCGCCGACCAGAGACATGTTCTCCGGCTCGCTGAGCTCGCCGTGCAACGCCAGCGTGCCGTGGACTGTCGCCCCCTCCATCCGGATCGTGCCGCGGACGGTGGTGTTGTGCGCGATCATGACGGAGCCCCGGACCTGGGAGTTCGCCATCTCCAGGGCGGTCTCGCCCGGCGCTGACAGCGAGCAGCCCTCCCCGATCCACAGACTCCCGAGGTCGCTCAGGAACAGGTCGACGCCGCCGGTGACGTGGCAGCCGTGCTCCAGCGTGACCTCCCCGCCGACAGTCAGCCTGCGGGCCCGGATCCCGCGGCCGGTGCTGTACGACTTGATCCAGCTGCTGAAGGGAAGGCCCGGCTCGCCGGGATCGATGATCATGTTGCGCGCCGAGATGCCGCCGGCGATGTTCGCGCTGCCCAGGTCCACCAGCCCGCGGAACACGGGCTTGCGCCCGTCCGGATCCTCGACGATCAGAAGCCGGCCGGCGATCGCGGCGCCTTCCAGGTCGAGCGACACTCCCTGGGCAGTGATCTGCGCGCCGGTGAGCTCGAGCGCGCCGTCGATGCGAGCGCCGATGAGCCGCACCTCTCCCAGCGCCGTGAACTGATGGATGAATCTGGCCGTCCCGCCGATGTGGATCCGGTCGGCCTGGAAGGCCCGGTCGCCCTGGCCGTCGATCCGGGTGTCGGCGCAGTGCAGCCGTCCGCCGATCACCGACTCGCTCAGCCAGACCGCGGACCGCCGCCTGATGCTCGCGCTGGTCTGATGTGATCCGGTGATCACCGAGCCGGACAGGTCCAGGTCCCGGCGCAGGCGCAGCCCGTTGCCGAGCAGCCCCGGCAGCTCGCAGCCGGTCAGCGACAGGTCGAACAGGTCCGCGCCCTCCAGGACAAGCGGCTCGGAGAACGAGCAGCGGTCGAACCTGAGCGGGAATGGCACGCTGATGCCCGTCAGATCGAGCCTGCCGGCGACCTGAATGCCCGAGAGCCGCAGGCCGCGCGGGTCGACGCGCGCTGCTAGCTCGTGACAGCACCGGCGCAGCAGGTCCGCCTGAATGCGGCTGCCGCCCCCGGCCCCGCCGTCGATCACGGTTCCCGCCGCCGCGGCGGCAAGGAGTTCCTCGGTGTCTTCCCGCTCAGTCATCGAGCTGGCGGGCGCGCACCCAGTCGGTGATCAGGTCGGCGGCCTGTACCCGCGCGCCGTCGGGCTCCTGCAGGTAGTGGTCGGCCCCGATGAACTCCAGGCTCTTATCGGGCGCGGCGATGCCGTCGTAGATGCCGCGGGCGTCGCTTTCGTAGACGCACGCATCGGCGGTGGCGTGCACGACCAGCGACGGCACCGTGATCCGGGCCAGGTGCGGCGCCGCACGGCACTGGGATGTGCGCAGGCTCCACATCGACAGCCAGGTGCGCAG
This sequence comes from Streptosporangiaceae bacterium, assembly GCA_036758685.1. Taxonomy (GTDB): domain Bacteria; phylum Actinomycetota; class Actinomycetes; order Streptosporangiales; family Streptosporangiaceae; genus JAJYUU01. The sequence goes on along the minus strand of DAIOWC010000239.1, from coordinate 4,380 downwards.
CGTGCTGACCGTTCCGACGCCGAACACCCCGTAGTTGGCCCGGCGCGGATCCCCGAGATAGCACCAGTTCGGCCGGCGATCCGACGGCTCGATCGTGGGATCGATCATCCGCAGGTCGGCCCAGCTGCGATGCACGAGGAACAGCCGGTCCCTAGCGCGTGGCTGTGCTGGCGCGGGGGGACGACCCCCCGAATCCCCCCGCGGCGGCACGAGCTGCTCCAGCTGGCCGAGCGCCCAGTCCGTGATGCGCTCATTGCGCTCGCGCTGAGCCGACCGATAGCGGGCCTGGAACTGCGGACTGTAGGGCGGCCCGTTCCCTTCATCAAAGGGATCAAGCTCGGGATCAGCGGCGAACGGGTCGCTCTCGTCCATGACCGACGGGTCCAGCCAGGCGGTGAGCACATCCGGGCGGCCCGCGTGCGCGGCGAGCGCGACGAAGAGGTCCCCGGCGGGCAGTGACTCGATGGCGGTCAGCGGCCGCATCCCCGCGACCGGCGTCACGTTCGGCTGGACGGCCTGGGACTGGTAAGCGGCCATCAGCGAGCCTCCGCCGGAATTGCCGAGCAGCACGATCTGCTCGGCCCCGGCCTGCTCGCGCAGCCACCGCACCCCGACGCCGATCTCGGCCAGGGCGTGATCGAGCAAAAAGTGCGCCTCGTTCCCGCGGAACCGGGTGTTCCAGCCGAGGAAGCCGAAGCCGCGCTCGGCCAGCAGCTCAGCCAGGTAGTGCTCGGAGAAATCGACGTTGTAGTGCGTCGCGATGAACGCGGTCGCGGGCCGGACGCCGGCTGGCCGGTGGTAGACGCCCTGGCACGGATGCCCGCCCGCGCCGGCGCGGCCAACCGCCGGCGACGGCAGCCCGACGAACTCCCTGACGATCTCGGTCACTGGCGCTCCGGTCGGTTGCGTCGGATATGGCGCGCAAATAGAACCGAGTCTAGATTTGGCAGTACGCGCTGAGGAGGACTTCATGGAGTGGCGGAACGAGGAGTTTGATCTCGGCGGTGTCAATCACCTGGCCCTGGTCTGCTCGGACATGAAACAGACGGTCGAGTTCTACACGCAGGTACTCGGCATGCGGCTGATCAAGACGATCGAGCTGCCCGCCGGGTCGGGCCAGCACTTCTTCTTCGACATGGGCGGCGGCAACTCGCTGGCTTTCTTCTGGTTCCCGGACGCGCCCGATCCGGTGCCCGGCGTATCCGCGCCGGTGACCGTGCCCGGCATCGGCGACTGGACGAGCGCGGTCGGCTCGATGAACCACGTGGCGTTCAACGTGCCCGAGGAGAGGTTCCTCGATTACCGGGCCAAGCTCAAGGCCAAGGGCGTGCGGGTCAGCCCGATCCTGGACCATGACGACAGCCTGCTGGGCGTCGCGCGGGAACTGCATCCGGGCGTGTTCGTGCGCTCGTTCTACTTCCAGGACCCGGACGGCATCCTGCTCGAGTTCGCGTGCTGGCGCCGGGTGATGGGCCAGCCGGGAGACGTCCGGCACGAGCCGAAGACCGCCGCCGACCGGACCGGCGTGCGGGTCTGACTGGCCCGGCTAGTAGTACTCGGCCATCAGCTCGCGCATCCAGGCGGGCTCGCGTACGGCCTCCCGCGGCTGGAACGTCGCGGAGTACGGCTTGATGTCCAGGATCGGCGACCCGTCCACGGCGTCCAGGCCGCGCACCGTCAGCTCGAGGCCGGCCACGCCGAGCAGCTCGCAGGAGGAGACGCCGAGGTGGTTGGGCCGTACCGGCGAGCGCCCGGCGAGCACCCCTACCCGCGGCCAGGCCGGATTACCGCGCGGGAACGACGCTCCGCGCCTGACCCTGTTCTCCCGGTGGAAGTGGAAGACGACCTCCAGGTGGGAGAAGTCTCCGAGCCCCAGGGTCGCGTCCGGGTCGAGTACGGCCGGGTCCAGGATCAGGCGGGACACGACCGGGCCCCAGTGGTCCTCGAAAATCTCGGCCCGCCCGCCGCGCACTACGCCGATGGGCCTGAGCACTACCGGCTCCATCCCGCTACCGCCGCCCGGTGAACAGATCGCGCACCGACGTGGTGAGGACGTGGACCGCGTCGCCCTCGTCGATCCGGCCGTTCCTGACCTCATCGAAGCACGTGTGCACGAGCGCGATGCAGGCAGCGGTCAGCCAGCCAGCCGGCATGTCGGTCCGGAACGATCCCTCGGCCTGGCCGCGCGCGACCAGCTCGCCGATCGCCGCCTGCGCCGCCTGGTGGGTGCGCGCGATCCAGCTGGGACTCATCAGCTCGCTGACCACGGCTGCCATCGCCTGATAACGCCCGAGGTGCCGCCAGGCCGCGGCGAGCATCCGGTCCAGCGCCTCAGCCGCCGGTCCTTCGTCCGGCCGCGTCGCGTGCAGAACCGTGACCGTCTGGCGTACGGCGCGTTCCACTGTTGCTTCCAGCAGCGCCTCGGAGGTCGGGAAGTGCGCGTAGACCGTCACCCTGGAAACGCCCGCCTCGGCGGCGACGGCGGAGATGCTGGCGTGGCCCTGCCGGCTTATGAGCTCCTCGGCGGCGTCGAGTATCGCCTCGGCATTGCGCTCAGCGGTCTCGCGCTGGAAGGCAGTGCCCTGATGCGGGGCCATCTCAGTGCACCGCCACGGCCGTGCCGGCGGCCGGGCGGACCGTCGGCACCGCGAGCGCGGCGAGGACCGCCAGGCCTGCGGCGATCACGGCCATGACCGTGAAGCCGTGCCGGTACCCGGCTCCGATGCCGCCGTCGACGGCCACGGCGATGGCCGAGAAGACCGCGACTCCGAGCGCGGCCCCGATCTCGTGGGCCGCCGACAGCACGCCGGAGGCAAGGCCGCTGCGATCGTCGGCGACGTCGTTCAGGGTGGTAACGGCCGTGGCCGGCAGGGTGAGGCCCGCCCCGATGCCGGTCACGAGCAGGCCCGGCAGCAGCCCGGTGAGATAGGACGATCCGGCGGAGACGTGGCTGAGGAGCAGCGCTCCCCCGCCCATCGACGCCAGGCCTGCGGCGATCACGATGCGCGAGCCCGCGTGCGGCAGCAGGCGGGCGGAGACGTGCGCGCCCGCCCCGATGATGAGGGCAAGCGGCAGGAACTCGAGACCGACGCGCAGCGGCGATGCGTGCTGAGCCTCCTGCAGGTACAGCGAGTTGAGGAAGAACGTCCCGACCATCACGCCGGTGGCGGCGAACATGACGAGCACTCCCGCCACCAGCGACCGGCTGCGCCACGTCGCGGGCGGGACGAGCGGCCGCCTCGCCCTCGCTTCGGTGAGCGCGAAGGCGGCCAGCAGAACGATGGCTGCCACGATAAGCAGGAGGGTGCGCGCCGATCCCCAGCCGTGCTCGGGCGCTTCCGCGATCGTGTAGGTGAGGGTGACCAGGCCCGCTATCGCCAGCGCGGCGCCGGGCAGATCGAGCTGCCGTTCGCGGCGGGCCGCTGCTCCCGATCGCGGGACCCGGCGCGGCGTCAGGAATCCGACGGCGAGTCCGACGGGCAGGTTGACCAGGAACACCGACCGCCAGCCGATCCAGGTCGTGAGCATGCCGCCCGCCAGGACCCCGGCTGCGGCGCCGGCGCCCGCCAGCGCCCCCCAGACGCCGAGCGCCCTGGCCCGCTGCGCACCGGCGTAGGTCGTCGTGATGATTGACAGCGCGGCGGGGGTGAGCAGCGCGGCCCCGGTCCCCTGGGCAGCGCGCGCCGCAATGAGTGCCCCGGCCGACGGGGCGAGGCCGCTTGCCAGGGACGCGGCGGTGAAGAGCGCGAGCCCGGCGTAGAACAGCCGGCGCCGGCCCGCGACGTCGGCGGCTCGCCCGCCCAGGAGCACCAGGCCCCCGCTGGCCAGGACGTAGGCCGTGACCACCCACTGCAGGCTGTCCGGCCGGAAGACGAGCGACCGGGCAATGCTGGGCAGCGCCACATTGACGATCGTGGCGTCGAGCACCACCATGAACTGCGCGATGCTGAGCAAGGTCAGCAGCGTCCAGGAACGCGGCTGGCCCTGGCTGGTCGTGCTCGCTCGTTTGACCCCGGCTGTCGGCCGGCGGGGCCCGGCTTCCCTGTGGTCATGCAGTCCGTGCATCTCGGCCCTCCTCGGCTGGTGGCTACCTGCCCGAGCCTGGCCGGACCGCGAACTGGTTGTCAACACTGTAAACCCGTTCGGAGCGTTCAGGCGAGGAGCCCGCCCGGCAGCGACAATCGGTGCTATTAAGGCTTAACGACCGCGAGCCGTCCGGAGGACTGACATGACCGGCAATCAGATTGAAGGCGCTGAGGACAAGGCTCTGCTGGGCTACCTGCAGGCGCAGCGTGAAATGGTGCTTGCCATCGTGGCTGGGCTGAGCGAGGAGGCGTGGCACCGCTCGGTCGTACCGTCGGGCTGGACGCCGGCCGGGCT
>DAIOWC010000238.1:2474-8699 GCA_036758685.1 Streptosporangiaceae bacterium | reverse complement strand
ACTACTTCGGCCGGCCCGCCTACCTGGCGCAGTCGCCGCAGTTCTACAAGCAGGCGATGGTCGGCGTGTTCGAGCGCGTCTACGAGGTCGGCCCGGTCTTCCGCGCCGAGCCGAGCGACACCGCCAGGCACCTGGCCGAGTACACCAGCCTGGACGCCGAGCTCGGCTTCATCACCGACCACCGCGACGTGATGTCAATCTGCCGGGACGCCGTGGCCGGGATGATCGATTCGGTGCGGGAACGAGCTGACGCGCAGATGCGGTTGCTCGGCGCCGAACTCCCGTCGGTGGCCAGTGAGATCCCGGCGATCCACTTCAGCGAGGCCATGGCGCTGATCACGCAGGCGACCGGGGAGGACGTTACCGGCGAGCCCGACCTGGCGCCGGCTCATGAGCGCTGGCTGTGCGAGTGGTCGGCGCGCGAGCACGGGAGCGACTTCCTCTTCGTCACCGGGTTCCCGCTGGCGAGCAAGCCGTTCTATACCTACCCCGACCCGGCGGAGCCTCGTTCCTCGAACGGATTTGACTTGCTCTTCCGCGGCATGGAGATCGTGACCGGCGGTCAGCGGCTGCACCGGCACGAGGACTACCTCGCGGCGCTGGCCGCGCGGGGCGAGCGGCCCGAGGCGTACGCCGGGTACCTGCAGGTGTTCGAGCACGGCATGCCGCCGCACGGCGGCTTCGCGCTCGGCCTGGAGCGCTGGGCCGCGCGCCTGACCGGGGCCGCCAACGTCCGGCAGCTGTCGATGTTCCCCCGTGACCTGCACCGGCTGAGTCCCTGAGCGGTACTGCCCGTGAGGCTGGGCGGGGCGCCCGTGTCGCCGGGCGCCCCGCCACCTCCGGTCACGCGGGGTTCAGCGCGCAGTTGTGATAGGCGGCGATCAGCCACCGGCCGTCCTGCCGGGCCAGCACCCAGGTGGCCCGGACCAGCCGCGGCGCGGGGACGCTGGTCTCGCCGGCCATCAGGATGCCGCTGGTGCTGATCACGATGGCGGCGTCCGAGCCGTACACGCGGACGCTGCGCTCCTCGTCGATCGCGCTGGATCCCTTCAGCGGGCCGGCGAAGCCCGCGGTGAAGAACGCCCGCACCTCGTCGGCGCTGGTGTCGTAGACGCCCGGCATGACGACCGTCGCGTCCTTGGTGTAGAGGTCCGCGATCGCGTCGGCGTCCCCTGCGGCCCAGGCCACGTAGAAGCGGTCGAGCACGTCGATAACTGCCTTGTCTTCGCTGGTCATATCCGTCTCATTTCTCTCTGGAGAGCTTGGTCGCGGATATCTACCCGGCGAAAAAGCCGAACTCATCGGTGCCAGACCGATGAATCCGGGGCCAGGCGCGAGTAGGTAGGGTCATGACCGAGATGGCCACATTGACCCAGGACTTCGAGCGCGATACCGAGCGGTTCCGGCGCGAGCTGCTGGCCCACTGCTACCAGATGGTGGGCTCGGTCCACGACGCCGAGGATCTGGTCCAGGAGACCATGCTGCGGGCCTGGCGAGCGCGCGACCAGTACGACGGATCCCGCGCCTCGCTGCGCACCTGGCTGCACAAGATCGCCACGAACGCCTGCCTGAGCGCCCTCGCCGGACGGGCCCGCCGGCCGCTGCCGGCCGCGATCGGCAGCCCCGGCGACAACCCCGAGGGACCGCTGACCGGCGGGTTCGAGGTGCCGTGGGTGCAGCCGTTCCCCGACGCGATGCTCGGCACCGATCCCGCGGCGGCGCTGCTGACCAGCGGACGGCTCCGGCTCGCGCTGATCGCCGCCATGCAGCTGCTGCCGCCGCGCCAGCGGGCGATCCTGATCCTGCGGGAGGTGCTCGCGCTGCCGGCGGCCGAGGTCGCTGACATCCTGGCCACCACGCCCGCCGCGGTCAACAGCGGCCTGCAGCGGGCCCGCGCCCGGCTCGCCGAGGCGGGCGTGGACGAGGAGCAGATCGGCCAGCCGGCCGACTCCGGCAGCCGCGCGGTCATCGAGCGGTACATCAAGGCGTTCGAGCAGGCCGACGTCGAGGGCCTGAAGCGGCTGCTCGCCGACGAGGCGATCCTGGAGATGCCGCCGTTCCTGAACTGGTACCGCGGCCGCGCCGAATACGCCCGCTTCATCGCCCGCGTGTTCAGCACGACTGGCCGCGACTGGCGGATGCTCCCGGTGGCGGCGAACGGCCAGCCGGGGATAGCCCAGTACCTGCGCGGCCCGGCCGGGGACTACCTGCTGTACACCCTGCAGGTCTTCGCGGTCAGCCGCGAGCGCATCGTCCGGACGACCGTGTATACCGACCAGGCGGTGTTCGACCGCTTCGGCCTCGCGGCCACTATCGCGGGGGGCTCCGGGGGGTCGTCCCCCCAGGCGGACACCGCCTAGGGGACGACGACGACGACCTTGCCGACCGCGCCGGCCTCGACGGCCTGCTGGGCCGCGGCGACCTGGTCGAGCGGGAACCTGGTCACCGGCAGCGAGGTCAGCGCCCCCGCCTGCAGCGCGCGCGTGATGTCGTTGACCGCCTGATCCTGGGCCTCCGACGGCACGGTGTACAGGAGGATGAAGCGGATCGTGACGTTCGCGGTCATGCACTTGCGCACCGGGAGCACCGGGTCGGCGGGCTCGGCGGCGTAGTCCACGATGTGCGTCGCCGGCCCGGACACGGCCAGGTCCAGGTCGATGTTCGCGCCGAGGGCCAGCTCGACGATCCGGTCCATCGTCGGCGCGAAGGCGCGCACCTGGTCGGCCGCGTCCGCGTCCCGGTAGTTGACGACCAGGTCGGCGCCGGCCCTCGCGGCGAGCTCGGCCTTCTCCGGGCCGCTGACCGTGGTCACGACGCGCGCCCCGTAGAACTTGGCCAGCTCGATCGCGTAGTGGCCGACGGCACCGGCGCCGCCGGCGATCAGGACGTTCTTCCCCTCGACCGGCCCGTCCGCGAACAGGCACCGATGCGCGGTCATCGCCGGGACGCCGAGGCAGGCGCCCAGCTCGGCCGAGGTTTCCTCCGGCAGCGGAACGGCCTGGCGGGAGGGCACGACCGCGTACTCGGCGGCCGTACCCCAGCGGCTCGTCGCGGCGGCCATCCAGGTCCAGACCCGCTCGCCGACGCGGTTCGCGGGGACGCCGTCGCCGACCGCGTCGATCACGCCGGCGCCATCGTGGTGCGGGACCTGGAAGTCATCGATCGGCCGCGGCGTCGCCCCGCTGCGGGATTTCCAGTCCGTCGGGTTGATGCCCGATAGCTCGATCTTGACCCGCACCTCGCCGACGCCGGGCTCGGGCCGGTCGATCTCGGTAACGCGCAGCACATCCGCTGCCGCGCCGTGACTGTCGTAGACAGCAGCCCGCATGGATCTCACTCCTCGGGGGTTGTCACCCGGATGCCGGAACGATCTTGTCGATCTCGGCCAGCTCGGCTGCGGTCGGCTCCCAGTCCCCCGCCGCGGCGTTGGCCCGGACCTGCTCGGGCGAGGTGGCGCCGGCGATGACCGACGTACAGCCCGGCTGCGCCGCCAGCGCGCCGATGGCGATCTCGAGCAGCGACCGGCCGTGCTGCTCGCCCCATTCGGCCAGGCCCTCGACCTTGTCCAGCTTGGCGTCGGTTACATAGTCGTCGCGGCCGGCCAGCCGCGTGCCGTCGGCGGCCGGGACTCCGCGCCTGATCTTGCCGGTCAGCAGTCCGTTGGCGAGCGGGAAGAAGGGCAGGACACCCAGCCCGTCCTGGATCGCGGCCGGAACGACATCGGCCTCTGCTCGTCGTTCCAGCAGCGACCAGTGGTTCTGAGCGGAAATGAACGGGACGTCGCCCGACCTCTGCGCCGCGGCGGCGGCCTGCGCGGTCTGCAGCCCGGAGAAGTTGGAGTGGCCGATGTAGCGGACCAGGCCGGCCCGCACCAGCTCCGACAGGGCGGCGAGCGTCTCGTCTATCGGGGTGACCGGATCCGGGGTATGAATCTGGTAAAGGTCGATGTAATCGGTACGAAGGCGCCGCAGCGAATGCTCGACCGCCCGCCGAATATAGGAGCGGCCGCCCTTAGCCCCTGCGGCCGGGCCGTATCCCATGTCGCTGCCCTGCGACCCGAATTTCGTCGCCAGCACCACCTGATCGCGCCGGCCGGCCAGTACCTCTCCCAGGAACTCCTCCGAGCGGCCCGTGCCACCGTAGGTCTCGGCCGTGTCGAGCAGCGTGATGCCCACGTCGATCGCCGCGTCGACGACTGCCCGCGTGCGCTCGACGTCGAGCCGCCGGCCGAAGTTGTTGCAGCCCAGTCCGACGACGGAGACGACAAGACCGGATTTTCCGAGTGGCCTGTAACGCATGATCCTGCTTTCGCGTGACGATTGTTAGATCTCCGACGTGATCGTACCGGGCCGGGCAGTAGGTACCGGGGCCGGCCGACACCGCTGCGAGTGCACCGGCCCCGGTGTACCATCGCGGACCGATGCATCGTCCTCGTTAAGGGGTAGCACGAAATCGCATTTGCGATATCATGACGTAAGCACCAGTTAACGCCAACTAGTGCTTAAGAATTGAAGGTATAAAAAGGACTACCTGGTCTGAACCATTAGGGCCAAGCACCAGTGCGTGACACGATGGTTACACCCACGCAATGCGTTGGAGGGGAGCGCGGCTCATGCCGGTTAGGACTGGCCCGGGGGCAGAGAGTCCGGGCGCGCCCACTGTTCTGCGAATACTTCTAGGCACCCAGCTCCGGCGGCTCCGCGAGTCCCGGGGGATCACGGCCCAGGCAGCGGCTAAGGCCATCCGCGGATCCGAGTCGAAGATCAGCCGGATCGAACTCGGCCGCAACGCAGTGCGCGAGGTCGACATCGCCGACCTGCTCAACCTCTACGGCATCATCGACACGGCCGAGCGCGAGCAGCTGCTGACGTTAGCGAGCCAGGCCAACCAGCAGGGCTGGTGGCATCGCTACCAGGACGTCCTGCCCGGCTGGTTCCAGTCGTACATCGGCCTCGAAGAGTCGGCCGAGTCCATCCGCAGCTTCGACACCCAGTTCGTCCCCGGACTCCTGCAGACCGAGGACTACGCGCTCGCGGTGATCCAGCTCGGCGCCTACCAGCCCGACGAGACCGACCGGCTGCTGTACCTGCGCAAGGAACGGCAGCGCCGGTTCACCTCAGGCGGACTGCGCTTGTGGGCGATCATTGACGAGGTGGCGCTTCGCCGCCCGGTCGGCAGTGTCGGCCTCATGCGGTCCCAGCTGCGGCACCTCCTCGATATTTCCGTCCGGCCAGGGCTCACGATTCAGGTGACGCCGTTCCTGACCGGTGCCTCCTACGCGGCGCCGGGCAGCTTCAGCATCCTGAGCTTCGCGACCGACGACCTTCCCGACGTGGTGTACATCGAGCAGCTGACCAGCGCCATGTACCTGGACAAGCGGGCCGACGTCGATCGCTACGCCGCGGCGATGGATCAGATCCGCGCGTCGAGTTACACGCCCGATGAGACGAGCGATCTGATCCGCACAATGCTGACGGACATGGAGGGGTCCTTATGAGCGGGAACGGCGACTTCGTCGCGGCCAGTGAGCTCGACGCCTGCTGGGTGAAGAGCAGTTTCAGCGGACCGCAGGGCAACTGCGTCGAGGTCGCGCAGCTGGACGATGGCTCGGTCGCCGTGCGCAACTCGCGGCAGCCGGCCGGACCAGCCCTGGTCTTCACCGCTGCTGAGTGGGACGCCTTCGTGGCCGGAGCCCGAGCGGGCGAGTTCGGCCTGAGCTGACCATCACGGTCCGGCTTGCCCGGCCCCGGGGGAATGCGGGATTATTAGAGCCATGACTGCGCTTGCCCATCTGATTGAGGGCTGGTGGTGGCTGGTCTTCATTTTCGGCGGCACCGTCAGCGGGTCAGTGCGTCAGGCGCTCCGGCATCACCACAAGCGCCGGCTGGCGATCATCGCCGCTAAAGCCGAACTGGCCGAGACGAAGAACGCCGCGATGCGGCCGGCCCCGGATCCGCAGCCAGTCTGCGGCTGCAGCCATCACCTCAGCTTCCACAGCCCGTCGACATCGGCGTGCGCGGTGGACGACTGCCGGTGCCAGCAGTACATCGGGCCGGAGCCGCTCGGGCACGTCGTCGCGCTGCCACTGGTTGACCCGGAGCGGCTGGCCATGCCGCCGGAGCCAGCTGCTGAGCCCAGGCGACTGGGCAGCGAGCCTGCCTAGCTGTCTCTTGCAACACACTGGAGGCCGCCCACCCGGCGCCAGCCGGGACCGCGGCCAGCAGC
>DAIOWC010000238.1:0-2374 GCA_036758685.1 Streptosporangiaceae bacterium | reverse complement strand
CGGCCAGCAGCTTTTTGCAACACACTGGAGGCCGCCCACCCGGCGCCAGCCGGGACCGCGGCCAGCAGCTTTTTGCAACACACTGGAGGCCGCCCACCCGGCGCCAGCCGGGAGTGCGGCCTCCAGTTTCTCTGCCCCTCCGGGGTTAGCTCACCGGCAGGTCAAACTCACCGGCCTTGACGCCCGTGACGAACGCCGCCCACTCCTCACCATCGAAGAAGTGCGCTGCCTTGGTCGTGTCCTTGGAGTCCCGGATCGCCACAATTCCGCCAGGAAGGTGCGCGACCTGGACGCAGGCCGAGTTGTTGCACGCGCGGCTAGTGATCCACGCTGCGCCGGAAGTGTCGTAATCTGACATGCGGGTGGTTCCTTTCAGGTGGATTCTGCAGATTCTGCATAAAGGGCTTGAATAATGCGGACCGAATCGGCGGGCGGAAGTGCCGTCGCCCGAAGCAAGTCAAAGGCCTCGGAACGAGCACGGACCTCGCGCTCGCGTTCCTCGATGTAGGCCTGTCCAGTGACGCCCTCGGAGTAGACGACGTCGGGGTCAAACCGCTCGGGGAACTCGATGATCGCGAACGGACCGCCCAGCCCGGGGTGCAGGCCGGAGCTGAATGTCAGAACCTGCAAAGTGACATTGGGCCAGGTACACGCATCGCAGAGGTGCTCAAGCTGACGGTGCATTATGCCTGCGGAGCCGACCATTCGCCGCAGGACAGCTTCGTCGAGAATGATCCACAGTTCCAGCGGGTCGGCCCGCAGGAGCACCTCCTGGCGCTGCATGCGCAGCGTGACCAGGCGGTCGATCTCCTCGGGCGTCTGCCGCCTGCGGACCGTCGTCATGACGGCCCGCGCGTACTCCTCGGTCTGGAGCAGTCCGTGCACCACCTGCGCCTCATAGACGCGCAGCGATGCCGCCTCAGCTTCCAGTCCGACGTAAATGCCGAATCCGGTCGGCAGTACTCCGTCCCAGACGGTCCACCAGCCCTTGCGATGGCCTTCCCTGGCCATCTCCATGAGGACTTGCCGCTGGGAGGGGTCGTCCACGCCGTACAACTCAAGCATGGAATTGAGATAAGCGGTCCGGGTCGGGGCCTTGCCGGTCTCGATCCGGGAGAGAGTCGAGGGCGCGAGTCCAAGGCGCTCGGCGACTTCCTCAAGCTTGATGGACTGCGACTCGCGCAGCTTCCTTAACTCACTGCCGAGCCGCCGACGGCGGACGGTCGGGCCTACCGTCATTGAGACTCGCCCCCTCTACGGGACGCTTGCAGCTTGGCTAACTCAGCCAGGCTTAGGCTGCCTGCTGCACCTGCTTGCCGTTCACGATACACAAGTTTTTCGCCTCTCGTGAGATCCCACCTGAAATTTCGTATCCATGATTTGTGCTATGCACTTGCGTGCCGTGCATCCTCACTTCATCATGGGAGGACAGAAGCGTCGAGCCCGAGCCACATTTGACCAGGTCCGGGAGCCGCACGAAATGGCGCGTAAATGGACGTCTCGCCGTTTTCTGTGCGGCGCGGGAGGGAGGGGCCAAGATGCCACCTACCGCCACTCGCGCGAGCGATGCGACCGAGGATCTCGCAGTGATGGCAGGGGCCGCCGTTCTTGGCAGCCTGACGATTCCTGGCCGGCCAGAGCGTGTGCGTGAAGCCCGATCCTTCATCTCGAAGGCGCTGGGCGAGTTACATCCGAGCCTGGACACGGCCGTCCTGCTGACCTCTGAGCTGGTCACCAACGCTGTCACGCACAGCAGCTCCCGCTGCATCGGCGGAATAGTCACTGTCGTCGTCCTGGAATCAGCCGGGGGTCTGCGGATCGAGGTCATCGATCAGGGCTCCGAACTCAGCTCACCGGTCGTGCGCGGCGACGTTCTCGCCTCCGACGGGCACGGACTGTTCCTCGTCCAGACGCTAGCGGATCAGTGGGGCTATCTCCGCGACGATACGGGCACAACTGTCTGGTTCTGGCTGACCCAGCCGGCAAGCTGCTGATCGCTGCGCCCTCCGACCAGCCCCAGTCTCGCGACGGCGCGTTTGTGGATCCGCCGGGAAACATGATCAGATTCAGCCAGCCCAAGCCCCACCCTGCTGCGATCCTGCATCGCCGGCGCCTCCGTCCAGCCGTCGGCGTCCGCGTCGCATCACGGCAGCGAGCACATCACGCTGATGGTCACGTCGACGTCGGGGATAGCCAGCGTCATCGCTACTGGTCTGTTCACCGATGGCGGCACCGTCAACGTCTTCTCGGCCGCGCCGTCCGCCGAGCTGAAACTCGAAGCGGGCACGATCCGGCTTGACCCGACCAGCCATGTCGGCCCCAGTTCCAGCACAAGCCCGGGGACATGTCTTACAACGGTGACTGAGCGCGGCAC
>DAIOWC010000237.1:0-8842 GCA_036758685.1 Streptosporangiaceae bacterium | reverse complement strand
GTGATGACGTCCAGGACAACACCAACTTCCCCCTGGTACGGATCACCAACTCCGCTACGGGCGTGGTGACCTACGCCCGGACATTTAACTGGAGCTCGGTATCGGTCGCTCCGGGCACCAGATCCTCGACCAGCTTCACCCTCCCGCCGGGCACGCCGACGGGCCGGAGCACACTGGTCGTGGTGGCCAACGGGATCGCCTCGGCGCCCGTGACCGTGACGATCTTCTGAGGCGAGCAGGGCGGCCGTTCCGCACGGAACGGCCGCCCGGCCGCAGGCGCCCGCAAGGAGACGTGATGACAGCGACGGGACCGTCTCGGGCTGGCGGGTGGCTTCCCTCCGATCAGGCATTCCTCGACCAGTGGGTGGGCGACGTCGTCGCGAGGGTGGCGGCCGAGGGCCCTAAGCCGCTGCTCCCGGTCGTCGATGAGTTCCGGCGGCTGATTGAGGAGGACCCTGAGGTCTACATGCTGTTCCGGTTCATGCTCGAACAGGTGCCGTATCACCGGTCGCCGACGCATGAGCCTCAGGTCAAGACCGTCGAGCAGATGCTGAGGCTCTTCAACCACGTGATGACCCACGCTCCGGAGTACAACGACACCGCACTCGTGGGTTGCCCGGTCAACGCGATCCTCGACTGGGCGATGGGCACGGAGGCTGGCTTCGCCGCGTTCCTGAACGATCGGGTCAACGGGCAGTTCAAGAAGCTCCTCAATGAGTGGGCGGTGTTCCTGAAGTCCGCCAGTTCGGCCGCCGTGCTCAACGGGACGAGCTCGGGGTGGCTCGGGCCGGGCGCCCTGGCGAAGATGCCGCGCTTCGCCGGGGAGTTCGTGTGTGACCCCGCGAAGCCGCACTACGGCTTCACGTCGTGGGACGACTTCTTCACCCGGCAGTTCCGGGCGGGCGTGCGCCCCGTCGCCTCGCCTGCCGACCCGGACGTCATCGTGAACGCCTGCGAGTCGGCGCCCTACCGGGTGAGCAGGAACGTCAGCCGTCATGATCGCTTCTGGATCAAGGGCCAGCCGTACTCCGTTGCCCACATGCTCGCCAGCGACCCCTGGACCGACCAGTTCGTTGGCGCCACTGTGTACCAGGGCTACCTCAGCCCGCTGAGCTACCACCGCTGGCACAGCCCCGTCGATGGCCGGATCGTGAAGGCCTACGTGCAGGACGGCACGTACTTCTCGGAGACCCCCGCGGAGGGATATGACCCCGCCGGGCCGAACGACTCGCAGGGCTACATCACCCACGTCGCCACGCGAGCAATGATCTTCATCGAGGCCAGCAACCCGGATATCGGGCTCATGTGCGTCCTGCTGGTCGGCATGGCTGAGGTATCGAGCTGCGAGATCACGGTCTATCAGGGCGAGCACGTGAAGAAGGGCAGCCAGCTCGGCATGTTCCACTTCGGCGGATCGACGCACTGCCTGCTGTTCCGGCCGGGCGTGAACCTGGAGTTCGACCTGCACGGCCAGAAGGCCGGGCTCGAGTCCGGCAACATCCCGGTCAACGCTCAGATCGCGACCGTGATCCGGTGAAGGCGTGCATGAGGCTGCGGCCGCTCGTGGCGGTGGCCCTGGCCGCGGCGCTGACCCCGGCCCTGGGTGCGTGCAGTAACGGCGGCGGCAGCCGCCCGGCGGCGGGCGGACCGCTGAGCAGTGTCGAGAGTGGCACGGCGCCGAGCGGTACGAACTGCGCGCCGGGCGGCCAGCTGCAGACGTTCGGGACTGAGCGGTTCACCAACCACGGGCACGGCGCGGTGGTGCTGGACCGGGTCGCGCTGCTCGACCCGCGCAACGAGCGCCTGGTGGGCTCGTACGCGGTGCCGGGCATGTGGCTGATTGGCGTCGAGCCCTGGCCGCCGGATTACCCCGGCATGCCATCCACGTGGAAGGACCGCCGGCCCGTGCCCAGCTTCCGGATAGCGCCGGGCACGTCGTTCGACATGGTGCTCGGCGTGGCCGCCATCACCGCGGGCCGGGCCAGCTCGCAGGGCATGCTCGTCTACTACCACGATTCCGCGGGCAGCTACATAACCACGGACCACGTCGGGATGGTCATCGCGGCCACGCAGAACGGGTGCTAGGCGGGCTAAGCCCGGTTGTCCCGCGCTACCAGGATCGCGGCGGAAGCAGGTCCCGCGTTAGTGCCGCACAGCCAGCCCGCCTTCTTGAACTTGTAGTTCATGACCGCGTTGCGGTCGTAGCCGGTCTGCGCGGTTGTGCCGAAGCTGGCCTTGAGGTTGACCCCCTTGTAACCGACTGCCGCTCCGATGTTGAATCCGGATGACCACTGGACGGCCTTCCCGAAGTCGCCGGCGTAGCTGCTTCCCTTCTGCATCGGAGCGCAGTTGGCGCCGGGGGTCGCGGGTGCCTTGCTGGGATGCAGCGTGCTGGTCCCGCCGAACCATCCCGTGGACTGCACCGACCACAGGCACATGTGAACTTCCGATTCGCCGTACTTCTTCGGGCAGGGGCTGTGCTGCTTGACCCGCGGGACGCCGGTCTGGTTGGGCAGGCCGTAACACGAGCCCCGGTACAGCGCGGTGCTGAACTCCGTGCGGAACCAGGCGTTCGTGGCCGAGTTCGGGTAGCCGGCGGTACGAGACGCCGTCGATGAGTGGGTGCCGTTGGTGCTGTACCCGGCGTCGATGCCGTACCCCGAAATCCCCACGCCCAGCGACGACGCCTGCGAACGACTCGAGCCCTCGGTGTACTTGAAGTTCACCCAGTCGCCGGACGTGCCCCGCTGCTTGATGATGTAGCCCTGCCCGACCACCGCCCAGGCCGGCTTGAGGTGCTTCAGCAACTTGAAGCCGCTGAAGCCGTAGGGCTGCTTGTCAGTGTTGTAGCCGCACGGCCACTTGGACTTGGCATCAAAGTTGACGGTGACGGCGGCGGCCGCCCGCGCGGGCAGCGAGCCGGTCTGATACGAGAAGAACCAGATGCCCGAGGGGCTGTAGATCTCCAGGTTGGCATAGCCGGAGTCGGTGGCCGCTGACTTCAGGCTCGCGGCCGGGATCCGCAGTGTGTACGCGCCGGTGGCACTCGTTGCCGCCGTAGCGAGCAGTGTTGTCGGCACCGTCTGCCCGGGCTTCATCGCCCGCAGGATCGCATCTGACGGCCACGCGTAAAGATCAACAGTCGCGCCGCGGATGGCCGCACCGTCCGGACCGGTGACCGTCCCGGCGGCGACCGCCACGCCCGACGAGACGGGCCCGCCGGCGGCCGACGCTGTCATCGGCAGGGCCACTAAGACAAGAGCCACACCAGTTGCACATATGCCCCGAAACATGTCGCCTCCTGGCGTTTGGGAAGCTGGCCGCCAGCCAGACCATAGCCTCGATTCGGGAAAGGTACAAGACTCTGACTTCACCGCGAATCGGGACAGCTCTATGGGGTCAGGGTCCGATGTGGATGAACGGAGTCCACCAGCTCGGCGTTGTTCTGTAGGAGTCGCGCTGGCTGCGGAGCGCTGAGTGCAGCGCGTAAGCAGACCGCGCGGGGTCGAGGGGGCCACCATCGGTGAGCGCTGCGTAAACGCGCTCCGTGACTTCGGCGGCGGCCGGGACATACACCTCCCACAGCGTGGCCACGACGTGCCGGTAGCCCGCGTACTGCACTGCCGCGGCGAGGCTGATGGCCTCGTCGGGCAGGGCCGCACCGCCGGTTGCCGTCTGGCACGCCGACAAGTACATGAATTCGCCGGGGTAGCTCGAGACGCTCAGGTCTGCGATCTTGAGTTCTTCTCCGTCGTGCAGCAGCAGGCCGCCTTCCGACGGGGCGGTGAGATCCTGCCGGCCATGACAGCTGAAGTGCACCCACGGATGCTGTGGCAGCGCGGCCTGGACCGCTGCCCTGGACGCGGCGGCACCGAACAGGATCCGGCAGTGATCACCCAGCTTCGCCGAAAGCAGGTCCCGTTCCCTGCTCGTGCCCGGATCCTGGCTCGCACCCGGGGTATCTGGCAGCGCCACGACCAGAAGCGTTCGGGGGTCCGAGGCTGGCGGGTCCGCGCGGTTGGCCTCGGCCAGGGCCGCGAGCGTCGGCGTATAGGACGACACCACCCGGTCGAGCACGGATCGCGCGGGGCCGTCAGCCATGCCGTGGTAGCCCGCCGCGTGCAGCGGAAACAGCGTGAGCAAGCCCGTCGGGCACCACCAGAGGCGAGGCCACGGCTGACCCTCTTCCGGAGCGTCGTCAAATCCAAGCGCTGCGAGAACTGGCTCGGCCACGGTGTCCCACAGCCATTCGAGCACCTGGGACAGGGTTGCTTCCAGGTCGCGGCGCGCGCCCTGGAGATCCCCGTGCTCCGCCATGGCTTGATCCACCCGGGCGTGAGCCTGCAGATAGCGGGTCGTGTTGGCTGTGACCTGCTCAGCCGACAGCGCGGGGAGCCCGACCGGCCGAGCGCCGTCGCTCGTCACGATGATCGCGTCACACCGGTACTCGCTTACGTTCACGATCACTACCGGGCCGTGGGCGGCTGCCGGGAGCAGATCGGGAAAGCTCGGGGGCTGCAGGAAGTCCTGGTGTCCCTCGGTCCTGACCTGCCCGACGAGCGCGTCCCACTCTGCTGCCAGCGCCATGCGCCGGTCGACAGCACGGGACACCCGGTGATCCAGGCCCGACGTCTGCTCCTGCGCGTCCAGAGCTGCCGCCAGATCGCGCAGCCGTTCCGCTCGCTGCGGGTCTTCCTGCCAGAGATCAGCGTCTCCCCGGCGCAGCTGCAGCATGTCTGTCCACAAGACGCTCCGGCCCTGCTCGACCGCCTCGACTGCGGCCTCGGCCCGGCCGACAGCGAGCAGGCTGGCGGCAGCGGCGGATCCGATCCCGGAGAACTGCGCCAGCCGGGATTCCCGGCTGTCGCGGTCGATCCCGCGCCACGCCACCGCGGGCAGCCGCCGCACAGCTTCGGCGAGAGTCTCAGCGGCGTCGACGCTGGCGCCGGCCCGCATCAGCAGTCTTCCCGTAACGACCCCGGCCTGGGTCACCATCAGGGGTGATGCTGCCGGTGCACCGGCCAGCTGCCGGTACAGGTGGATGGCGGCGTCGGTACTGACCGCCTGGCGGTCGATCTCGACTAGCATCGTGAGCGTTCTGAGCAGGCCAAGAGCGGTCGGCGCCCAGACCCGGTCGCTGGGATCCGTCGAGGCGAGAACCTGGCGATACAGCTCCGCGGACTCAAGCAGGTCACCTTTGCTCGCCGGGCCTTCGGCGGGCAGCTGGTGGAGGTGCGCGAGGTTCAGCCTGCACAGCTGATCTACCCGCTGGTCGTCGCCAAGGCGCCGGATCGCTTCCCGGTAGGACGCGATGGCATCGGTGCGATGAGCCTGCGAGCGGGTAATCCGGTACCTGCTGGCTTTCGCGTTGCCCAGCTGGACCACACAGTCCGGGTGCGAGTTGCTGCCGGGCGGGGTGAGTTCGAGGGCCCGCTCCGCGGCAGCCACGGCCAGTTCGGCCGTTTGCTTGGCGCCCTCCTGGTCGCCGCTGGCAGCCTGAACGGCAGCGCGTTCGCGCAGGCATGCTGCCTGCAGGTAGTGTGCCTGACCCCTGGTTATCGCGTGGGCTGACTTCAGTGCCTGACCGGCCGCAACCTCGGCGGCGTCGAGATCCTCCCGCACCTGCAGCCGCTCGAATCGGACCATGAGAGTCGCCGCGACCTGGAGCATGTGGATCGAATGCTCCGGACGCTGGCCGGGTACCTGATCCGCCATTTCGCGGTGCAGTGTGATGGCCTCGCTGAGATTGCTGACATCGCCCGCCAGCTCGAATCGCAAGCGCAGGCCGGCGGCGAGTATGTCGACGGCAGACGGCCGCCACGGCGATCCGTCAGGCGCAGCCGCCACCGCCTGGCGGGCGACGATGATGCCTTCTTCGAGGTCGGCCGCGGAGCCCGTCCCTGCCGCCCTGGCCTGCAGGCTTGCCGCGAGCGTGGCCAGCACCAGGCACGCGGCCTGCGTGGACGGCTGAAGCTTCTTCGCGCCGTAGCGGCCCATCGTGATCGACTCGTCGATGGCCGCCGGATCACCGGTGACCTGGTACAGCGTGCGCAGAGCGCCGGTGAGGTTCGCGTACCGGGTTGCCAGCGCGGGGTCGTCCTGGCGGCTGCATCCGGCCCCGAGCCGGCCCGTCGCGACGGCGGACTGGAGATCGCCAACGTCGCCCACCCTGGTGAATCGCGCTAGTCGCAGTGCCGCGATGTTGGTGTGGACCGGGGCCAGGTCCTGGTGCCCGGCGGGCAGAACCCGGACGGCGCCCTCGAGCAGGCTTAGGGCCTCGTCGAGGTGCTCCACCTGTCCATCAGTCTCATAAAGCAGGCCTAGGGACGCGGCCAGCTCCAGCGCCGCGATCGCCGCGGACTCGCCCGATCCGGCGAGCCGCGCGACGGCTTGCCGACCTAGGCGTAACGACTCGCCGAGCGCGCCGGCGTCGCCCGTCTGCTGATAGCGCTCGCGGCCAGCCTTGATTAGTCCGATCTCGTCCGGCTGGTTCTCCATGAGGCAATCACCTCTGGTCGGCTTGCTCGCCGTCCTCGCGCTTCTCGCGGGCGGGCGTGGCGTAGCTCTTCTTGATGAAGCTGTCCAGCCCCTTGTTCGCGAACTCCTCGACCGGATCAGGAGGCAGAGCCGGCGGGACCGCCTCCGGTGACTCGGCGGCTGACGACGTGGTGGGCTGCGACTCGGCCTGCGGCTCGCTTGACGTCATGGCTGCCAGTGTGCACCAGAATGCCGGAGATCATGAGCGCAGTCCCGGCGAGGAGCAGGGCCAGGCTTCGCCACCAGTACGCGACCTTAGTGTTGAGCAAGTCCCTGTTGTGCTCGTAGTGCTGCACTCTTGTGGCTGCGAGCGCCCTGAGCAGCTCCGCCCTGTCCTTGTCGAAGTAGTCGTTGAAAAGCACACGCGGCTCGACTTCGCGGTAATTGCGGATCGCATAGGCGAAGATTGCGCTGACCACCGCCAGCCCGAATGCCAGATATGCGAGCGCCCCGAGTATCTCCTCGGGATGCTGCGTCGCCAGGAACGTGGCGGCTGCGAGGGCATACCCAACTACGAGGACCGTCTTGGCGTCGGCGCTGGACAATGCGTCCGACAGGCGCTCATGGGCAGCCGCAATCTCCGAGTTGAGCTGCTCCAATGTGTCGGCATCGTCGGGCATGGCCACAGGATCCCATTGCGCCGCTTCCAGGTCGTCTCATTCACTGGCAGTCACCTCAGCCAGCGCGAGCGCCCGCCGGGGGAGGCCCGGGGCCACGCGGGAGCCGCATGGTGGCGACGGGTACGTTGGGATTAGCCCGCCGAACGTGCTTTGGGGAGGAGCCGACCATGCCCGAGGAGAGACGTCACGAGTCGTCCGACCTTGAGGACTATGAGGTTCTCGACGCGTCAGACACTCTGGATGGCGCCCCCGGCGACGACCCGCTGGATCGCGGAGTGGCCACCCCCGAGCGGTGGTCGGCGGCGATGAAGTTCGGCTCGACGGCGGAGGAACAGGAAGAAGGAGAGTCGCTGGATCAGCTTCTGGCGGAAGAAGAGCCCGATATCGGCTCAGACCCGGATGGCGACCGGCCTGATCGCGACTGGGATGAGAACGCGACCGACGAGGACATCATCCGCCTGGCCGCCGGCGACGGCGCGGATCCGCGGGCCGGCCGGCTCGTGAACGACGATGAGGACTGGACGGTCGCTGATCCTGATCTTGTTGCCTACGACTCGGGGGTCGATGGCGGCGGCGCGACTGCCGAGGAAGCGGCTGTACACGTAGTCGACGAAGAGCAAGAGGAGTAGCCCGGGACCGACCGGGACTTTTAGGCGCAGCTCCCGCCAGATGTTGAAACGTCATCGTTCCTGGGGCCATGCGCCTGGCGCATACTGGTCCGGTGGAGCTGGCCGCTGATTCCGTCGGGAAGCAGATCCGGCGGCCCGCAGGCCGCCACCGGCGCCCGAACCCCCCGCGGTCAGCAGGGCCATCAGACCAGGCCCTGGACTGGCTGGCCGGCCGTTATGCGGTCGCCCTTCGCGTCGGCGGCGCGGTGTTGTTCACCGCCGTGGCCGTGCTGGCCGCGACGAGACTGACCTCCGGCTGGTGGCTGAGCGCCCCGCTGACCGCGCTGTGCCTGTGGTCGGCTTTCTTTGCCTGGTGGGTTCTGCGGTCCGGGCTGACGCCGGCGATCGTGCTGGCCGATGCCGCGGCGATCTCGGCGCTGGCGCTCGCGCAGCAGCACCTCGTCCCGGCCGTGCTGATCCAGGACGACACCACCTGGATGCTCCCGCTGGCCTGCACGTCGGTGTACATCCTCCAGATCGCGGTCCGGCCCTGGCTCGCGCTGCCAGGGGCCGCGGTCGTCGTCATCGCCTACGGGCTCGGCACCGGCCACGTAGTCGATGGCTGGCTGCTGGGGGTGGAGACGATCGTCGCTGCCGGGCTGGTGGGGGTGATCCGCGGCGGCGCCCGGCAGGCGGATGGGATCGTCGCCGCCGGCCTTGAGACCGAGCGGCAGATCCGGGCCGAGGAGGCCCGGCGTGCTGACGAGCGAGAGCAGCACCGCCAGCTCCACGACACCATCCTGTCGACCCTGACCATGGTGGCGGCGGGCGCCTTTGCCGGGCCGTCGCCGGCGCTGACCGCGCAGGCGGCAGGGGACCTCCGGGTGCTGCAAGGGCTCGCGGTCGCCCCGGCCGTGCCGGGACTGCCAGCGCCGCTGACTGACCTGGCGCCGAAGCTGGAGCGGGCCGCGGCCAGCACCGGCGACCTGGCCGTGCGCCTGCAGCTAGTCCCGGTGACGCTCCCGTCTCCGGTCGCGGATCAGCTCGTCGCCTGCGTCGGCGAGGCGCTGCGCAACG
>DAIOWC010000236.1:0-8872 GCA_036758685.1 Streptosporangiaceae bacterium | reverse complement strand
AGTATGTCTTCGAGGCGCTGCGGGCCGGGGCGAGCGGCTTCGCGCTCAAGAGCCGTCCTCCGGAAGAACTGCTGAGCGGCATCCGCACGCTCGCGGCCGGCGAGGCCCTGCTTGCGCCAAGCGTGACGCGGCGCCTCATCGCACACTTCACCGACCGCACCGAGGTGAAGGCCAGGACACCCTGGGGCCTGGACGAGCTCACCGACCGCGAGCGCGAGGTGCTGGTACTGGTTGCCCGTGGGCTGTCCAACGCCGAGCTGGCCGCGACCCTGCACGTGACGCTGGCCACGGCCAAGACGCACGTGGGCCGGCTCCTCACCAAGCTAGGCGCCCGCGATCGGACCCAGCTCGTCATCCTGGCCTACGAGTGGGGCGTAATCACCCGCTGAGCGGACGCCCGTCAGCCTGAGGGATGACGCGGACTGTGATGCTCGCGCACGATGACGGCCCGACCGTGACCCGGCCACGATTGTCTGCCATGAACGTTGTCCATACGCAGGCCATCTCGCCTGCCCCCGGCGCGGCCCGGTGGGCGACCGCCTTCGGCGGACCACCCGGCGGAGGCTTTCACAACTTCGGGATCGTCCTGCTCGCACTTCTCGCGATCGGCGGACTGTCCTACAGCGTGACCCGCAGTCGCCGGGGCCGCCACGGCGCACAGCACGACGATCAGTGGATCCGGCCGGATCCGCCCCCGACAGTGCTGCCGTCGTCGCCACCGCCGTCAACGCCGTCCGAGCCGCCCGCAGGCACGACCCTCTCGACCGCCAGCACGGCTGTCGCGCCCACCCGTGCATCGCGCGCCGCCGCCTCAGCCGAGCGCCCGGCCGGCGGGTGGGCGGTGGAGGCCCGCGGTCTGATGAAGCGCTTCGGGAGCACTGTGGCGGTCGACGGTGTGGACTTGCGGGTCCCGCGCGGATCCGCATTCGGCTACCTGGGCCCGAACGGTGCCGGCAAGACCACGCTGATCCGCACCTTGCTCGGCCTGACCCGGGCCGACGGCGGCACGATGTCGCTGCTCGGATTGCCCGTCCCGGCGCAGCGGAAGCAGGCACTGGCCGGGGTCGGCGCGATCGTCGACGAGCCCCGGTTCCACTCGCACCTGACCGGCCGGGACAACCTCCGCCTGCTGGCCGCTGCCAGAGGGGGCGATGCCAGCCAGCGCATCGACGCGTCGCTCGACCGAGTCGGCCTGTCCCAGCGCGCCGGCGACAAGGTCGCCTCGTACTCCATGGGCATGCGCCAGCGTCTTGGCGTGGCCGCCTGTCTGCTCGGCGAACCGGAGCTGCTGATCCTGGACGAGCCGATGAACGGGCTCGACCCGGCAGGCATGCACGAGATGCGCGCGATGATCACGAGCCTGGTCGACGAGGGGCGGACGGTGGTGCTGTCGTCGCACTTGCTCGATGAGGTAGAGCGCACCTGCGACGCGGTGGCGATCGTCGATCGCGGCAGAGTCATCCGCCAGGGCGCCCTCGACGAGCTGACGCGAGGCGCGGGCGCAGTGGTCGTGCAGGTCGACTGCGCCGATCCCGCCCGGGCGGGCCAGCTCATCGACCAGGCGGGCATCGCCGTGGCCACCGCGCTGGCCGATGACGGGCTGACCATCACCCTGCCTTCGGGGACATCGCGCGAGCTTGTCGCCGACATCAATCGGCGGCTAGTCGCCGCGGGCATCTCGGTCTACGGCCTCCGCGAGATCCAGACGTCGCTGGAGGACTGGTTCCTGTCTGTGACGAGCCGGCTAGGAGAGAAGTCGTGACCACGATCGAGCCCACGCTGTCCGAGGGACGCTCGGAGACGCCTCAGACGCAGCGGCGCACGGCGGCGGCCATTGGCGCCTGGCTGCCCACCTGGGATCTCATCACCACGAAGCACCTGGAGATCCGCAAGCGCCGCGGTCTCATCATCACCATCGCGGTGCTAGTCGTCGCGCCGACGGTCCTCATCTACGGCTTCCGGCTGCTGTTCCACGCGGTCGATCCCCACAGCTATGGCCTGGCTGGCGACCCCGGCCTTTTCAGTCTGCTGAGCAACCTGATGGCCGAGTTCGGGTTCATTGGCGCCGCGGCGCTCGGCGCGGCGGTCGGGACGACCGACCTGACTGACGGCATGTTCCGCCACCTGGTCATCACCGGCAGGTCCCGGCTGGCCCTTTACCTGGCGCGCATCCCGGCTGGCCTGGCTATCACCATCCCGCTCGTGGCCCTGGGCTTCGCGATGAACTGCCTGGTCACGAGTTACGAAAGCCCTCCGCCGCCAATGACGGTCCCCTTGTACGGTCTCAACGCCCCGGAGCATCTCGACCAGGCCGGACTGCAGACGTGGCTGCTGCAGCACCCGAGCCTTGTCGCTAACAACCTGCCCGGTCCCGCCGGCCCTGGGGCAACCCCCGCTCAGATCCGATCGGAGATCGACGCGAACATCGGGAGCCTTTACAGCACCTACGCCACCGATGAGATCGCCGGCTCGAATCCAGCAGACAATGAGATGGCCAAAATCGGGCTGTGGCTCGAACTCGAGGTCGGCATCGGGTTCCTGGTAGGTCTCGGCCTCGGGTCGCTCACCGGGCAGCGGACGACCACGACCATCGTGCTGATCGCGCTGGAGATCATCGTGACTCCGCTGCTGGCCCGCGTGCAGATCCCGTACTTCATCGATGGCCAGCGGCTGGTCGTCGGCATCGCGATGGACCAGTTGCGCCCTGCCGCGCTGGCGTCAGGCTCCCAGGGTGGCGGTGGCCCCGGCCAGCTGCTGTTCGGTGGCCACGGGGCTCTCGGCATCCCGCCCATGCCGACCTGGGCGATGATCTCGGTGATCGTTGGCTGGATCATCGGCTGGTCGGTGATCGGCGCCTGGCGGATGATGACCCGGGACGCCTGACGGAGCTCAGAACCTGACGGGCAGCGAAGTGAAGGCACCCCTGCAACTTGCCAGCCGAACGAGTTCTAGTCCGTCTGCAAACCAGTATCACAAGGCCGCACGCGCTCCCCTATCGTCAACTCCGAGCCCCGCAATGGGCGGCCCTGGTAAGGATCGCCGTCGACGGCGCGGGAACTGGCTATCGGCTGGACGCTTTCCGCCGGGCGGAAGTCGCGAGCCGACCGGCGAGGGCGGCGATGAGGTCGCGGAGTTCGTCTGGTCGCTCGACGGCGAACGGCCGGTCGAGGGACGCGAGCAGCGGAGGCAGCCAGTCGAGCCGCTCGGCGTGCAGCTCGACGCGGAACCAAGGCTCGGTCTGCGGGCCCGCGCCGCCCGCAGCCGGCAGCTCCTCCACGATCGCGATGCTGGCGGGGAGCTGGGCGCGGATCTGCTCCATCGTGCCCTGGATGCGCAGGGTCACTTCATGCCGGTACGGGGTCCTGGCGAGCCCGGACAGGACCTGCTGCGGCGGGTCGAATCCGACGGGTGGCTCGAACGAGCCCGGCAGGGTCCTGGAGTCTTCGATGCGATCGAGCCGGAACGTCCGGTCCTCGCCGATGCCGGGATCCGCGCCAGTCACATACCAGCGGCCGGAGTGGGCGACCAGGCCGTACGGGTGCAATGTGCGTTCGCTGCGCCGGCCGTCGCGAGTGGTGTACCTGATCGAGATCGGCCGGTGATGGTGCACGGCGTCGGCGATCGACAGCAGGACCCCGGCATCCGGAGCGGGAGTCCCACCGGACGGCGCGGTGAAGGCGAGGGACTCGAGCACGGCGTCGAGCCTGCGGGCGAGCCGCTCTGGCAGGACCCGGCGGATCTTGGCCGCCGCCGTCTCGCTCGCCGTGCCCGTGGTCGTCACGAGCCCGGTCCGGCGGCCCGCGACCAGGCCGAGCATGACGGCAAGCGCCTCGTCATCGCTGAGCATGAGCGGGGGCATCCGGTAGCCGGGGCGGAGCCGGTACCCGCCGTAGCGGCCACGTACGGACTCAACCGGCACGTCGAGGTCGATCAGGTGGTCCACGTACCGGCGCACGGTGCGCTCATCGACGTCGAGCCGGCCGGCCAGCTCCGCCACCGTCCGGACGCCGCCCGACTGCAGAAGCTCCAGCAGAGAAAGGACGCGAGCTGTCGGCCGGGCCATGGCCACAATTATCGCACCGATACCGGGCGGATTCTGTCCGGTATTCGTTCTAGCGTGGGTTGCAGGACGTTCCCGCTGACAAGGAGATCACCATGGAGTTCGTCTCCATCCGCATCATCACTGACGACGTCGCCCGCCTGGCTCAGTTCTACGAGCGCGCCACCGGAGTACAGGCGACCTGGTCGAACGAGAACTTCGCCGAGCTCTCCACCAGCTCCGCCACCCTCGCCATCGCCAGCACAAGCACCGTCTCGCTGTTCGCGCCCGGCGCCGCCCGGCCAGCCGACAACAACACCGTCATCATCGAGTTCCTCGTCGACAACGTCGACGAAGCGCACCAGAACCTGGCCGGCTTCGTCGAGGACTTCGTCAACGAGCCCACCACGATGCCGTGGGGCAACCGGTCGCTGCTGTTCCGCGATCCCGACGGCAACCTCGTCAACTTCTTCACCCCCGTCACCCAGGCCGCCATCGACAAGTTCGCCCGCTGACGAGGCATCAGCCCCGCTAGGTGGCCATTCGCTATGGCTCCCAAGCGCTACTTCCGGCACGCGATGGGGATACGCCCCGGCGCTGGCCGGGCGCCTTGACCCCGACGATGGCACGCCCGCGTCGTGACGCTGACCACCGGCCTGGCGGGCCTGCTGCGGTACAACTGCGACGCCGCCGAGCCAGGCGTGAGCGCGATTGTTGAGCAGCGTCCACAACGGTCCGCGGCGCGGCGGCCGCTAGTTCAGCAGCAGGACCGCCTGACCGTTGAGCTTCCGAAGCTCGGCGATCACTCCGAGAAACGCCCCGGTCGGGAAGTCGAAGGCGACGACGTGATCCTGGCCGACGCAGTACAACCGGCCGCCCGGCCCGAACCGCAGTCCGCGGGGCCTGGCGAACTTCACCGCCGGATCAGGAACCAGCACCCGGACCAGCCGCCCGGTCGCCGGATCGTATTCCCGGATCGTGGCCGTCGCGCCCGGCGAGCCGAACGGCCACTCACTGGACACAACGAGGCTGCCGCCCGGGGCGATCACCAGGTCCAGAGGACTCAGCTCGGGAT
Source organism: Streptosporangiaceae bacterium (assembly GCA_036758685.1). GTDB lineage: Bacteria > Actinomycetota > Actinomycetes > Streptosporangiales > Streptosporangiaceae > JAJYUU01. Next base: position 3,758 of record DAIOWC010000236.1, on the reverse strand, counting down.
CGCTGACCAGCCGCCGATCGCGGAGCCGGCCGTCACGGTCAAACACGGCGACGGTGTTGTCACCCTCCCCGGACGGGCCGATTCCCGAGGACAGATACAGCTGACCGCCACCGCCGAAACCGAACCCCCGAGGGAACGGAACGGCGCCGTCCGGCAGCAACTGTTCGCCGCCGGCATCCAGCCGCGGGGGCAGGGCCAGGATCGTGCCGCGGCGCCGCAACGTAACGCAGTAACGGCCGTCCGGCGCGAACGCACCGCCGCCGCCATCCAGGCCCTCCATACGCCCCGAGTCCAACATGACACGGCCGTTCGTGCCGAGCGCGAGCACCCGGTCATCGCCGCTGGTGACATACACCAGATCACCGGCCGGGCTCAGGCTCATGCCGCGCGGATCACTAATCCGAAGATCGTCGCTGAACGGCCCCGCCAGTTCCCCCTCAGCCGAGAAGCCGAGAAGCGTGCCGTATCCATCGCCGTTCGCACCACTCGCGCTCGTCACCAGAATCCGCCCCATGGCTATCTAGCTGCCTCCCTGCGCCCGCCCCTGGATGATCGACCAGATGTCGCTCGCGCTCGTGGAAGGCTACGACGATCTGGAGGTAGTCGGGGAGTACGTAGGACATGCGGCTTTCTGCGGACGGCGCATTGGCCTGACGCCTCCTCACGACAGGCCAATGCGCGACACCCAGCGTTCCGGCGCGATTCCCTAAACGCCGCTGGCGGCGGCGCGGATGACGTCGAGGACGTAGTCGGGGTGGGACAGCATGGGGACGTGGCTGCTGTCGATGTCGTAGGTGGTGGCACCCATCCGCTTGGCCGCGGCCCGCTCCAGGTCGGGGTGGACGGCCTGGTCGTTGTTGGCCACGATGTACCAGCTCGGCTTCGTCCGCCAGCCCACGCCAGGAGCGTTGCGGCTGAACAGCTCGACGGACGGGGGGTAGGCGGTCGCCCAGACCAGCTTCTGCTCCTCCTCGGGCAGGTCCCCGCAGAAGCAGGCAGTGCCGGACGGGAGCAGCCAGATGCGCCCGTCGGCGATCTCGATCTGGCCGAAGGCCGGCGTTTGGGGGAACTTCTCCTGCTCGCTCTGGGAGGTCTCGGTCTCATCGGGGCCGAGGGCTGCGACGTACACCAGCCCGGCCACCCGGTCATCGATACCCGCGGCGGTGATGACAGCGCCGCCGTAGGAGTGGCCGACGAGGATGGCCGGGCTGTGGACCCGCCCCAGCGTGGCCCTCGTCGCAGCGACGTCGGCCTCGTTGGTGTCCAGGCCGTACTGCGCGGCGATCACCTCGTATCCCTCCGCCTGCAGCGGCCCGGTCAGCTTGTTCCAGCACGACCCATCGGCCCAGATCCCGTGACAGAACACAATGCTCGGCTTGGTCGGCGTAGACATGGCTTCCTCCTCGGCTGTGGTGGCGGCGGCTCCAGTCGGGGGGAACCGCACAGACACCAGCCTTGCCGGACGGGTCGCGGCGATCCCTCACGCGTTCAGGTGAGGCGATACGGCAGCAACTCAGGTGCTCACCCGTCCGTGCGGATTACCGCCGCGACCCAGGAGAGCAGCGTCTTTCCCGAACCGAATCGTCGGCCTTCGCTCGCCAGGGGCCGGTGCGGCAGCCGCGTCTCGCTCGAATGGACCGTCATCGCGCCGAGCATGACGACGACAAGTCATGTCCTCCGCTTGTGCGGCCGCAACACGGCGGGCATCAGGTGGAGGCGATGAACCCGTTAATAGCCGCCGCGACCTTGGCTGGTTGCTCCTCGGCAACCCAGTGTCCGCTGTCGGCGATGATACTGGTGGCCACGTGCCGGCTGCCGGCTTCGCCTAGACCGGCTGCCACCTCGGGCAACACGGTGGCGTGACAGTACTCGGCGAACGCCAGCTGGATCGGGGGGTCCACGGTGCCGGTGTGGCGCTCGTTGCTGGCGATGTCGAGCGGGATCGCCCGGTACAAAGCGAAGCCCGCGGCCAGCCGCTGCGGCCCTTGGTATCCACGCGCGTAAATGGCCACGTCGGCATCGCTGATCGCGTCTGGGTGGGCGGCGAACCGGTCGATGTGGCTGCGGAAGTAGCGGTGCTCCCGCCCGGTGACCAGTAGTTCCGCCAGGCCGGTGTCGCCGGACATGGTCTGGTGGAATCCGATGTGCCAGAACGCCGGTGATGTGAACAGGTCCTCGCAGCCGCCAACTCCTGCGATCGGGGTATCCAGCAGCATCACACCGCGAATCTGCGTGGGGTAGCGGCGGAGGTAGGCATATGCGACTTGTGCCCCCATGCCATGGCCCACGACCACCGGGCGCCGGATGCCACGCTGCTCGAGGCTAGCGCGAAGATCCCCGCTGATCGACCACTTATCAAATCGGTCGATCGCTGGCTCAGACGAGCCGATGCCGGGCAGGTCGTATGCGAGCGCGTGGCAGTCCGAGGTGAGCAGCGGAGTCACGTGCCGCCACGCGTATGAGGTCTGCGGCCACCCGTGCAGCAAGATCAGCGGGATCGTCCCCCTGCCGTGCTCAACCAGGCCGAGCCGCCGGCCTGACGCCTGCCGACCGTGGGCATCGTCCCTTCCGGCGCCGTCCCGGCCGTGATCGCTGACCACATTGTCGACTGTAGCCATGTCGCCGCGTCGGACGCGCTCACCTATTCAGGTGAGAAATTGAGGTCTCCGTAGGCAGCGCACGACTATGAGCGCCCTGCGGCTCGCAGGGAGGAGAGGCGACGCCCCGCTCGCCAGGAATGCCCGTTACGCAGCCGATAGTGCCGACCCGCGAAGCTCGTCGAAGCGAGCATCCTGACTGACTCCACAGTTTGGGCGATATGAGAGTCAAGTCCGGGGTCACACTGACGAGCCTGGCCGCCGACCGCAGATTAGCCATCGCACGAACAGGTGATGCGCGGCGCAGCGCATCGCAGGAACGGGCGATGCGTGGCGGCACGGCACCTGTCACCGTTGCCAGGAGGAGTGCCGTTCCCTGAGGTGGTGCCTTGCGGACAAGACCGTTGCGGGGTCGTAGCGAGCCGATGGCCAGCGCGCTGTCGGCGTTGCGTAGTTCCTGCCAGCACGGAACCAGCGCCAGCGTGCTGATCTCTGGCCCGGCCGGTATCGGCAAGACAGCGCTACTCGCGGAGATCTGTGAGCAGGCCACCCGCATGAAGATCCGGGTCGGCTGGAGCAAGTGTGACCCGATCGAGCAGGTCTGGCCCGGAGCCCCCGTGATCGCGGCGCTGCGCGCGGGGAGGGACCCGGTCACCACTGCGCAACAGTACGAGCAGATCGCGGCGCTGGTCAGCGAACCGCTCTTGCTTGCCGATCGCATTGCGTCCCTCCTGGAGGAACGCGTTGCAGGAGAACCGTTGCTCATCGCGATTGATGACCTTCAGTGGGCCGACCGGGTTAGCCGGTTCCTGATGCGCAGCCTGGTGTCCCGGCTGGCCGGCCTGCCCGTGGTGTGGATCTTCGCCGGCCGCGATGACCCCAGCGGGATCGATCTGGCCGGATACGACGTCGTCCGCCGCGAGTACCTTCAGCTTGTGCCGCTGACCACGTCAGACCTGGCTGCGATGGCACGGGACCGGCTCGGCCGGGTGCCGGACGAGCGGACCCGCCGCTACCTGGACGCCACCGGCGGCAACCCGTTCCTGGCCACTCAGGTCATCGACAGCGTGGCGCGCTCGGCCGCAGGCGGCGAACGCGACGTCGTCGCGGGCGAGTTCGCCACGGCGATGGCGCGCCAGGTCGCCGAGCTGTCCAGTTCGG
>DAIOWC010000235.1:0-8911 GCA_036758685.1 Streptosporangiaceae bacterium | reverse complement strand
CCAACGGCGACCTGCGCCGGTCCGCGGTCAAGCAGGTGGCCAGCGGCCGGTTCGGCGTGACCAGCGAGTACCTCGTCAACGCCGACGACCTGCAGATCAAGATGGCGCAGGGGGCGAAGCCGGGCGAGGGCGGCCAGCTGGCGGGCATCAAGGTGTGGCCGTGGATCGCGCGGACCAGGCACTCGACGCCCGGCGTCGGCCTCATCTCGCCGCCGCCGCACCACGACATCTACTCGATCGAGGATCTGAAGCAGCTCATCCACGACCTGAAGAACGCCAACCCGCGGGCCAGGGTGCACGTCAAGCTCGTCGCCGAGATGGGCGTCGGGACCGTAGCGGCCGGAGTGGCCAAGTCCCACGCCGACGTCGTGCTGATCTCCGGGCACGACGGCGGCACCGGGGCGGCGCCGCTGACGAGCATCAAGCACGCGGGCGCGCCGTGGGAGATCGGGCTCGCCGAGACCCAGCAGACGCTGCTGCGGAACGGCCTGCGGGACCGGATCGTCGTCCAGGCCGACGGCCAGCTCAAGACCGGCCGGGACGTGATCATCGCGGCGCTGCTGGGCGCGGAGGAGTTCGGCTTCGCGACCGCGCCGCTGGTGGTCTCCGGCTGCGTGCTCATGCGGGTATGCCACCTCGACACCTGTCCCGTCGGCGTCGCGACGCAGAATCCCGAGCTGCGGCGCCGGTTCTCCGGCCAGCCGGAGTTCATCGTGAACTTCTTCCAGTTCATCGCCCAGGAGGTCAGGGAATACCTGGCCCGGCTCGGCTTCCGCACGCTGGCCGAGGCGGTCGGGCACGCCGAGCTGCTCGACCCCGGAGCCGCGATCGATCACTGGAAGGCCGGCGGACTTGACCTGCGCCCGATCCTGCACGTGCCGGAGCTGCCCGCCGGCGCCGTCAGGCACGCGGCGACCAGCCAGGACCACGGGCTGGACAAGGCGCTGGACAACACGCTGATCCTGCTGGCCGAGGGCGCGCTCGAGTCGGGCACGCCCGTCCGGCTCGAGTTGCCGGTGCGCAACGTGAACCGGACCGTCGGGACGATGCTCGGCAGCGAGCTGACCCGGCGCTGGGGCGGCGCGGGACTGCCCGACAACACGATCGACATCACGCTGACGGGCTCGGCCGGCCAGTCGCTCGGCGCGTTCCTGCCGCGCGGGATCACGCTCCGCCTTCGCGGTGACGCGAACGACTACCTCGGCAAGGGGCTCTCGGGCGGTCGCATCGTGGCGGCGCCCGACGAGCGCGCGCCGTTCCCGGCCGAGCATCATGTCATTGCGGGGAACGTCATCGGCTACGGGGCAACGAGCGGCGAAATGCTGCTGCGCGGCGTGGTCGGGGAGCGGTTCTGCGTGCGCAACTCCGGCGCGATCGCGGTCGCGGAGGGGACCGGGGACCACGGCTGCGAGTACATGACCGGCGGCCGGGTCGCGGTACTCGGGCCGACCGGCCGCAACTTCGCGGCCGGCATGTCGGGCGGCATCGCCTACCTGCTTGACCCCGATCCGCGGCGGATCAACACCGAGATGGCCGACCTGGAGCCGCTGACCGGCGAGGACGGGCAGTTCCTGCTCGACCTGCTCCAGCGCCATCGGGCCGAGACCGGATCGGCGGTGGCGGCCGCGCTGCTGGCCAACTGGCCGGCCGCGCTGGCCCGGTTCGGCCGGGTCATGCCGACCGACTACAAGCGCGTCCTGGCCGCTCAGCAGCAGGCCGAGCGCGACGGCACCGACGTGGGCGCGGCGGTTATGGCCGCCGCGACGGGCTGAGGGAGGCTCAGTGGCAGACCCCAGGGGCTTCATGACCACGCCGCGCCGCCTGCCCGCCAGGCGGCCGGTCGACGTGCGGATCACCGACTGGCGGGAGGTGTACACCGAGTTCCCCACCGGTGACCTGGAGCGGCAGGCCGGGCGGTGCATGGACTGCGGGATCCCGTTCTGCCATCAGGGCTGTCCGCTCGGGAACCTGATCCCGGAGTGGAACGGGCTGATCTCCGCCGGCGACTGGCGCGCGGCCACCGAGCGGCTGCACGCCACGAACAACTTTCCCGAGTTCACGGGGCGCCTCTGCCCGGCGCCGTGCGAGTCGGCCTGCGTGCTCGGCATCAGCGCTGACCCGGTCACGATCAAGCAGGTCGAGGTGGAGATCATCGACCGGGCCTGGAAGGAAGGCTGGGTGCCGCCCCGGCGGCCGTCGCCGGCAGCGATCGCGGCCGGGGCCAGGGTCGCGGTGGTCGGCTCCGGCCCGGCCGGGCTGGCCGCGGCCCAGCAGCTGACCAGGGCCGGTCACGCGGTCACGGTCTTCGAGCGCGCCGATGCGCCCGGCGGGCTGCTGCGCTACGGCATCCCCGAGTTCAAGATGGAGAAGCGGCATCTGGACCGGCGGCTGGTGCAGATGCTGGCCGAGGGCACGGAGTTCCGCTGCGGGATGGACGCGGGGCACGACGTCACCGCTGCCCGGCTCCGGCGCGACTACGACGCGATCGTGCTGGCCTGCGGGGCCGCGGTCGCGCGCGAGCTGCCGGTACCCGGCGCCGACCTGGCCGGGATCCACCAGGCAATGGAGTACCTGCCGCTGGCCAACCACGCGGCCGCCAGGGCCCTGGCCGCCGGCGCGGGCGAGTCGGTCCCCGAGCCGGAGATCTCGGCCCGAGGCCGGCACGTGGTCATCATCGGCGGCGGTGACACCGGCGCGGACTGCCTGGGCACCGCGCATCGGCAGGGAGCGGCGTCGGTGACCCAGCTGGAGATCCTGCCCCGTCCGCCGGGGCAGCGGCCGCAGGGCCAGCCGTGGCCCGTGCATCCGGCCCTCTACCGGGTCTCCAGCGCGCACGAGGAGGGCGGCGAGCGGGTCTATGCCGTCTCGACCCAGCGGTTCCTCGGCGACGACGACGGGCGGGTCCGGGCGCTGGAGCTGGTCGAGGTCGAGATGGACGGCGGCTCGCTGCGGCCGCTGCCGGGTACGTCGCGAGAGCTGCCGTGCGACCTGGTGCTGCTGGCGATGGGCTTCACCGGCGCCGAGCCTGGCCGGCTTGTGACCGGGCTCGGCGTGGCCCTGGACGAGCGCGGCAACGTGGCTCGGGACGGGTCGTTCGCCACGACGGTCCCCGGCGTCTTCGTGGCCGGGGACATGGGCCGCGGCCAGTCGCTCATCGTGTGGGCGATCGCCGAGGGCCGCTCCGCCGCGGCGGCCGTGGATGCCTACCTGGCCGGGGAGAGCGCGCTGCCCGCGCCGATAGCGGCGTCGGCGGCGCCGCTGCGGTAGTCCACACGGGGGGGCCAGCACAGCACCGGGGTTCGACCAGAAGCCGCGGCGAGGTAACGTCCTGAACATGCCGGAGGCGTTCCTTCCGAGCCCTGCCAGCGCGGTTTGGCACCTGGGGCCCGTTCCAGTCCGCGCGGTCGCGCTGTGCCTGGTGGCCGGGGTGCTCGCGGGCCTATGGCTCACCGACTGGCGGTACCGCCGGGCCGGCGGGGAGACGGGCACCGTGCTCCGCGTCGCCACGATCGCGGTGCCGGCGGGCCTCGTCGGCGCCCGGCTGTACAGCGTGGTGACCAACTGGCACCTCTACGCGGCGCCGCACGGAGACTGGGTCGACGCGCTCCGGATCTGGAACGGCGGGCTTGGCATCGCCGGCGCGATCGCCGCCGGTGCCCTGGCCGCGTGGCTGTACTGCCGCCGGGCCGGCATCGACATCGGCCCGCTGGCGGTGGCCGCGGCGCCCGCGATGCCGGTGACGCAGGCGATCGCGGTCTGGGGGAACTGGTTCACCCAGACGCTGTACGGCGGGCCGTCGAGGCTGCCCTGGGCGGTGGCGATCACGCCGGCGCACCGGGCGGCCGGCTATCAGGCGGAGGCAACGTTCCAGCCGGTGTTTCTGTACGAGTCGGGGCTCTACCTGCTGCTGGCCCTCGTGGTCGCGTACGCGATCCGGCGGTTCTCGCTAACTGGCGATCTTGCCTTCGCGCTGTATGCGGGCCTGTACGCGACGGCGAGGCTGATCGTCGAGGCGCAGCGGGTCGACGACACGCCGCGGCTGCTCGGGCTGCGCACCAACGAGGTCGCCATGCTCGTGATCATCCTGGCGGCCTGGCCGTATCTGGTGGCCGGCGTTCGGCGTCGGCACCGCCGGGCAGTGGAACGCGCCTACGTGCCGCCGGCGCCGGCCAAGCCGATGCGCCCGCGGTCAGACAGCGCGGTCGCGGCCAGCCTCGGCCCCCCGGCCGGGCGCGGCCCGGCCGGGGGCATGGCCGTCGCGCCGGCCGAGGCTGGGGTCGACACGGAGGCCGCCGGTCCGCCGCTGACGGACCTGGGCGGACCTAACCCGATGACGGGGTGACGTCGGCGAGGAAGCTGATCGCGGCCGCCGCGTTGGCCCGCCGCCAGGCCAGCAGCGTGGCCTCGAAGCCGACCGGCGGCGGCCGCTCCGCCGTCATGGCCGCCGCGATCGGGACCAGGACCGCCTGCTGCTGGCGCAGCAGGTCCGTGGGGTCGGCCCCGGATCGGTGCAGCAGGGCCAGCTTCATGAGCAGGTGGGACCGCACGTCGCGAACGTGCTCAACCGGCGTCTGCAGCCAGCGCCGGACGGCCTGGCGGCCGGCCGGGGTGACCGCGTAGACCGTGCGCTGCGGCCCGCGGCCGCGCTCGCTGCTGTCCTCGGTGATCAGGTCGGACTCGGCAAGGCGGCTGAGCGCCCGGTAGACGACCGGCCGCGGGATTTGCCAGATCTGACCGAGTTCGCCACCGCTCGCGGTCAGCGTCGCGATCGGGAATCCGTGCGTCGGCCGCTCGGCGACGACGGCGAGCACGACCCATTCCGCCAGTGACAACGGCGGCAGCGCGGACATAGGCAGAGCCTAACGGCCGGGTGCCGGGCCCGGGCCGACGCTGGCGGGCAGGCGACCGCCGGTGACCGCCAGGCCGTTCCCGTTCTGAAGGGTGAATCGGTCTAGCCTGCGCAATCGAGGGTCAGTAGTCTCGTTGTTACTAGTCAGTGCCTCGAGGGCCGGGAGGCGGCGATGGCGGGGCGGCCTGCCAGCAGTGATCCGATCGGTGCGCTTGCTGATGGAACGCTGTACTTCGCCCCGCTGGCTGAGGTCGTCGTCGCGGGCGATCTGGTCCTCTGCCACCTGTGCGGCCGCTGGCGGCGGTCGGTGACCGCGCATCTGCGGGCGCACGGCTGGACCAAGGAGGCGTACTGCGAGGCGTTCGGGCTTGAGCGGGGGCAGTCCCTGGAGGGGGCGGCTACGCGCAAGCTGCGGGCGACGTCGTTCACGGCCCGGCTGGTGTTTGATCCGGCGGTCCGGGCGGGCAGTGAGCTCGGGCGGGCGCGGGCTCGCTCGGGCGAGCTGGCGACGTTCGCGGCGGCTGCGGCCAGAGGGCGGCCCATCCCCGAGCAGCGGCGGCGCAAGGTCGTGGCCGCCATGGCCAGCGCCGGCCACGCGGCCTCGGCCGAGGCGAACCGGTCACGGGCAGAGCGGCATCTGGCCAGCGTGGCCGCATCGGTCGCGCAGGAGCACGGCTATCCGGATCTGGGCGCGCTGGTACGCGCTCGGGTGGCGGAAGGCGCCAGCCTGGCAGTGATCAGCCGCGAGGCCGGCCTGCATAAGGACTGGCTGTCCCGGCACCTGGACCGGCTGGACCCGTCGGCTGCGGCGGCGGTTCGGGACGCGCTCGCCGGCCCGGCCCGGACGGCCTCCGCGGACCGGCGCTGGCTGCCGGTCATCGGCCCGCTGGGCTTCAGCGACGTCGGCACCTTCCTGCGGGACCGGCACGGCGAGAAGTACCGGACGGTGAACCAGATCGCAGCCGAGGTGGGCATGAGCTACCAGGCGGTCGAGTCCGCGCTGGCCCGCCACCGCCTCGCCAAGGTCACGCATGCGGGCAAGCGCCACGAGGCCGCCCGCCGCGCTGAGCGAGTCGCGGCCCGGCTCGGCTACGCCAGCGTTGCCGCGTATGTGAGCCACCGCCGGGCGGCCGGATGGACCTGGTCGGCGATCGCGGCCGAGTCCGGTCAGCCGCCCTCCTGGCTGCGCCGGCACGGCGGGGCTGAGTTAGCCGGCTGAGGCGAGGGCTAGCCGGCGAGCGCGCGGGCTAGCGGATCGGGGCGCGGTCAGCGGGCGGGCGCGCGGTTAGCCGGCTCGGCCGGGCGGCTCTGGCTCCGCACCCTGGCGAGGTCAGCGAGCCCCTGGGTCCGCCGGCGGCCGGGACTCACCACCACGAGCCGGCGCCAGGTGATGAGCGCGTACAGGAGCGCGACCGCGGCCGCGCCGGCCATGTCCAGCAGCCAGGTCGCCGCGGAATGCCGCCAGAGCGGATCGGGGGAGCGGGCCAGCATGGCGGCCGGGCTGATCGCCGACAGGTTGGTGGTCGACGCGGTCGCCGCGTAGCCCCAGCGCGACGGCGCGAGCCAGGACAGCTGCTCGATCCCGATCTTGCCGTGCAGCGCGAACACGCCGCCGCTGAGGATGACCTGGAACATGACGCTGACCACGAGCAGGGGCATGGTCTTGTCGCTCGAGCCGACGAACGCCGAGATCATCAGGCCGAGCGCCATCGAGGCGATGCCGACGGCCGTGCTGGCGATGAGCAGTTCGAGCAGCGGATGGGCGACGATTGCCGACCCGTGCGCCGGGAGGGTACGGCCCGTCAGCCCGATCGCGAGCATGATCAGCGACTGCACGATCGTGAGCAGGCCGATGGTCACCACCTTGGAGAGCAGGTAGGCACCCGCCGAGAGGCCCGCGGCGCGTTCCCGGCCGTAGATGGGCCGTTCCTTGACCAGTTCGCGCACGGCGTTGGCGGCGCCGGTGAAGCAGGATCCGACGATCACCACGAGCAGGAGGGACTGGGCGTAGGTGTTGTTGTGCCCGATCAGGCCCTGCGGGGAGGGCACGAGCCGGATCAGCAGGCCGAGCAGGACCGGCATGATCGCCAGCGCGGCCAGAAAGGCCCGGTCCGCCGAGATCACCGCCAGATACCGCTGGCACAGCGTGATGAGCTGGTCGAGCCGGTTCCTGGTCTTGGGCTCCGGTGTGGCCGGCTGCGGGGCGCGCGCCGGGGGGACGTCGTCCGTCACCCCGGCGACATACCGCGCGTAATAGCTGGACCGGCGGAACTCGCCGGTCCAGTCCCGGTCGGGCTCGGCCTCGAACGCCTGGAACACCTCGGCCCAGCCGGGCTGGCCGAAGTGCCGGAGGCCCTCGCCCGGCGGGCCGAAGAACGCGAGCTTGCCGCCGGGCACGAGCACCAGCAGCCGGTCGCACTGGCTGAGGTTGGCGACGCTGTGGGTCGCGACGATCACCGTGCGGCCGGTGTGGGCAAGCCGGGCGATGAGCTCCATCACCGATTTGTCCAGGCCAGGGTCCAGCCCCGAGGTGGGCTCGTCCAGGAACAGCAGGGACGGCCTGGTCAGCAGCTCCAGCGCGACGTTCACCCGCTTGCGCTGGCCGCCGGACAGATCAGAGGTCCGGGTGTCGGCGTGCTGGGTCAGTGCGAGTTCGCCGAGTACCTCGTCGATCCGCTCCTCGCGCTCGGCCCTGCTGGTGTCCTTGGGGAACCGCAGCCTGGCCGCATAGCCGAGCGCGCGCCGCGGGGACAGCTGGGTGTGCAGGATGTTCTCCTGCGGGACCATCCCGATGCGGTGCTGCAGCTCCGCGTAGTGCTGGTACAGATCCCGGCCGTCGTACAGGACGGTCCCGTCGTTCGCCGGCTGGATGCCGGTGAGCGCCCCGAGCAGGGTGGTCTTGCCGCAGCCGCTCGGCCCGATCACGCCCAGCAGACAGCGCTCCCCGAGCGGGAAGCTGACGTCGTCGAGCAGGACCTTGCCGCTCTTGAGCCGGACCGTGAGGCCGGCGGCCTTGAGGCAGACGCCCCCGACGTCGGTGAACTCCTGCAGATCCGTTCCGGAGAGCCGGAACGTGGCGGGGCCGATGCCGATGAGGTCCGATTCGCTGAAGCGCGCCGTGGTGATCCGCTTGCCGTTGAGGTAGGTGCCGCTGTAGCTGCCAAGGTCCTGGACCTCGAAGTCGCCGTCGGCCAGCCGGCGCAGCTCGGCGTGGTACTTGGAGACGGTGAGGTCGAGCAGGACGACATCGTTGTCCGTGGCGCGCCCGATGCGCAGCCGGGGAGTAGTGAACCGGTGAAGCGCATCTGGCGGCCGACCGGGACCTTGCGGCTCGGACTGAACTGGACGCGCTTCGGCGGGCGGGCCGACAGATTCGATGCCCACGTGCCTACTGTAAATCGGCCGGCGGCTCAGGTCGGCCCGCTGCGGGGCCGTGGTGGCTCAGTATTTGGGCCCGACGAACTCGTCCAGCCGGGCCACGGCCTCGCGGCGCGCCACGGAGATCGTGTTGCGCCGGGAGAACCGCCAGCTCACGCCCAGCTGATCGAGAGCCTCGCCGCAGAGGCCCAGGATGTCGCGCGATTCGTTGGTGAACATGTACCGCGGGTACTCATACCACCGATCTCCGCTGGCGAGCTTATGGTGCACGCGATTGGTGAACCGGCAACCGTCGGAATGGATCAGCCCTCGCACAAAGCTGCCAGGATGCTGGGCGGTGATCTGGCGCTGCCACTCGACCAGCTCTATCTTCCGGTCATGCTTCTTGCCTGAACCGTGTTGCGGGAACAGGCATATCCAGTGCTTCGAGCAGCAGACAACTTCGGCGCAGCCGTCCTTTTGCACCGTGTGCACTTTGTTGTCTGGGCGGATGGTGCCGATGGCTCTGATGCACTCCTCGCGCAGTCCTGGCCACGCATCGGCGCACATGATTCGCAGCGCGAAGACTCCGCGGGGTCCGTTGGCACTAATACAGCCGTCGCCAAGGTACAGGCCCAGCAGGTAGGCATAGTCTTCCGCCGGTTCAGGCAAGGTACTTGCGTCCGCACAACGCGGACAAGTGGC
>DAIOWC010000234.1:0-8985 GCA_036758685.1 Streptosporangiaceae bacterium | reverse complement strand
GACGGACGCCAGCGGGCGTGCCGCGTGGTCGGCTGGCCCGACCTGATCAGCTCCAGCCGGGGCCGCGGCCCGTCGGTGCGCCCCGTCTGCGGCGGCCGGCTGCCCGCCTGCCACTGGACCGGCCACGGCGCAGCCGGCCCCGTGTAGCCCTGGTCGGCCGCGGCGTGCAGGGTCCAGTTCGGGTCGTACAGGTGGGCCCGGCCGAGCGCGCACAGATCGGCCCGCCCCGCCAGGATGATCGAGTTCACGTCATCGTAGGAGGAGATCACGCCCACCGCGACCGTCGCGATCCCCGCCTGGTTCCTGATGGCGTCCGCGAACGGCGTCTGGTAAGACCGGCCGAACGCGGGCTGCTCGTCCGGCGTGACCTGGCCGGTCGATACGTCGATCGCGTCCGCGCCTGCGGCCTTGAACGCCCGCGCGATCGCCACCGCCTCCGGCCCGGTAATGCCGCCCGGTACCCAGTCCGAGGCCGAGATCCGCACGGTCATCGGCCGGTCGTCCGGCCACTGCGCGCGCATCGCCGCGAAGACCTCGAGCGGGTAGCGCAGCCGCCCGGCCAGGTCCCCGCCGTAGGAATCGGTCCGCTGGTTCGCGACCGGCGAGATGAACGATGACAGCAGGTAGCCGTGCGCGCAGTGCAGTTCCAGCAGGTCGAAGCCGGATCGCACCGCGGCCTGCGTGGCCGCGACGAACTGCGCCTTGATCTCCGCCATCTCGGCCAGGCTCAGCTCGCGCGGCACCTGGTTGACCCCGGCCTTGTAGGGCAGCGGCGACGGGCCGCAGACCTCCCAGTTCCCCTCGTCCAGGGGCAGGTCGATGCCGTCCCACATCAGCCGGGTCGATCCCTTGCGCCCGGAATGGCCGAGCTGCAGCCCGATCTTCGCGCCCGACTGGCCGTGCACGAACGACGTGATCCGCCGCCAGGCCGCCTCGTGCTCGGGCGCGTACATCCCGGCACAGCCGGGCGTGATGCGCCCGTCCGCGCTGACGCAGACCATCTCGGTCATCACCAGGCCCGCGCCGCCGAGGGCCTTGCCGCCGAGATGGACGAGGTGGAAGTCGGAGGGTACCCCGTCGGCGGCCGAGTACATGTCCATCGCCGACACCACGATGCGGTTGGCCAGGTCCAGCTCGCGCAGCCGGAACGGCTGGAACATCGGCGGCACCACGTCACCGGCCCCGAGCCCTGCGCGCTTGCACTGACCCGCGAACCAGGCATCCATCCGGGCCGTGAACTCCGGATCGCGGAGCCGCAGGTTCTCGTGGGTCACCCGGCGGCTCCGGGTCATGATGTTGAACGCGAACTGCTCGGGCTCCTGGTCCGTGTACTGGCCGAGGTTCTCGAACCACTCAAGACTCGCCTGCGCGGCGCGCTGGGTCGAGGCGACGACGGGGCGCCGTTCCGCCTCGTAGGCCGTCAGCGCCCCGGCCAGGCCCTCCCCGGCGTGCTCGTGGAGGCAGGCCGCCAGGGCCAGCGCGTCCTCCATGGCCAGCTTGGTCCCCGACCCGATCGAGAAGTGCGCGGTATGCGCGGCGTCGCCGAGCAGCACGACGTTGCCGTCGCGCCAGCTGCCGCAGCGCAGCGTGCCGAACTGCAGCCACCGGGAGTTGTTGGCCATCAGCTGGTGCCCGCCCAGCAGGTGCGCGAACAGCTCGCCGATCCGCTCGATGGACGCGGTGTCGGACTCGCCCGGAGCCAGCTCGCGCGCCGCGAGCCGGTCGAACCCGGCCGCGCGCCAGACGTCGTCGTGCATCTCGACGATGAACGTGCTGCCCGAGGCGTCATAGGGGTAGCCGTGCACCTGCATGACGCCGAACTCGGTCTCCTCCACGAAGAACTTGAAGGAGTCAAATACCAGGTCCGTGCCCAGCCACATGTACCGGCAGTTGCGGAAGTCGAATTCGGGACGGAACGCGGCGGAGCCGGAACTCCGTAGCGGCGAGTTCAGGCCGTCCGCGGCGATGACCAGATCGTGCTCGGCGGCCAGCGTCCGCGCGTCAGGCGCGTCAGTGCAGTGGTGCATGGTGACGCCGAGCTCCGCGCAGCGCTGCTGCAGTATCTCCAGCAGGCGGCGGCGGCTCAGCGCCGCGAACCCGTGCCCGCCGCTGGTGATGACCTCGCCGCGGTAGTGCACGTCAATGTCGTCCCACCGGGCGAACTCGCGCTCCATCTGCCGGTAGATCGCCAGGTCGGCGTTCTCGATCCCGCCCAGCGTCTCGTCGGAGAAGACCACCCCGAAGCCGAACGTGTCGTCCGGGGCGTTCCGCTCCCAGACCGTGATCTCGGTATCAGGCAGGAGCTGGCGAGCCAGGGCGGCGAAGTAGAGGCCGCCGGGACCGCCGCCCGCGATCGCGATGCGCACGGTGCCGAGAGTATGCTGCCTACACGACGGCCGTCAACAGAACGCGAGAAGCCTCATCTCCCGGTCGCGACGATCGTGACCTGCGAGGCCGCCCGGAGCAGCTGCGGCCCGGAGAGCGAGCGGGACGAGAGCACCAGGGAGTCCCGGTCGCGCTTCGGCACCGCGATCGGCAGGTAGACGCTGAGCCGCTGGCTCGATCGCAGCAGGTACATGAGCCTGCTGCCGGGCGCTCGTACTGCCGCGGCCGGGATCGCTCCGCTGATCACCGTGAGGTAGATGGCGGCCGGCCCGGCCTGCGCCGAGCTCCGGGCCCGCTCGCTGGTCACCACGCGCAGGTGTCCCGTGACCCGGACGGTGTAGCCATCCACCTTGATCAGGCGGGTGGTCTGCGGGCCGGACGCCGTATGCGCCGGCTCGCGGCCGCCGGCCGTGGCCGCGCTGACCCCGGCCACGCACACCCCCGCCGCCGCGGCGCACGCGAGGGCCGCCCCGGTGACGTGCCGCCTCCGGCGGATCCGGGCGTGCCGCACGCGCACGTCGGCCAGCAGCGCCGGCTGCGGCACGAGGCCGGACATCTCCTCGGCGAGGAGGCGGCGGGTGCTGTCGGCCACTTCGATGTCGGTCAGCATGGCGGTGCCTCGGCTAGATCGCTGACGAGTTCGCGGAGCCGGGCAATTGCCCTGGCCGAGTAGGACTTCACGGTGCCTTCAGAGATCCCGAGCAGGGCGGCGGTCTCGGCGACGGAGGCGTCGTCCCAGTACCGCAGGACGGCTACCGCCCGCTGCTGGTAGGGCAGCTGGCGGAGCGCTTCGAATATCACCAGCCGGTCGGCGGTCGTCGCCGCCGGGGCGAGCAGCGCGAGCGCATTGTCCTCGAGGCGGACCTCGGGCGGCCGCCGCTGGCGTGCTCGCCAGCGGTCGGTCACCAGGTTGACGATGACCCGCCGGGTATAGGCCTCCGGGGCCGTGCGCGCAGTGCGCCAGTGCAGCGCGGTCCGCACCAGCGCCTCCTGCAGTACGTCCTCGGCGTGACCGCGGTCACGGGCGAGCAGAAAGCTCGTCCGCAGCAGTCGTGGCGAGGCGCGGCGCACGAACTCGTCGAAATCGGGGCCCGGGTTCACCGCGCCGGGCCTGAAGCCGTCACATCTGAGCAAACGCTCGGCCCGGCTCGCTGGTTGCCAGCTTTGTGGCTGGGTTTCAGGCGCGGCGGCGGACTCGCCAGCCACAGATCAGGCCAAGCCCGGCCGCGAGCGCCAGGTAGATCCCGGTCTCGGCCCACTGCAGCGGCCAGAACCGGCTGGCGGGCTGGTAGGTGACCTGCTGCCGGAGGTGCTGGCTGCCGATCCAGTTCGTGCACGCAGTGGAGTTGGGTCCGATACAGGCCTGGGTGGCCGGTCCGGTGAAGACATGCCCGGCCGGGGTGATGGTCTGGTTCGACAGCAGCCACCCGCCGGGCACGTTCGCTGACGCGAGGACGGTCATCTGTGCGTCCGGACCCGAGATTTCCAGCGTGTCGATGGCTGCCGGATTCAGCGGCCTGGTGACCTGGTCGGGCTGGATTAGATGCGGCCGGACGAAGGTCGGGACCAGGACCTGCACCGCCGCGAAGACGGCGAGCGTGAGGGCCATCGCGGGCAGCGTCCGGCGGAACACTACGCCGAGCGTGACGCCGAGCGCGAAGGCGAACGCGGCGTATCCGAGCGGCGCTACGCCGCGCGCGGCGAACACCAGCGGGCTGAGCCGGTTGCCGACCGGCCCGTTCGTGCCGCCGAGGCTGAGAGCGTCGTCGATGGGGCTCGCCCACCAGCTGACCATCAGGCTGATGAGGCCGGCCGTGACCACGGCGGCGAGTCCGACTATGCCGAGCTTGGCCACGGTCCAGCGCGTGCGGGTGACGCTCTGGCTCCAGCTCAGCCGGTAGGTGCCGGCCTCAAGCTCGCGTGCGATCAGCGGCGCGCCCCAGAACAGCCCGATGAGCGCCGGTGCCAGGTACAGGATCCCGATCCCGCCGTAGAACAGCATTTGGTAGATGCCGCCGCGCAGCGAGTCGATGAAGTTGCTGGCATCGGCAGCGCAGCCGGCGTGGCAGCCGCTCAGGCCGGCGGCGTTGGCGGCCGAGGCCAGTTTCAGGCCGCTGACCAGGAGCACGACGGCGATCACGGCGATGAGCGCGCCAGCGACAATCGCCTGGGCGCGGAACTGGCGCCAGGTCATCCAGGTCATCGCGCGCTCGCCAGCGTCGGCCGGACGGCCGCGGCGCCGCCCATGTAGGCGAGCACGAGATCCTCGAGGTCGATCGAGTCCGCTACCCAGCTCGGGTCGCTGATCGGCGCCGTGCTGCGCACCAGGTAGGTGCTCTGCCGGCCGGTTTTGCTCTCGGTGATGACCTCGACGCCGGCGGGCAGGGCACTCGCGTCCCTGACCGGGCCGGTCAGCAGATGATGCGAGGCGAGCAGGTCGTCGACCTCTCCGGCCACCTGCACCCGCGACCCGACAAGGACGACCAGATAGTCGGTGACGCGTTCCAGATCGGCGACCAGATGCGAGGACATCAGCACGCTCAGCTCCTGCTCGGCGGTGGCTGCCATGAGGGTCTGCAGAAACTCGCGCCGGGCCAGCGGGTCGAGACTGGCGATCGGCTCGTCGAGGATGAGCAGCTCCGGCCGCTTGGCGAGCGCCAGCGTGAGGGCCAGCTGGGCGCGCTGGCCGCCGGATAGCTTGCCTGCCTTCTGCTTCGGGTCCAGCTTGAGCTGCTCGATCCGCTTGCGGGCCAGCCCCGCGTCCCAGTGCGGGTTCATATGTGCGCCGAACCTGAGGTGGTCGGCGACCGAGAGCCCGGCGTACGTCGGCGTGTCCTGCGCGACGTAGCCCACCCGGGCGAGCTGCTCGGGGCCGCTCGCGGGTACGCCGCCGAGCACGCTGATGGTGCCCGTGGTCGGCGCCAGCATGCCGGTGGCCAGATTGAGCAGAGTCGTCTTGCCGGCGCCGTTCGGCCCGACCAGCCCGCACACGTGTCCGGCCGGAATCGTCAGGCTGCAATCGGTCAGCGCCCACCGCCCGCCGTACTGCCTGCCGAGCCCGCGTGCTTCTACTGCGGTGGTCATACTCGTTCCTCCTGCACCGCGGACCTGATGGTCTGCTGGTAGATCGCGTCGATGCTCTCGCCGTCCAGGCCCGCCTGCCTGGCCTTGCGGTACCAGGCCAGCAGGTCGGCACTCAGCTGCTCATGCGCGGCGAGCGATTCGCCCGCCAGGGTCTTCGTGACGAACGTGCCGATCCCCGGCCGGGCCGCGGCCAGGCCCTCGTACTCCAGCTCCCGGTAGGCCTTGAGCACGGTGTTCGGATTGATAGCCAGCGCCCCCGACACTTCCTTCACCGTCGGCAACTGGTCGCCTTCCTGGAGCAGGCCGAGCCGGAGCGCCTGCCGGACCTGCTGGATGAGCTGCAGGTACGGCGCGACTCCAGACCGGGTATCCAGGTGGAACTCGATCACCGGGCCTCCATTTATCTAGGACACTAGCACAATAGGATGCTAGTTGACCGCCGTCAACCGCGGGCACACATCCGGCGCGCGACACGCCGGTCGCTTCCATCGCATTCGCGGACATCCTCGCTACCGTGAGCAACATGGCGACACGTGCGCCCAAGGGCGCAGCGCGCCCTCGTGGCGGATCCGCTAGCCGCAACTGGCAGGCGGGCGGATCCACGCGCGGCCGCTCAGCGACCACGACGCGTGGCCGGCGTACGTCGGGCTCGGGGTACGGGACCAGCAGCAAGCGCAAGGGCGGCGGCCGCCGGCCGCCCGCAAGGCGCCCGTCGCGGCCCGCGAAGCCCACCAATCCCTTTGTGATCCTGGCTGGCTGGATCGTCGCCGCGCTGGCCGGCGTGTGGATGGGCCTCGCGCACACGGTCGGCGCGGTGGCGCGGACCGTGGGCCGCAGCGCGCGCGAGCTCGACCCGCTCCATCAGCGCGACGGTCTGGGCCTGGCGTGCCTGTGCGCGGCGATCATCGGCGCGGCCGCCACCTGGTTCCACGTCGCCGGGCCGATCAAGCCCGTGTCGACCTTCGTCGTGACGTTCTTCGGGTCGGGATCGTGGACCGTTCCGCTGCTGCTGGCCCTGCTGGCCGTGCGGTTCCTGCGTCACCCGGACAACAACGCGGCGACCGCCCGGATGGTGATCGGCTGGTCAGCGCTGCTGGTCGGCGGACTGGGCCTGGCCCACGTCGCGTCCGGCGCGCCGAGGCTGGCCGGGGGCATGGCCGCGATCCGCTCCGCCGGCGGACTGATCGGACTCGGGGCGTCGGTCCCCCTCGTCGATCTCATTACGCAGTGGGGCGCAACCCCCGTCCTCGCGCTGGTCGCGGGGTTCGGCCTGCTGGTGATCACGGGGACGCCGCTCCACCGGGTACCGGACCGCCTGGCGGACCTGCACGGCTTCGTCCGGGGCGGCAGCGACGACGGCGAGGAGGCGGGCGAGGAGGGCGCCGAAGCCGCGGCGCAGCCGCCCGCCCGGATCGGCCGGCGGCGCACCGAGGCGATCGAGGCCGGACCGGGCGACCGGGCCTACGACACGCCGCTGCTCGGCGGCACAGTGCACCGGGGCCAGGCGGGCGCGCCACCCGTTGTCGCCGACGTGTCGGCTCAGGCTCAGACGCAGGCGCTCGCCGAGGCCGATGCGATCGCGGACGCCCTGGTGTTCTCCCGCCGCGGCCCCGGCGATGCCGCTGAGGGCGCCGCGGCCGCCGAGGCAGGCTGGCACGAGGACTGGTTCGGCGCGGGCGAAGGCGCCGCGGGCCAGCCGGCCGCCGCGGCCGCCGCTACTCCGCTCCAGCCGCCCGCTAAGCCCGAGCAGCTCACGCTCGCCGCCGGGGCCGACGCCAGCTATACGCTGCCCCCGATCGCGCTGCTGAAGCCCGGCTCGGTGCCGCGCGCCCGCACCCGGGCGAACGACACCGTGGTCGAGGCCCTGTCGGCCGTGCTCGAACAGTTCGAGGTGGACGCGCAGGTCACGGGGTTTACCCGCGGCCCGACGGTCACCAGGTACGAGATCGAGCTTGCGCCCGCGGTGAAGGTCGAGCGGGTAACGCAGCTGTCCAAGAACATCGCCTACGCGGTCAAGAGCGCCGACGTCCGCATCCTGTCGCCGATCCCCGGCAAGTCTGCGATCGGCGTGGAAATCCCCAACAGCGACCGCGACGTCGTCAGCCTCGGGGACGTGCTGCGTTCCCCGGCGGCCACGGGCGACCACCACCCGATGATCGTCGGACTGGGCAAGGACGTCGAGGGCCGCACCGTGGTGGCCAACCTCGCCAAGATGCCCCACATGCTGATCGCGGGCGCGACCGGCTCGGGCAAAAGTGTCTGCCTGAACGGGCTGATCAGCTCGATCCTGCTGCGGTCCACGCCGGACGAGGTGCGGATGGTGCTCATCGACCCGAAGCGGGTCGAGCTGGCCGCCTACACCGGGATCCCGCACCTGATAACGCAGATCATCACGAATCCGAAGAAGGCCTCCGACGCGCTGCAGTGGGTCGTCGGCGAGATGGACCGGCGGTACGACGATCTGGCCGCGTCCGGGTTCCGGCACATGGACGACTTCAATAAGGCCGTCAGGGCCGGCCGCGTCACGGCGCCGCCGGGCAGCGAGCGCGTCTACGTTCCCTATCCGTACCTGCTGGTGATCGTCGATGAGCTCGCCGACCTCATGATGGTCGCGCCCAGGGACGTGGAGGATGCGGTCGTCCGCATCACGCAGCTGGCCCGCGCCGCCGGCATCCATCTGGTGCTGGCGACCCAGCGGCCGAGCGTGGATGTCGTGACCGGGCTGATCAAGGCCAACGTGCCCTCCCGGCTGGCGTTCGCGACCTCGAGCCTGACCGACAGCCGGGTCATCCTCGATCAGCCAGGGGCCGAGAAGCTGGTCGGCCAGGGCGACGCCCTGTTCCTGCCGATGGGCACGAGCAAGCCCATCCGGCTGCAGAACGCCTTCGTCACCGAGAAGGAGATCCGCGAGGTCGTCGCGCACTGCAAGAAGCAGGGCGAGCCGAGCTACCGGGACGACGTCACCGTGCCCGAGGGCAGACAGCGGGAGATCGACGCCGACATCGGTGACGATCTGGACCTGCTCATGCAGGCCGCCGAGCTGATCGTGACCACGCAGTTCGGGTCAACCTCCATGCTCCAGCGCAAGCTCCGCGTTGGCTTCGCCAAGGCCGGCCGGCTCATGGATCTGCTGGAGAGCCGGGGCGTGGTCGGGCCCAGCGAGGGCTCGAAGGCCCGGGACGTGCTGATCAGGCCCGACGACCTGGCCGGCCTGCTGGCGTCGCTGCGCGGCGAGGGCTAGATTCGGCCGCGCCTCCGATCGCGGGGGTAGTTGGCATCGTCGGCCTGCCGGCGCGAAACTATGTACCGAGCCACTCCGAATCTCGACCGGTCCGCGCCGGACGGTAACGGGATGTCTACACTTGGTGACCGGTCCTCGCACGGGGATCGGGGAAATAGCTAACGTCGGGATTCTGCGCCTTGTGACCCCTGGCGAGGACGCAGCCTGGATAGTGGAGGCGCCGCGTGAGCATCGGTGACGCCCTGGCGGCCGCGCGCCGCGAGGCCGGTCTCACC
>DAIOWC010000233.1:0-9199 GCA_036758685.1 Streptosporangiaceae bacterium | reverse complement strand
CGCTCCCAGATGATCTGGATCCCATAGAAGATCGCGATGAACAGCGCGGACTGCGCCAGGATGCCGGGCGCCAGGTAGGCGAGGTACGGGATGTGCTGCGGCGTCGGGATCGCATGGATCCGGGTGAACACCTCGCCGTAGATCAGCAGCCAGAGAGCGGGCTGGATCGCGCGGGTGTACAGCTCCGTGCGGTCGTGCCGGATCTTGCGCAGCTCGACCCAGCAGAGCGTGACCATCCGGCTGAACAGCCGCCGCACGATGGTCAGCGGAGTGTCCGCTGGTGGCAGCAGCGGGAACGGGTCAGCCGAGACGGCGGGCGGTACGTCGTGCGCGGCGGACGTCACGGATGCCTCCCTTCTCGGTGTCGTCGAGCGTGCCGCCGGTGTAGTGACGGAATACGTCGTCCAGCGTCGCGTGCTCGCCGAGCATCGCCTTCAGCAGGCCGGGCGTTCCGGTGGCCCGGATCGAGCCAGCGTGCATCAGGGCGATGCGGTCGCAGTAGGTGTCGGCTTCATCCATGTAGTGCGTCGTCATCAGCACCGTCATGTCCGCCGACTCGCGCAGGCGGGCAATGAACTCCCACACATCGGTGCGCGCGATCGGGTCGAGACCGACCGTCGGCTCGTCGAGCACGAGCAGGCGCGGCGAGTTCACCAGCGCCTGCGCCAGCTCAAGGCGCCTGATCATGCCGCCGGAGTACGTCTTGACCTGCCGGCCGGCTGGCTCGGTCAGGCCCATCGCGGCCAGTGCGTCCTCGACGCGCTGGCGGCGGACGGATCGCGGCACGTCGAAGAGCCGCGCGAAGAGCTCGACGTTTTCCCGGCCCGTCAGCGTGGCGTCCGCCGACAGCATCTGGGGCACGTAGCCGATCATCCGGCGCACGCGCATCGGCTGCTCGGCGGCGTCGATGCCGAGCACGCTCACGTTGCCCTCCATCGGCTTGAGCAGCGTAGTCAGCATCCGGATGGTGGTGGTCTTGCCGGCGCCGTTCGGACCGAGGAGGCCGAAGGTCTCGCCGGGCTCGATGCGCAGGTCCACGTGGTCGACCGCGGTGTGAGTGCCGAATCGGTAGGTGAGCCCCGAGCACACGACGGCGCTGCGGCCGGTCTCGGCCGGCCCGGCCGCCGCGGTCGCGACACTTGCCTCAGGCTGCCCGGTCACTGGTCTCCATTCCCTCCGCGAGCCGAAGCAGGGCCGGAAGGGCGATCGCCAGCGCGCGGCGATCGGCGGCCGACAACTGGCCCAGGGCCCGGCTGCCCAGCTCGGCGCGCAGATCATGCCACTGTGCGAGCCGCTGGCGGGCGACGCCGGTCACGGTCAGCTGTGCGGTGCGCGCGTCCTGCGGGCTGCGAGTGCGGGTCAGCAGGCCGGCGCCGGTCAGCTTGCCGACAAGCGTGCTCACTGTGTTTGGCGCCAGGCGCAGTTCCTGGGCGGCATCGGCGACCGTGATGCCGGGCCGGGCGGCCGCGAGCCGGAGCAGTTCGGACTGCGCCGGCGGCAGCGGGTCCGGCTCGAAGGCCTGGCGCACCGATCTCCTGGCCGTCCGGTGCACGAGGCTGATCGCGCTCAGCAACTCGGCGCCCTGCAGGCGAGATGACTCTTTCACAGAGCTAACTATATCGCCGGAGCGGCCGGACCGGCCCGCAATGGGCAGGCCCGGCCACGCACCTTCCTATTCGAACCGGGCGCTGGCGGGCGCGGTCAGCCGTCCGAGCATCGGCATCGTCACCAGGATCACCATCAGCGAGACGAGCAGGCCGGCGCCCACCGTCAGGTAATAGCCCGGTCCGAGCACCGGCAGCGGCGTTCCCTTGCTGGCCAGCCGGTCGATCGCGAGGACGGAGATCCCGTAGGCGGTCCCGGCGGCGACCACCGTGGCCGCGACCAGCGGGAACACTGCCTCGAGCAGCACCACCCGGTAGAGCGTGGCACTCGGGGTGCCGCTGACGCGCAGCAGCGTGAAGGCCCGCTTGCGCTCGACCAGCCCGCCGCCGATAGCGACCGCAAGGCTGCACCCGGCCACGAGCAGCGTCAGGTCGACGGCGATGTCGATGAGCCGCTGCACGGTGTTGCCGACGCTGACCCTGGCCTGCACGGCCTCACCGAACGTTCGCGGCGCGCTGCCGGAGGCCGACAGCGGGGTGTGCGTCGCGAGGAACGTGCGGATCCGCTCCAGCGTGGCCGGGCTGCTGACCCGGATGAGCACTGACTGCAGGTACAGCCCGCCGAAGCTGGCCGAGACCGACGGGTTGCCGGGGAAGAAAATCTTCTGGGTGGTGTCGGACGGGTTGTCCCCGTACAGGTTCATCGTGTTCGCCTGGATCGCCTGCGCGCCCGCCGGGCAGGTACCGAGCACCGCGAGCCCGCGAACGCTAGCGCAGCTGAGCACCCCGTTGTACGCACCGCCAGGGCCGCCAGGGTGCGCGTCCTGCGGCAGCGAGTAGATGGGGTACACGCTCGCGCCGCGGAACGTCTCGAGCTCACGCACCAGGGTCGCGCCGGTTCGCGGCGGCAGGCCCTCGGCGATGATCCGCTGCTCGGCTGCGGACTGAGGGGAGTTGAGGTCGCCAAGGAAGCCACCGGTGCAGTTGGCGGTGTTGCCGCACAGCGGTGATCCGAGGAACTGGGCCATCAGCACGTTCGACAGCGACCTGGCGCTTGGCGTCGCGGTGGTGGCATTGGCGGCGGGCAGCAGCCCCGCGACAACGGTGCCGAGGAACACCGCGAGCACGAGGCCGCGAATGGACCGGAAGGCGCCCTTGGGGTTGTCGGCTAGCCGCCGGCCAGCCAGTAGCGGTGCGGCGCCGCCCAGCAGCCGGGGCGCGAGCCGCGCCGCGAGCGCCGTGAGCCACGGCCCGCCGACCACCAGGCCGATCATGACCAGCAGCAGGCCGGGGTAGGCCGCCGCGCCGATCGACTTCGATCCGGAGACCGCCATGCCAACGGCGAACAGCGCCAGCCCGGCGAGCAGCGGCACGAGCCGCCAGACGCTCGGCGCGCCGGGCGTGACCTTTCTGGCCACCCCGAGCGGCGAGATCCTGACCCGGCGCAGCGACAGCAGGGCCGCGACCGCGGATGCCGCCGGTACCGCGACCAGCATGGCGACATAGCCGAGCGCGGTCGGCGTTACCTCGTTGCTGAAGTAGCGCGTGCTGGTGATCGCGGTGCTGGCGAGGGCTGGCTGGAGCAGCAGGAACAGGCCGATCCCGATGATCGCGCCGAGCAGGGCGCTCACGGCGGCGTCGACCGCCGCAACGACGCTGATCTGCGACGACGTCGCCCCGACGAGCCGCAGCGCGGCGAAGCGCTCCTCGCGCCGGGCCGCCGACAGCCGGGTCGCGGTTCCGATCAGGATGAGGATCGGGAACAGGAACGCGAGCGCGCCGGCGATGAACGCGTCGCGGAAGTAGTGCGACCAGACCTGCTTGCTCGGAGCGGTCGCGATCGCGTCGACGCGCATCGTGCTCGGTATCGCGGCGAGCTTGGCGGCCGGCTCGCCGACGTAGATGACCAGCTCGTTCGGCCCGGTCAGCGCCTGCTGGCCGATCGGGCCGGCCATGATGCCGCCGAACCGGTCGCCGAGCTGGCCGGCGGGCACGGTGCGCAGCAGCGCCGCGAGCGCGGGCGAGGCGTAGTACTGGCCGGCGCGCGGCAGGCGGGAGATGCCCGGCGGGACCGGGGCACCCGGCCCGAGGGCCGCGACCTCGAGCCGCTCGATGGTCTGGCCGCGGAAGACGTCGTCGGCGTAGTTCCAGAGCTCGGCGGGTTTTGCCGGAGCCGGGCTGCCGGTGACGGCTGTGCCCTGCGTGCATTCCCAGCAGGCCCGGCTGTCGGTGACCTGGAAGGCGTGAAAGTCGGCCACCACGCCCAGCATGATCGCCACGCCCACCGCGACGGCCGAGGCGGTAACGAGCAGGCGGACGAGGGCCTCGCGTCCGCTGCGGACGGAGAACTGCCAGCCAAGGCGGAGCATTACCGCGCCCCGATCAGCGCCGCGGCGGTCACCAGGCCGTCGTTCACCTGCACGGTGCGGTCGGCGTAGCCGGCCACCCTGGCGTCGTGGGTGACGATGATCACAGTCGTGCGCTCCTGGCGCGCGATGCCGACCAGCACCTCCATGACCTGCTCGCCGGTCTGCGAGTCGAGCGCTCCAGTCGGCTCGTCTGCGAACAGCACCCTGGGCTGGATCGCGAGGGCCCGCGCGATCGCGACCCGCTGGGCCTGGCCGCCGGACAGTTCGCCGGTACGCCGACCGAACAGGCCGGGAAGGCCCAGCCGCTCGAGCCAGGCGTGCGCCTGCCGGTACGCGGCCGGCCTGCGTGCCCCGCCGAGCAGCAGCGGCACGGCGATGTTGTCCGCGGCGGTCAGCTCGGGCACGAGCTGGCCGAACTGGAACACGAAGCCGAACTCGGTGCGCCTGAGCTTGGTCCGCTCCTTGTCCGGCAGCTGGTCAATGCGCCGGCCGCGGTAGCGAACCTCGCCGCTGGCCGGCGGGTAGATCCCGGCCAGGCAGTGCAGCAGGGTCGATTTGCCGGAGCCACTCGGGCCCATGATCGCAAGAATCTCGCTGCCGGCCGCCGTGACGGACGCACCCCGCAGCGCCGGGGTCTGCCCGAAGGAGACGTGGACGTCGTTAGCTTCGATAAGGGTTTCGGTCATGCTGACAATCTGCCGACCGGAGCCCAGGGAGCGCATCGGGACCAACCCTGGTCCAGCCCCTGATCGTTCCCCGTCCGGGCCAGGGCTGTCTCCGGAGATGCCGGTGCGGATTACCCTGAAATTGTGGGGAGTGACCCCAATCCGCAGCGATGTCCGAGGAGAGCTGGTCCTGAGTTCCGTCGGCGCCGAGGCCGTCTCCGTCGCGGCACTCGCTGCCGTGGTGACCTGGGCAGTTGCGCGGCCGCGGGGATGGCCGGAAGCGGTGGCCGCGGTTCCGGCGGCTGCCGTGGTGATCGCGACGGGCGCCATCGGCTGGGCGGCCGTCATGACCGAGGCCAGGCGGCTGGGCCCGGTCATCGGCTTCCTGGCGGCGGTACTGGTCCTGGCCCATCTCTGCGACGACGAGGGTCTGTTTCAGGCGTGCGGGGCCTGGATAGCCCGCCTGGCGGGTAACTCGGCGCAGCGCCTGCTGCTGCTGGTCTTCGCGGTGGCGGCGGTGACCACCGCGGTCCTCAGCCTGGATGCGACCGTTGTCCTGCTGACGCCGGTGGTGCTCGTGACCGCCTCGCGCCTGCGAGCCCGGCCCCGGCCGCACGTCTACGCTTGCGCTCACCTGGCGAACTCGGCATCTGTCCTGCTGCCGGTCTCGAACCTGACCAATCTGCTGGCGTTCGCCGCGACCGGGCTGGCCTTCGGCCGCTTCGCGGCGCTGATGGCCCTGCCGTGGCTCGTGGTGATCGGCGTGGAGTACCTGACCTTCCGCCGCTATTTCGGCACCGACCTGCGCGCCGGCGCCCGGGCTCAGGCCGACCCGATGCCGGCCGGGGTTCCCGTCTTCACCCTCGTCGTGGTGGCCGGCACGCTCGCCGGTTTCGTCGTGACCTCGGCTGCGGGGGTCAGCCCGGCCTGGGCCGCCTTCGCCGGCGCGGTCGTCCTGGCCGTGCGCGCCCTGGCGCAGCGCCGCAC
The DNA here is from genome assembly GCA_036758685.1 of Streptosporangiaceae bacterium. Classification (GTDB taxonomy): domain Bacteria; phylum Actinomycetota; class Actinomycetes; order Streptosporangiales; family Streptosporangiaceae; genus JAJYUU01. The sequence continues at coordinate 3,574 of DAIOWC010000233.1, read as the reverse complement.
GACGCTCCCGGCGATCGGCCGGGCGGCCGCGGTGCCGTTCCTGGCGTTCGTGCTGTGCCTGGGCGTAGTCGTCGAGGCCGTCGTCGGCAATGGTCTCGGCCGGGCGCTCGGTCCGCTGGTCCCGGCCAGCCAGTCACTGGCCGGCCTGCTGGCCGCAGCCGCCATAGCCGCTGGCCTGGCCAACATCATCAACAATCTGCCGGCCGTGCTCCTCCTGCTCCCGCTGGCGGTGGCGGCCGGCCCCGGCACGGTCCTCGCCCTGCTCCTCGGGGTCAATATCGGCCCGAACCTGACCTACGCGGGCTCGCTGGCCACGCTGCTGTGGCGCCGCATCATGCGCGAGCACGGAACGGCGCCGACGCTCGGGGACTTCACCAGGCTCGGTCTGCTCACCGTTCCGGCCGGGCTCGTGCTCGCCGTTCTCGCCTTGTGGGGGGCCCTGCAGCTGATCGGCGCTTAGGCCGCCGGGAGTCCGTAGAGCCGCGCGGCGTTCCCGGCTCCGATCAGGCCGGCGACTCTGATGGCGTCGGCCTCGCTCCAGTGGCTGCCCTCGACCCAGCCGCCAAGTACCTCGGCGGCCGCGTTCCGCCAGAGGCGCGCGCCGAGAAAGACGAGCTCGGGCAGGCCGAACGCGTCGGAGGAGTACAGCACCTTGGCGAACGGCGCGAGCTCGAGCGCCTCGGCGAGCACCGCGGCCGCCCGGGCGCCGGTGTAGTTCATGGTCAGCCCGAGATCGAGGTAGACGTGCGGGTAGGCCTGGGCGAGGAACCCCGCCTGCCGGTGGAACGGGTAGCAGTGCAGCAGCACGACCGGCACGCCCGCGCCGGAGAGCCCGGCCAGGAAGTCCCTGGCCAGCAGCGGGTCCGCCCGGCGCAGGTCCAGGTCCGGGTCGCCGAACCCGGTGTGCAGCTGAACGGGCAGCCCGCGCTCGACCCCGGCCCACAGCACCTCGCGGAGCAGGACCGGGTCGGTGAGCCGAGGGGAGGCGGCGCGCAGCCAGGCTCCGGCGGCGGTTGCGACCTCGGATCGCCCTGGCCGTGCCGGGTCGAAGTCGAGGCCGTGCCGGTAGGCGATGATGCTCTTGACTGCGGCGGCATCGGCGGACCTCCGCCAGAGCAGCTCCCGGTAGCGGTCGGCGAACTCGGCCGCTCCGCATCCGGCCGCGGCCAGTTCCTCGGCCACCGTCTCCAGGCGGACCACCTCGCGCACGCGCGCGCCCGCCAGGTCGCCCAGGTCAGCGAGGCTGGCCGACCCCGGCTCGGTGAAGCCGGTGTCGACCAGCAGCCAGCCGCATCCGGCGGCGGAGAGCAGCTGGGCGGAGGCCTCCGTTCCCGGAAAAAGAGCCCGGCGGGCAACGTAGGCGTCCGGCGGGGCGGCTGGATCGACCCCGAGCACGGGCCCGCACCACCGGCGCAGCGCGAATCCGAGCTGAGAGTCGAACTGGGTCGTCCCCGCCGGCGGCGGCTGATCGGATTCGGTCAGCAGCCGCTCGAACTCGGGGCGGCCGACCGCGCCCGGCAGCACCGAGTGCACGTGCTGATCGACGAGCCGAAGCTCCTCGATCGCCGCCCTCAGGCTCATCGGGCCGTCAGAAGCGGATGAAGTGCTGGAAGCACTCCCACGCCGCGTCGTGCTCGGCGAACGCCGCCGCCTCCGCTCGCTTCACCGCGAGGTACCCGGCCGACCTGAGCTCGCCCAGCGCGGTCAGCAGGACCTTGTCTGCGGCCAGCGCGTCGAGCGCCTCGGTCAGCGTGACCGGCAGCCGGCGGGCGCCGGCCTCTTCTCGCTGTTCGTCCGACAGGGTCGCGGGGTCCACGTTCACGGCCTCGCCCGGGTCCAGGCGGTGCCGGATTCCGTCCAGCCCGGCGTAGATGGCGGCGCCGAGCGCGAGGTAGGGGTTGGCGCTGGAGTCCGAGGGCTTGAGCTCGAGGTTGACCGAGCTGGACGCGTCGCCGCGCAGGGGCGAGCAGATGCGGACCGCCGCCTCGCGGTTGTCCATGCCGTAGATGGTGTAGGCGCTGCTCCAGAACTGCGGCTGAAGGCGGCGGTAGCTGTTCACGCTGCCGCAGGTGAGCGCCACCAGCGCGGGCAGATGCGCCAGCAGGCCGCCGATGAAGTGGTAGCCGGTCTTCGACAGCCCGTACTGGCCCGACGGATCGGCGAAAACAGACTGGCCGGGGGAGCCGTCGGCGTTCAGCGTCGTGAGTGAGCAGTGCAGGTGCGTGCCGTTGCCCGCCTGATCGGCGATTGGCTTGGGCGCCAGGCTTGCCCACAGGCCCTGCCGGAACGCCACGCCCCGCACGGTCTCCCGGTACAGCACGTGATTGTCGGCCGCCCGGAGGGCGGGCGCGTGGCGGATCGAGATCTCCTGCTGACCGTGGCCCAGCTCCGGGTAGTAGTGCTCCACCTGCAGGTCCTGGGCGTTCAGGGCGCGAACGAAGTCCATGACGATGTCGTGCGCCTGGTGGAAGCCGGTCGCCGAGTAACACAGGCTGTCGTCGGTCGGCACCAGCCGGTCGGGACCGCCGGCCGGGTCCGGCTCGCGCCGGCCCACGGTGAACTCCGGCTCGAAGGCTGCCTCCATCGCGTAGCCCTCGCTGGCGAGTTCCGCGATCGCCTGCTTCAGGAACGTCCGGCTGCAGGCCTCCCACGGCTGGCCATCCGGCCTGACCAGGTCCGCCAGCATCGCGCCCGCTCCCGGCGCGTAGGGCAGGCTGACGAGGGTGTCCGGGTCGGGCTTGATCCGCACCTCGCCGACCGGCCCCATGCCGTCCACCGGCTGCAGCGTGTCCAGCATGGTCATCGCCATCATCGCCGTGGTGTGGCCGATGCCGCTGGCGATCCGCTCGGGCAGGAACCGCAGCGCGGCGGACTTGCCCCGGATCACGCCGCCGTGGTCGGCGTACAGGAACCGGGTGAGCTCAAGACCCTCGCTGGTGGCCTTGTCGACCGCAGCGGAGATGGCCGCCGGACTGTCCGAAGATGTCATGCATCAGGGGTAGCACGACCATCTGCGGCTCGTACAGACTCGAGCGACTCGCCGTGGGCCGATACCTCGTCGGCCGCGATCTCGTCCGCCACGATGTCCGTGCCCGCGCCGCTCGTGGCCGCGGACGTGGCGATCGCCGCCGCCTCGGCAGGCTCCTCGTGCACGTACCTGCCGCCGCGCAGCGCCGACGCGCCGGCCGCGATCACGAGCACACCTATCGCCATGCTGAACACGATCACCAGGCCGTGGTGGAACGGCTGGGAGATGAGCTGCGGGAAGAACGCCTTGCCGGTCAGCACCGCCACGTGCGACGCGGGCAGATGGGCCAGGACGCCGGACGGGCCGAGCAGCTGGCTCACCGGGTTGTAGCCGAGGAAGGCGGCGAACAGGCTGCCAACCGGCGGCAGCTCGCCAATCTTGAGGGCGATGGCGTGCGGGACGCCCTGCGCCGTCAGGCCGTGGGTCAGCGTGGTCGGCAGCGTCGCGGCCAGGCCCGCGATCATGAGGGAGAAGAAGATGCCGATCGACAGCACGAAGCCGGAGTTCTGGAACGTGGCCAGCATGCCGGACGCGGCGCCGCGCTGC
>DAIOWC010000232.1:0-9213 GCA_036758685.1 Streptosporangiaceae bacterium | reverse complement strand
CGCTGCAAAAGGGCCAGATCCGCAAGGGCGTGGTCTCCTCGATCGTCAACTTCGGCGCGTTCGTGGACCTGGGCGGCGTAGACGGCCTGGTCCACGTCTCCGAGCTGTCGTGGAAGCACATCGACCACCCCGGCGAGGTCGTCGAGGTCGGCCAGGAGGTCACGGTCGAGGTTCTCGACGTCGACATGGACCGCGAGCGCGTCTCGCTGTCGCTGAAGTCGACGCAGGAAGACCCGTGGCAGCAGTTCGCCCGCACCCATCAGATCGGCCAGGTCGTCCCCGGCCGGGTCACCAAGCTGGTGCCGTTCGGCGCGTTCGTCCGGGTCGAGGAGGGCATCGAGGGCCTGGTGCACATCTCCGAGCTGGCGGACCGCCACGTCGAGATCCCCGAGCAGGTCGTGCAGGTCGGCGACGAGATCTTCGTCAAGATCATCGACATCGACCTGGACCGGCGCCGCATCAGCCTCTCGCTCAAGCAGGCCAACGAGGGCGCGACCGGCGAGGTGTCGGGCGAGGACTTCGACCCGACGCTGTACGGCATGGCGGCCGCCTACGACGACCAGGGCAACTACCTCTATCCGGAGGGCTTCGACCCCGAGTCCGGCGAGTGGCTGGAGGGCTTCGACAGCCAGCGGGAGGAGTGGGAGCGGCAGTACGCCGAGGCCCGCGCCCGCTACGAGGCGCACCAGGCCCAGATCGCCGAGGCCCGGACCAAGGCCGAGGCCTCTGCCGAGGACGAGGGCGGCGACGACGGGCGCGACCACCACAGCTCCTCCAGCTCGGAGGTTGAGCGGGCGGGCACGCTGGCCTCGGACGAGGCGCTCGCGGCCCTCAGGGACAAGCTGTCCGGCGGCCAGGGCTGACATCGACTCCACGTCGGCTTACACCGGTGGCGGGCTCCCCGTGCGAGGCGCGGGCGGCCCGCCGCCGCATTTCTGGACTGGACTCCGACCGCGGACAGGCGGGCTGACATGAGGATCGGGCTGACCGGCGGGATCGGGGCCGGCAAGAGCGAGGTGTCCAAGCGCCTCGCGGCGCAGGGCGCGATCGTCATCGACGCCGACCTGATCGCCAGGGAAGTCGTCGAACCCGGCACTGATGGGCTCGCCGAGGTCATCAGTGCGTTCGGGCCCGGCGTGCTCGGACCGGACGGCAGCCTGGACCGGGCCAGGCTCGGCGACATCGTCTTCGCCGACCCGCAGCTGCTGGCCCGGCTCAACGCGATCGTGCATCCGCGCGTCGGCGCCCGGATGCGCGAGCTCGAGGACACCGCGCCGCCGGGCGCGATCATCGTCCACGACGTGCCACTCATCACGGAGAACAACCTGGCCGACGCCTATGACCTCGTCGTCGTCGTGGACGTCCCGCCGCGGATCCAGCTCGACCGGCTCGTGCGGCTGCGCGGGATGAGCCGGGAGCAGGCTCAGGCCCGCATCGCGGCGCAGGCGGGCAGGGACCAGCGGCTGGCCGTGGCCGGGATCGTCGTCGACAACTCCGGCTCGCTCGCCGAACTGGACCGTCAGGTCGGGGACCTCTGGGCCGAGCTGCGCCGGCGAGAGGCCCTGACCGGCGCCTAGAGCAGCGCGCCAGGAGGTTCTCGTGACTGCCACTGCGGCCGCGCTCAGCATCGGCGAGGTCCCGGTCCGCAGGCTGGACGAGGCCGACCTGCCAGCGATATTCGAGCTGGCCGCTGACCGGGGCTGGCCGCCGGAAGAGGCAAAGTGGCGGCTGATGTTCGCTGTGAGCGAACCCTACGGAGTGCCGGACCCCGCCGGCGGCCTCGCGGGGGCCGTTGTGCTGACGCGCTACGGCTGGCCTGCCGAGGCAGCCGCGCGTTGGTCGCGGAGCGACCCGGCCCTGGCCGAGCGGCCGGCTCTGCACCCACCGCCCGGCCGCGCGCCGCTGGCCACCGTCGGGATGATGCTGGTCGCGAGCCGGCATGGCCGTCGTGGCCTGGGCCGTCGGCTGATGGAGCACGTGCTCGCGCGGGCCGGGGACGCCGTGGTCTACCTGACCGCCACCCCGGCCGGGCGGCCCCTGTATGAGCGGCTCGGGTTCCGCGTCGTGGATACCTCGGTGACCTACCGCGGGTTCCTGCGGCCCGCGCCGGCCGAGGCGGAGGCTGCGAGCGCGACCCGGCCGGTCGCAACCGCTGACCTGGCGGCGATCGCGGCGGTCGACCAGCAGGTATTCGGGGCCGAGCGAAATAGAGTCCTGGCCGAATTGGTTACCTTCGCCGACCGGTTCGAACTGCTGGACGAGCCGGCGACGACTGGGCACGGTGCAGCCTTGACCTACGGTGCGGCCTGGTCCAAGGACGGCAGGCGCCTGATCGGTCCGCTGGTGGCAGCCAGCACCGTCGCGGCCGCGCGGCTTGTCTGCGGCCTGGCGGCTGGCTGGCCAGGCGACGTGCGCCTGGACATCCTCGGCCGGCATCAGGACCTGGCGGCCTGGGCAGCGGCGCGCGGCCTGGCCCCGGTCAACGAGAGCGCGCTCATGGTCTACGGCGGCGACCTGCCGGGGGAGCGGGACCGGCTTTACTGCCCGGTGAGCGTCGCCATCGGCTAGCGGCCGGCATTGTCAGACCGCCGACCTACAGTGGAAGCGTGATGTGCACAGAAGTACGGAGGAGATGCGATGCGCCCGGTCACTGACCTGCAGCGCCGGGTCGCGCCCTTCGAGGTCGTCACCGACATGGTTCCGGCGGGCGACCAGCCCGCGGCGATCGCCGAGATGGAGAAGCGGATTCGCGGCGGCGCCAAGGACACCGTGCTGCTCGGCGCCACCGGCACCGGCAAGACCGCGACCGTTGCCTGGCTCGCCGAGAAGCTGCAACGGCCCGTACTGGTGATGCTGCCGAATAAGACCCTCGCGGCGCAGTTCGCCAACGAGCTTCGCGAGATGCTGCCGCACAACGCGGTGGAGTACTTCGTCTCCTACTACGACTACTACCAGCCCGAGGCGTACGTCCCGCAGACTGACACCTACATCGAGAAGGACTCCTCGATCAACGACGAGGTGGACCGGCTCAGGCACTCGGCTACGAACTCGCTGCTCACCCGGCGCGACACGATCGTCGTCGCGTCCGTTTCCTGTATCTACGGTCTCGGCACGCCGCAGGAGTACGTCGACCGGATGCTGAAGGTCCGGATCGGCGACACCGTTGAGCGCGACGGACTGCTGCGCAAGCTGGTCGGCATGCACTATGCGAGGAACGACCTGGCGTTCACTCGCGGCACGTTTCGCGTGCGCGGCGACACGATCGAGGTCATCCCGCAGTACGAGGAGCTCGCGGTCCGCATCGAGATGTTCGGCGACGAGATCGAGCGGCTGATGACGCTGCACCCGCTGACCGGCGAGGTGGTCAGCGAGGACGAGGAGCTGTACATCTTCCCCGCTTCGCACTACGTCGCCGGACCGGAGCGGATGGAGCGCGCCATCGGCGGCATCGAGTCGGAGCTCGAGGAGCGGCTGGCCGAGCTCGAGCGGCTCGGCAAGCTGCTGGAGGCGCAGCGGCTGCGCATGCGCACCACCTACGACATCGAGATGATGCGCCAGGTGGGCAGCTGTTCGGGCATCGAGAACTACTCGCGGCACATCGACGGACGCGAGGTCGGCAGCCCGCCAAACACGCTGCTCGACTACTTCCCCGAGGACTTCCTCCTGGTGGTCGACGAGTCGCACAACACCGTGCCGCAGATCGGCGCCATGTACGAGGGCGACGTGTCGCGCAAGCGGGTACTGGTCGACCACGGGTTCCGGCTGCCGAGCGCGATCGACAACCGGCCGCTGACGTGGGACGAGTTCGGCGACCGGATCGGGCAGACGCTGTATCTGTCGGCGACGCCCGGACCGTACGAGCTGCAGCGGACCGGCGGGGAGGTCACCGAGCAGGTCATCAGGCCGACCGGACTGATCGACCCGCAGGTGCTCATCAAGCCGACCAAGGGCCAGATCGACGACCTGGTGGGCGAGATCAGGGACCGGGCGGAGAAGTCGGAGCGCGTGCTGGTCACGACGCTGACCAAGAAGATGGCCGAGGACCTCACCGACTATCTGCTGGAGCTCGGGATCCGGGCCAGGTACCTGCACAGCGAGGTGGACACGCTGCGGCGCGTCGAGCTGCTGCGCGAGCTGCGGCTCGGCGAGTACGACGTGCTGGTCGGGATCAACCTCCTGCGGGAAGGACTCGACCTGCCCGAGGTGTCGCTGGTCTCGATCCTCGACGCGGACAAGGAGGGCTTCCTCCGCTCGGGCACATCGCTGATTCAGACGATCGGCCGCGCGGCCAGGAATGTCTCCGGTCAAGTGCACATGTACGCCGACAAGGTCACGCCGTCCATGCAGCGGGCGATCGACGAGACGAACCGTCGCCGGGACCGGCAGATCGCCTACAACAAGGAAAAGGGCGTGGACCCGCAGCCGCTGCGCAAGCGGATCGCCGACATCCTGGACCAGCTGGCCCGTGAGGACGCTGACACCGCGCAGCTGCTCGGCGGGTCGGGCCGGCAGCAGAGCCGCGGCAAGGCCCCGGTGCCGGGCGTGGCATCCAGGGCCAGGGCGGCCAGAGAGGCCGCCGGCCGCGAGGGGGCCGGCGGGCCTGCGCGTGCTGACCTGGCGGCACTGATCAGCGAGCTGACCGAGCAGATGCACGTCGCGGCAGCGGAGCTGCAGTTCGAGGTCGCGGCCCGGCTGCGCGACGAGATCAGGGAGCTTAAGCACGAGCTGCGCGGCATGCAGGCGGCGGGCGTCTGATGGACGGGCGCGCAGCGGAGAACTGTGGCGTGCCGGCCCGACGCTCACTGCCTGGGCGTCTTCCGCCGATACGAAACTCTGAGCTGGTGTCAAGCTAACCTTCAGGAGCAGGGCGGCGTAGGGTCGAAATATGCTGGTGAGCCTGCTGGCCGCACTTCTGTCGGCCATTTGCTACGGCGTCGCAGCGGTCATGCAGGCGATCGCGGTCAGGACCGCGAGCCGCCGTCCTCCCGCCGACGCCGGTGCTCCGGCACCCGTCGATCCCGGACTCGTCGTCCGGATGCTCAGGCAGGGCCCGTTCCTGGTCAGCATCCTGATCGACCTGATCGGATTCGTCGCCCAGCTCGTCGCCCTCCGGCGGCTGCCGCTGTTCGCGGTTCAGGCGATCATCGCCGCCAACCTGGCGGTCACCGCCGTCTGCGCTGCCTGGCTGATGAAGGCCAGGCTGACGGCCAGGGAGTGGCTGGCCGTCGCCGGCGTGGTGATCGGCGTCGGGCTGCTCGGCTCCACTGCCGGGGCTCAGGGGGCGTCCACCGTTGGCTGGGGCTTCCAGCTAGGCCTGATCGTCGGCGTGGCCGTCGTGGCCCTGTGCGGGCTGGCCGCGGCCAGGCTGCCCAACCCCACCCGGACGCCGATGCTGGGCGCGATCGCCGGGCTCGGCTACTCGGTACTGGCGGTCTCGGCCCGCATCCTGCCCGGATTCACGCCTCACCAGCTGATTCGCAGTCCGGCGACTTACACGCTGGCTGCCGCCGGGATTGTCTCGTTCATGCTGTACGCGGCGGCGCTCGATGGCGGCAGCGTGACGACCGCGACCGCGGCCGTGATCCTGTTCGAGACCATGCCGCCCGCGGTGGTCGGGGTCTTGTTCCTGGGCGACTCGACGAGGCACGGGCTGGCCGCCCTGGGCGCGCTGGGCTTCATCCTGGCGGTCATCTGCGCGGTAGCGCTCGCCCGGTTCGGCGAGGCGGGCGAGGAGCGTCAGGCCGAAGGGGCCGCTCAGGCAGACCAGTCCGACCCGGCCCTGCGCCGGGCCGCATTACGAAATCGCGAGCTCCCAGAGCACTCCTGAGCCTTGAAGTAGCCCGGCCGCCTCCGCACCGCGCCCCGGCGAGCCAGCAAAAGAGGCTTTTGCCCGATCTGCGCTGCGCCATCAAGATTATGATCGAACGTTTGTTTGTTTAGTGTTTCTCTAGCTGCACTAGATGCGCAAACGTTGCGCTGCGTGCCGTCGCGGAGGGCCGTCTTTCGGGCCGCGGAGCTCCGGGCCGCTGGTCTCGTGACGCACCTCACGTGATCACGAGGCCTGCGAGCAGCGCGCTGGCGCGAGACTGAGATCGCAGGGGGGTTTTGGGCGGCTATAAGCTGGCAAACCGGACGTGAACGCGAGGTAGCGCCTGTCCGGCAGCCGCCAGATTGCCGCAGCTCAGCGCCTGAGGCCCGCCGTGTCTGGCCGGTTAAGGTGGCGCGCGCCTGATATCCTGATACCCCGTGGGTGAGCGGGCAGACCGCCCAAATCTGACCACGGGAGCCTCGTTGGCAATGCCACTGCACACATCCAGGCCCGTCGCGACCCGGCATCTGTTCGTGACGGGAGGTGTTGCGTCCAGCCTCGGTAAGGGCCTTACCGCCTCCAGCATCGGCAGATTGCTGAAGCTTCGCGGTCTTCGGGTCAGTATGCAGAAGCTCGACCCTTACCTGAACGTCGACCCGGGAACCATGAATCCGTTCCAGCACGGTGAGGTCTTCGTCACCGACGACGGCACCGAGACCGACCTGGACGTCGGCCACTACGAGCGGTTCCTCGACATCCGGCTGCCGGGCTCGGCGAACGTGACGACCGGCCAGGTTTATTCACGGGTCATCGCCAAGGAACGGCGCGGCGACTACCTGGGCGACACGGTCCAGGTGATTCCGCACATCACGAACGAGATCAAGGCACGGATCCGTGAGATGGCCAGCCCGGAAACCGACGTCGTCATCACCGAAGTCGGCGGCACGGTCGGCGACATCGAGTCGCAGCCGTTCCTGGAGGCGATCCGGCAGATCAGGCACGAGATCGGCCGGGACCGCTGCTTCTTCCTGCACGTCTCGCTGCTTCCCTACATCGGCCCGTCCGGCGAGCTGAAGACCAAGCCGACTCAGCACTCGGTGGCCGCGCTGCGGAGCATCGGCATTCAGCCGGACGCGATCGTCTGCCGGTCCGACCGGCCGATCAGCGACGGGCTCAAGCGCAAGATCAGCCTGATGTGCGACGTGGACGAGGAAGCCGTGGTCTCCGCGCCCGACGCTCCCTCGATTTACGACATTCCCAAGGTGCTCCATTCCGAAGGGCTCGACGCGTATGTCGTGCGCCGGCTCGGGCTGCCGTTCCGCGACGTGGACTGGAGCGACTGGGACGAGCTGCTGCGCCGGGTCCACCGCCCGTCCCGCAGCGTGACCATCGCGCTCGTCGGCAAGTACGTGGACCTGCCCGACGCCTACCTGTCTCCGGCCGAGGCGCTGCGGGCCGGCGGCTTCGCGCACGATGTCCGGGTCAATATCCGGTGGGTCATCAGCGACGACTGCCAGACCCAGGAAGGCGCCGCCCGCCAGCTCGCCGACGTGGACGGCATCCTGGTCCCCGGCGGGTTCGGGGTCCGCGGCATCGAAGGGAAGATCGGCGCGGTGCAGTACGCCAGGGAGCACGGCATCCCGATCCTCGGGCTGTGCCTCGGGCTGCAGTGCATGGCCATCGAGGTCGGCCGTCACCTGGCGGGCCTGGAGAATGCCAACAGCGCCGAGTTTGATCCGGAGACCCCGTACCCGGTCATCGCCACGATGGCCGATCAGGAAGACGTGGTCGCGGGCGAGCGGGACATGGGCGGCACGATGCGGCTCGGCCTGTACCCGGCGTTGCTGGCTGACGGCAGCGTCGTCCGCGGGCTCTACGGCGATCCCGTCGTGGAGGAGCGGCACCGGCACCGCTACGAGGTCAACAACGCCTACCGCGATGACCTGGAGAAGGCGGGCCTGCAGTGCTCGGGCCTGTCGCCGGATGGGCGGCTGGTCGAGTTCGTCGAGTTGCAGCGCGACATGCACCCGTTCTTCGTTGCCACCCAGGCGCACCCCGAGCTGCTGTCCCGCCCGACGCGGCCGCATCCGCTGTTCAGCGGCCTGATCGAGGCTGCCCTGGCGCGCAGCCGGGCAGGCGGGGCCGGCGAGGGCGCGGCCAACGGGGTGGTCCGCCCGGCCGCAACCGCCTGAGCGAGCGCGGGTGACCGACATCCGGGACGAGGCCGGGAGCTGGCCCGTCACCGATTCCGCTGTGGTCGCTCGCGGCCGCATCGTGACGCTCCGGCAGGACACCGTGCAGATGCCGGACGGCGAGCTGGCCGTCCGCGAGGTGGTGGAGCACCCTGGCGCGGTTGCGATCGTCGCGCTCGACGAGGCCGGGAATGTGCTGCTGATCCGTCAGTACCGGCATCCGGCCGGCGCATCGCTCTGGGAGCTGCCGGCCGGGCTCCGCGACGTCGCGGGCGAGCCGCTGGTCGAGACGGCCAGGCGGGAGCTGCTGGAGGAGGCGGGCTACCAGGCCGGGGACTGGCGGCTCCTGCTGGACTACCTGACGTCGCCGGGCATCAGCACCGAGCGCCTGCGCGTGTTCCTGGCCCGCAATCTGACGGTGGTCCCGCCGGATGAGCGCAGGTATGTTCCTGAGCACGAGGAGGCGTACCTCACGGTTGCCTGGGTCCCCCTCGAGGAGGCGGTTCGCCGCGCCCTCTGCGGGGATCTGCACAATGGCGTTGCGATTTTGGGGATTTTGTCGGCCTATGCGGCGCAGGGGGCCGGGTTTGCTACTCTTCGCCACGCGGACGACCCAGAGACACTCTAGGTCCGGGGCGGGGATCAGAACGGGAACGGCGCGGCAGCAGGCCGGGCGGTTCCGCAGGCAAGGAAGGACAACAGACCAATGAAGGTCGGCGTTCCTAAGGAAGTCAAGAACAACGAGTACCGCGTGGCCATCACGCCTGCGGGCGTCAACGAGCTGGTCAGGAACGGCCACGAGGTCTTCATCCAGCAGGAGGCGGGGGTTGGCTCATCGCTCCCGGATGCCGACTTCGTGACCGCCGGGGCGCGGATCCTGCCGACAGCCGATGACGTCTGGCAGACCGGCGACCTGATCCTGAAGGTCAAGGAGCCGGTCGCGGAGGAGTACCACCGGATGCGCAAGGATCAGGTGCTCTTCACCTACCTGCACCTCGCCGCGAGCCGCCCGTGCACAGACGCCCTGCTTGAGTCGGGGATCACCGCGATCGCCTACGAGACCGTCCAGCTTCCCGACGGCTCGCTGCCGCTGCTGGCGCCCATGTCGGAGGTGGCCGGCCGGATGGCGCCGCAGGTCGGTGCCCATCACCTGCAGCGCGACGGCGGCGGCCGCGGCGTGCTGATGGGCGGCGTCTCCGGCGTCTACGCGGC
>DAIOWC010000231.1:0-9263 GCA_036758685.1 Streptosporangiaceae bacterium | reverse complement strand
TTGTGGACCGATTTGCCGCTCGAGGCGAGCACCGTGGTGTTGAAGGCCATCTGGATCACCATGTTGGCGAACCCGCGCGACATGAACGTGAGCACGTTCGGGTCGTTGTTGCTGAGGTTGTCGCACCACCGGAACGGGTTGTCGACGCACCCGCCGTCGAAGCTCGGGACGTTGCCTTCGAAGTTGCCGAGGGACCCGCCGAACAGGTTGACATCGCCCTGGTTCTTGCAGCAGTCCTGCCCGGTCAGCACGCCGCTGGCGGGTATCCCGGCCTGGTTGAAGTTGAACGCATCCGTTCCGACCGGCGAGAACAGCTCGTGGTTGAGCCCGATGGAGGTGAAGTACTGGATCCCCTGGTCCCGGGCGACGGTCGACGGCTGGTACACCTGCGGCGGGAACTGTGTCGAGACGGTCCGGGTGAACAGGTCGACTCCGGCCGGGTCCAGGACGCCGACGACGTAGTTCGGTGTCGCGGTCACGTCCGCGTCGAGGTCATACCCGATCTTGCTGAGGTCGCTCGGGCTCAGGCTGTTGATGTAGGCCGTGGAGCCCAGCAGGCCCAGCTCCTCACCGCCGAACCAGATGAAACGCAACTTGTTCCGCGGGTTGACCTTCCGCATCATCTGGGCGATGTCCAGGATCGTCGCGGATCCGGATGCATTGTCGAGCATGCCGGCGCCGTAGATCGCGTCGAGGTGCGCGTCGACGACCACGACGTGGTTCGGGTCACCGCCCTTGGAGTCGGCGATGACGTTGTAGTCGTCGGCGTTCGGGTTGACGACCGCCTTGATGGCGAGGTTCATCACCGGCAGTGCCGTCCCGCCTTGAACGGCCTGGTTGTACTGGTTGAGCAGGTCGTCGCCGATCGCGAACGTCGTGAAGGCGACTGGGATGGTCGGGACGATCCGGTTGCCGGCGGCGTCTATCAGGTTGCCTGCCAGCAGACCCGTGCGGCCGGGGTTGCCCTCGTTGAAGATGATCACGCCCGAGGCGCCCGCCGCCTGGGCGTTGAGGACCTTGACGCCGAAGTTGCACCCGCCCCGCTGGATCAGCGCGACGCGGCCGGGTCCGAAGCCGGTGAAGTCACCCGCGGTGCAGCCGCTGGACGAGCTGGTCGTCGGGGTCGGCGGGATGACGATGCCGCCGGCCGGCTGCAGAGCCGCCGACCCGGTCCCGGTGCTCTGGCCGGGGTTCCAGTCGGTGGCGACCGTGTAGTCGTGCGACACCGGCGATACCTCGGAGAACGTCGGGATCGCCTTGTAGGCGAAGTAAAAGAACTTGTAGGTCTGGATCGTGACGTCGTATCCGGCTTGCCGCATCAAGCTGGCGACATAATCCGCCGACGCCTTGTAGCCCGGCTCGCCGGAGTTGCGCGACGGGTGGCCGTCCGGCCCGGGGTTCTGATCAGCGATCGCCTGGAAGGCCTTCATGTATCCCCACAGGTCCGCTGTGCTGATGCACTCCAGCAGCTTGGGGGGAGTGTTGTTGTTCCGCGCGGCGCATCCGGCCGGGCTCGGTCCGTCAGCGGCTGAGGCCGGCCGCGTCGCGGCCGCCGACCGCGCACCCGCCGGCGCAGCGACTGCCATGGCGACGGTAAGAGCGGCAACTGCGACAGGTACCAGCCACCGAAGCGGCACCCGCCGTAGACGTCGTTGTCGTGACATTGGGACCAACTCCCATCCAGGCCTTGAGAATTCGGTGCCAATCGACCAATAAACAACACCGTGCCACATCGCCGAGGGCATGGCTAGATCCCTGGCCCGCCGATTCCCCGCCGCCCAGTGCGGCCCGCCGCTGCCGGACCTCCGGTCCGCGGACACCTGCGAGGTCGTCGCGGCCGGCGCGACCCGGCCGGATCGGAAACCCGTCACCCAGCCGGTAAACGGCCGGTGCCCGCGGTCGTGCGACGGCTCGAAGAACCCTGGCCTATCGCGAGCCGCCGATCAGATCCCAACCGTTCCGCAGCCAGCACAAGATCAACACAGCACGGTCGTGGGCGAAAGGTCAACACGCCTGCAACACAGACAAAATGACACCACCCGGTACACGGCAGCACGACTGCCACGATGGCCATGCAAGCCCAATTATCAGCGCGATACGAATGAGCTGGGCTGAGTCACCCTGCTGGCGATAATGGTCCCGGGCGCAGACGACCGTCTTGTAAACGGCAGCTCACATCGACCGTGATCCACGGGCCGCAGCAGGCTCAGTCAGCGTTCCTCGCCGTCGCGTAGCGTAACAGCGGGCATATTGTAATTAGCTTGAACAATTTCAGATCGCCGATTATTTGCGCCTCTCGTGTTTAGGCGGCTTGGCCGATGTCGAGCACAGATTAGCCATTTATGCGCCATCGCTCGTAATCGACTGCGGGCAAGCTTCCGCGGCCAGCTATGACCAGGGCCGGGTGTGCAAGGGTCATCGGCTGGGCAGCCGTATCGGGTCAAGGCGTCTTAGGTTGGTTTCCGTTTATGTGCAGCGCAGTGACGGCATGCTGGAACTAACGAGCGCTGGCGGCGTGGCCGCGAACCGGTGGTTCGGGCGACCAGGCTCGGTGAGCACGCCGACCGGGGCCTCATTGCCAGGTGATGCCTGCCGCCGGGTCGGTCGCGTTCAGGTGGCCGGAGACTCGTGCCAGGTGCAGCCGCATTGCCTCCATCGCCCGGGCCGGATCGCGGGCCCGCAGCGCGGCGACCAGCTCGTGGTGATCGATCTGGTATTCCTGCCTGCGCTCGGGTGTGGCACTGCGGCGCTTGAGGTCGCCCCAGACCTGCCCGTGGCGCGCTGTCTCGATGGCCTCGTAGAGGGTAGCGAGCAGCGGGCTGTGGGTGGCGGCGATGATGCAGCGGTGCAGGGCAAGATCCCACGCCTCGAACTCCTCGTAGCTGGCGGCCCGGTCCCCGCCGGCCAGGCAGCGGTCCACCTTGTCCAGGTCGGCCGAGGTGGCCCAGGCAACCGCGAGTGACATCGCGGGCGGCTCGAGCAGCCGCCTGATCGCCATCACGTCCGCGGGGGCGAAGGTCGCCACAGCGGAACCGCTTCGCTCCGGGAGCCGCGGCGCGGCCGTGCCCGGTACGGTGGCGTCGCCTTGGCCGGTCCAGACCGCTCCCGCTTCCTGATGTCCCTGAACTTGCCACGCCCCGTGGTTTTGCGCCGTGGAGCCGGACAGCACCGACGGCAGCAGGTCGGGCCGCAGGAAGGTGCCTCGTCCCACCTCGCGCGAGATGCGCCCCTGTGCCTCGAGTACCGCCAGTGCGTGCCGGACCGATGAGCGGGTCATGCCCAGGTCCAGCGCGAGTCGCCGTTCCGTTGGCAGGCGGCCGCCGGGACCCAGCCCGGCCTGCACTGACTCAGCCAGTATCTGCTCGGCCAGCCGCACCCCCCGCTGCGTATGCGTGTCCCCAGCCACGGACCCTGCTGGCGTGTCCGGTACTGATTGCTGCGCCTCCGTCACTGCACGCCCTCCGCTCCGCGCTGCTCGCTGACCAATTCTACCAATCAAACAAGTTCTGTGACTAGATCTTTACCTGTCGAACCATCCAGCATCTCTTGACCCGTTTTGGGTCGTGGACCTATGCTCAACCAATTAACCAAGTCTAACCAATTCGGCCTTTTGGCACCGGACGAATGTGAGGCTGCACGTGCGGCTCGCCACCATCGCCACCTCCCGCGGTCTCCGGCTCCACGTGAAGGCGCGTTCCGGCTATGTCGATGTCGCTGATGCCACGGGAGACCCGCTGCTGTCCTCGGTCGGCGCTCTGCTCGAGGCCGGATCGCCGGCCCTGGACATGATCCGCGGGCTGCTCGACCGCGATGGCACCAGCTACGATGCCGCTGACTTCGGGCCAGCGGTCCCGGAACCACGTCGCATCCTTTGCCTGGGCGTGAACTACGCCGAGCACGCGCTGGAGGGCGGCAGGCAGGTACCTACCTGGCCGGAGGCGTTCGTGCGCGGTGCCGACAGCGTTCTCTCGCCATACGCCGACCTGGTCAGGCCGACCCTGACCGACCGGTTCGACTACGAGGGAGAGCTCGGCGTCGTGATCGGCACGGGCGGCCGCTACATCCCGGCGGGCAAGGCGCTTGACGTGATAGCGGGCTACGTCGTGCTCAACGACGCCTCGGCGCGCGACTGGCAGCGTGCAGGGACGCAATGGACGGCCGGCAAGAACTTCGAGGGCAGCATGCCCATCGGCCCCGAACTGGTGACGGCCGACGAGGTGGACGTCTCCGATATTGCCCTCACCACGACGCTGAATGGCCAGGTCATGCAGTCGGCGCGCACGTCGCAGATGATCGTCGACGTGCCTAGCGCCATTGAGTTCTTCTCGTCGTTCACGCGGCTTGCGCCAGGCGATGTCATCGCGACCGGCACTCCCGGCGGTGTCGGCTTCGCCCGGCAGCCACCGGTCTGGCTGGAGCCGGGCGACACTATCGAGATCACCATTGAGAGCGTGGGCACCATCCGCAACAGGGTGGTCGCTGAAGAAGGCGACCGCAGCGACTGGCGGTGGCGGCCAAGTAGCCAGACGCCCAGCGGGTTCTGAGCCCGCATCCACTCATCGAACGCAGTCATAGAGGTGACAGCGATGTTCGAATCCGCCGGCTCCGCGGCATCTGCCGCGGGCAACGAAGGACACAAGACCAGCCGTTACGGCCGGTTGTTCAGGGCCTGCTCGATGGCGGTCGCGATCGCGCTGGCCGCCGCGCTCGCAGCATGCAGCAGTTCCAGCAGTTCCAGCAGTTCCAGCAGTTCCAGCAGTTCCAGCGTGGCGTCCGGCTCGACGCTCACCGTCGCTGACGTCGCCCCGTTCAGCGGCGTCGACGCGGCGCTCGGCCCGACATACCTGGTCTCCTGCGATGGCGCGGTGCAGGCCATTAACAATGCCGGGGGCGTGCTCGGCCACAAGCTGGCCTGTACCTCGGCAGACACCAGGGGCGATCCCGCAGATGCCGTGCCTGCGGTCGGCAGCCTGGTTGCCAACACGAAGGGCCTGGCCCTGGTCATCGGCTGCACCTCGGACGAGGCCGCCGCCGTGGTCCCGGTCCTCAACGCCAACAAGACCGTAATGTTCTGCATGACGGGCCAGTCAGAGTTCGATAACGTCAAGTTCAACTACTTCTACCGGCTGGTGCCGCCCGACCTCGCCGAGTCCTATGCGATGGTCGTGATCGCCCAGCAACTCGGGTACAAGCGGATCGCGCTAGCCTTCGGTAACGACATCGGGTCGCAGACCTTCGTCCAGCCAGCGGTCGCCTCGATCCAGAAGGCCGGCCTGACACTGGTCGCCAACGAGACGCTGGACCTGCACGCGACCACCTTCCGCACCGAGGCGCAGAAGATCGTGTCCGCGCATCCCGATGCGATTATGACGGAGGCGCTCGGGTCCGCCGACCCGACCCTGTTCGCGGAGATCAAGCAGCTGAATGGCGGCAAGGTGATCCCGATCATCGGTACCTCCGCGGCCATCTCGCCGGCGTTCTACCAGGCGTCGGCAAGCGCGATCGGCGCGGCGGCGTTCTCGGCCAACTTCCACGCCGACAACCTGGTCACGGCCACCAGCGGCCCGGCCTACGATGCGTTCAGCCAGGCCCTGCTCGCGGTCAAGGGCAAGGTCAACGGTGCGCAGACCGGTAACTTCACCACCTACTTCACCGCGCCGGGAGCCGTGCATCTGTATGACGGGATCAACCTGGCCGCCCTGGCCATGGTCGCCGCCGACAGCACGGACACTGCCAAGTGGAAGCCCTGGATCGCGACGATCGGCAACGGCGTGCCGGGCGCCGTGACCGTGAGTTCCTTCGCCCAGGGCGTGGCCGAGCTCAAGGCGGGCAAGCAGATCCGCTACGTCGGGCCGGGCGGGCCGACCAGCTTCGACGCGTACCACGACTCACCGGGCATCTTCCAGATTGACACCTACAGCCCCACCGGCGCGGTGCTGGTGGCGGGCAATATCACCGCAGCTCAGCTCCGCGCAGTATCCGGATGATCCGCGGCCGGTCATGTTCGCACGAGGCTCAGGGCTCCCCTCAGCGGGGAGCCCTGAGCGGGCGGGAGTAATGCACCGGTGAGCCTGTTTCTCGCCTCCGTCGGTTTCGGGCTGATCACCTCGGCAGTCCTGGCCATCGCGTCGGTGGGCTTCACGCTGCAGTTCGCTGTCACCGACGTGCTCAACCTGGCGTTCGCGGCGGTCATGACCGCAGGGGCTTTCGTCGCGTACTGGGTCAACCAGGCCGGCGTCTCGGTCTGGATCGGGCTGGCAGCCGCGATGGTTGCCTGCTCGGTCCTGTCGGTGCTGCTGAATCTGGCCGTCTACGCGCCGTTCCAGCGGCGCGGGACGTCGCCGATCACGCTGGTGATCGTCTCGCTCGGGATGGCCCTCATCATCGAGTTCGGCATCCAGGCCGTGGTCGGCGGCGTCAACGTCTCCTACTCCATGGGCCAGGGCCGCACATTCCGGGCTGGCGGCCTGGTCCTGACAACCGTGCAGATAGTGATCATCGCGATCAGCGTGGCCGTGATGGCAGCTGTGCACGTACTGCTGCGCTACAGCAGGCTCGGCAAGGCGATGCGGGCCACCGCCGCCAACCGGACGCTGGCCCGCAACTGCGGGATCAGGGCCAGCCGGGTCATCACGATAACCTGGGCCATCACCGGCGGCCTATGCGGCCTGGCCGGCGCGGTCTTCGCGATCGACATCGGCAGCTTCGGCCCCACCAGCGACGATCTGTTCCTGATCCTCATCCTGGCCGCGGTGTTCCTCGGCGGGCCGGGCGACGCTTACGGCGCGATGATCGGCGCGCTCGTTATCGGCCTCGGGACCGAGGTCAGCGCGGCCTACATCCAGCCCGATTACAAGTATGTGATCGCGTTCGTGGCGTTGCTCGCGATGCTGGCTCTGCGGCCGACCGGGCTGCTCGGCGCGCGGGCCCGAGGGTAGGCGGGGGCCGATGTTTTACCTCATAACGCTGCTCATCTACGGCGCGGTGGACGTGATCGCCTGCCTCGGGCTGAGCCAGCAGTTCGGCGTCGCCGGTGTCACGAACTTCGGCTTCATCATCTTCCAGGCCGCCGGGGCCTATGTCGCCGCGAGCCTCGCGCTGCCATCCGACACTGCCAATGGCGGCTACCAGATCTACATCGGCGGCCTGCACCTGCCCTTCCCGATGCCCTTGATCGGCGCGGCGCTGGCGGGTGCGCTGCTCGCGCTGCCCTTCACCTTCCTGGTCGGCCGCCGGCTGCGCGGCGACTTCGCTGCGATCGGCCTGCTGGTGACCGCCGTGCTGCTGAACCTGCTGGTGACGGACTACCGCCCGCTGTTCAACGGCGACGCGGGCGTGGCCCAGGTGCCCGCGCCATTGCAGTCAGGGATCTTCATCCTGTCATCCACCACCTACCGGTGGGTCTTTGTCGCCGCCGTCATAGTTCTTGCCGCTGGCGTCTACATGTTCCTCCGGCGCATCACCGAGTCGCCCTACGGCCGCACGCTGCGGGCAATGCGGGACAACGACAAGGTGGCGGACTCGCTGGGCAAGAACCTGGTGTCGCTGCGGACCGGCGTGCTGGTGCTCGGCGGGGCGATCGCCGGGCTGTCCGGCGGCGTGCTGGTCAGCTTCATCAGCGTGTGGTCCCCGGCCGCGTGGAGCTACGCGGAGACCATCGTGCTTTTCGCGGCGGTGATTATCGGCGGCGCCGGCAACCACCGCGGCGCCATCCTGGGCGCGATCCTGGTCCCGGTCGGGTTCGAGGAGGTGACACGGCTCATCACGAATTCCAACCCGAGCCTGCCGCCGAACCTGCTGCCTTCACTGCAGTGGGTGGCGATCGGGCTGCTGATCGTGCTGTTCCTCTGGTTCCGGCCACAGGGCGTGCTGCCGGAGCGCAAGCGGCTCATCGCCGTGCCCGCGCCCGCAGCCGGGCCGGCCAGCGAACCACCGGCCGGGCCGGCCGCATCAGGCCACGACGGCCAGGGCCTGCTAACCCGGGGCGAGGTGGCCAGGGCCAGGAAGGGCGCGCCGGGCGCGGCAGGCGGCGATGACATCCTGCAGGCCGTAGGCCTGAGCCGCGATTTCGGCGGCGTGCAAGCGGTCTCCGATGTGACGTTCACGGTGCGACGGGCCACACTAACCGGGCTCATCGGCCCGAACGGCGCGGGCAAGTCCACGCTGCTGGCGCTGCTCGCTGGTACCGACCGCCCATCGGCGGGGACGATCCTCTACAACGGCCAGGACATCACGGCGCTACCAGCGTTCCGCCGGGCCAGGATGGGGCTGGTCAGGACGTTCCAGCTGGCGAGTGAGTTCAAGCGGCTCACCGTGATGGAGAACCTGCTCTCGGCCGCTCCGGGTAACCGCGGGGACTCCTTCCGTGGCGCGGTTGCCGGTAGGCGGTACTGGCGCGGGGACGAGGCTGCCGCGATCGCGCGGGCCACGGATATCCTGCGCCGGTTCGGCCTGGACAAACTGGCCAACGACTATGCGGGTGATCTCAGCGGCGGCCAGCGTCGGCTGGTCGAGATCATGCGCGCGCTGATGGCCGAGCCCGACGTGCTGCTGCTCGATGAGCCGATGGCCGGGGTGCATCCGGAACTGGCCAGGCGGATCGGCGACACGCTGGTCGGGCTCTGCCGTGAGGGACTGACGATCCTGATGGTCGAGCACGAGCTTGCCATCATGGACGAGTTCTGCGACCCGGTGATCGTGATGGCCCAGGGCTCGCTGCTCGCACAGGGAACGATGGCTCAGCTGCGGGAGCGGACCGAAGTGGTGGAGGCCTACCTTGTCGGCTGAGCCCGCCCTGCGGGGAGCCTCCCTGCGCGCCGACGGCGTGACGGCCGGCTACGGCGGCGACCCAGTGATCCGCACTGTCTCGGTGCGGGCCGCGCCGGGTGAGGTGGTCTCGATCGTGGGGCCGAACGGCTCCGGGAAAAGCACCCTGCTCAAGGCGCTGGTCGGCATACTGCGCGTGTCCTCAGGGCGGGTTCTCGTCGCGGATGCTGATGTCACCAACTGGCAGCCGGAAGACATCGCCAGGGCCGGTGTGGGCTACGTGCCGCAGGTTGACGACGTGTTCGCGCCGCTGACGGTCAGGGAGAACCTGGAGATGGGCGGCTACCTGCTGAGCCGTAAGGAAGTGCCGGCCAGGATCGAGCACGTCGTTGCCGTATTCCCACGGCTCGGCACGATGCTGGGACGCCCGGCGGGCAAACTCAGCGGCGGCGAGCGCAAGATGCTGGCCATGGGCCGCGTACTGATGCTCCAGCCCG
>DAIOWC010000230.1:4631-9321 GCA_036758685.1 Streptosporangiaceae bacterium | reverse complement strand
ACGCACGAGGCGCCGATCTACATCGTGCACTTCACCCAGGCCGCGGCGATCGAGCAGGCCCAGGCGCTTATGAGCGTGAACGTGTGCACCAGGGCGGAGAAGGACGCGATCGCCGATCTGATCGGCGGGTTCCGGTTCTCCTCCGGCTTCGGCAAGACCCTGTCCCGGCTCGTGCGGCACGGAATCGGCGTGCATCACGCGGGCATGCTGCCGAAGTACCGGCGCCTGGTCGAGACGCTGGCCCAGGCCGGCCTGCTGAAGGTCATCTGCGGCACCGACACCCTCGGCGTCGGGATCAACGTGCCGATCCGCACGGTGCTCTTCACTGCGCTGTCCAAGTACGACGGGACGAGGACGCGGCTCCTGATGGCGCGGGAATTCCACCAGATCGCCGGGCGGGCCGGGCGGGCCGGATTCGACACCACCGGCCGGGTTGTGGTGCAGGCGCCCGAGCACGTGATCGAGAACGAGAAGGCACTGGCCAAGGCCGGTGACGACCCGAAGAAGCGGCGCAAGGTGGTGCGGCGCAAGCCCCCGGAGGGCATGGTCTCCTGGGGCCAGCCGACGTTCGACCGGCTGGTGGCGGCCGATCCCGAGCCGCTGCGGTCCAGTTTCGCCGTGAGCCACGCGATGCTGCTGAACGTGGTCAGCCGCGAGGGCAATGCGTTCCAGGCAATGAAGCATTTGCTCACCGACAACCACGAAGACCGCGCGGCCCAGCGCAGGCACATCAGCCGGGCCATCGCCATCTACCGCGCGCTGCTCGCGGGCGGGGTCGTCGAGCGGCTGCCCGAGCCGGACGCCGACGGCCGGTGGGTGCGGCTGACTGTCGACCTGCAGAAGGACTTCGCGCTCAACCAGCCGCTGTCGCCGCTGGCGCTCGCCGCGATCGAGCTGCTCGACCGGGCGTCGCCCGAGTACGCGCTGGACGTGCTGTCGGTGATCGAGGCGACGCTCGATAATCCGCGCCAGGTGCTGTCGGCGCAGCTGTTCCGGGCGCGCGGCGAGGCGGTCGCGGCGATGAAGGCCGAGGGCATCGAGTACGAGGAGCGGATGGACCTCCTGGAGTCGGTGACCTACCCGATGCCGCAGGCGGAGCTGCTGGAGGCCGCCTACAACATCTACAAGCGCGGTCACCCGTGGGTCGCCGATCACGAGCTGTCCCCGAAGTCCGTGGTGCGGGACATGTTCGAGCGGGCGATGACGTTCGGCGAGTACATCCACTTCTACAGCCTGGCCAGGTCGGAAGGACTCGTGCTGCGGTACCTGGCCGACGCCTACAAGGCGATGCGGCAGACCGTGCCCGAGGAGGCCAGGACCGAGGAGCTGGCCGACCTGATCGAGTGGCAGGGCGAGACCGTCCGCCAGATCGATCACAGCCTGATCGACGAGTGGGAGAGGCTGCGCAACCCGGTCGAGGAGGCTGAGCACCTGGCCGCCGACCGGCCGCCCGCCGTGACCTCCAACCCGCGCGCGTTCCGCGTTCTGGTCCGCAACGCGCTCTTCCGCCGGGTCGAGCTGGCCGCGCTGCGGCGGTGGGACGAGCTCGGCGAGCTGGACGGCGAGGACGGCTGGAACGCCGACGCCTGGGCCGATGCGCTCGAGCCGTACTTCGACGAGCACGACGAGATCATGACCGGCCCGGATGCGCGCGGTCCGGGAATGCTGATCATCGACGAGGCCGCCGGTGAGGGCGAGTGGCGGGTCCGGCAGATCTTCGACGACCCGGCCGGCGACCACGACTGGGGCTTCTCCGCGGCCGTCGACCTGCACGGTTCGGACGAGGCGGGCGTCGCGGTGATCAAGGTGCTGGAAGTCGGCCAGCTCTGACGTCGGAGCAGGCCGCCAGGCCGCCAGGCCGCCAGGCCGCCGGGCCGCGGCGCGGGGCGGCCTGCGCGGCCGGCGCGGCCGGCGCGGCCGGTCAGGTGCCGAGCGACGCGCAGTCCTGCCTGGCCTTGGCCTCGGCCTGCTTCATCTCGGTGCCCACCCCACTGGCCGCGAGCGTTATGTAGTTGCCGATGTCCTGGCGGAGCTGCTGCGATACCGGGGCATTGGACTCCAGCACTGCGCCGGCGAGGGCCGACATGGATGACTGGCCTGACAGCGCCTGCGCCAGCGCGTCGCAGACAGTCACGTTCGCGGAGGTCTTGGGGAACGTCGCGCCGCTGCTGCTGCTGCTGCCGCCGCACGCCGCGAGCCCGCCGGCCGCGAGCAGGCCAACGGCGAGCCCCACGGGTACGCGGAGGATTCTGCGATTCATCGGGCGTCCTCGGCCTGTCTCGCCGGTACTGACGTGCGGCAGCCTACTGCTGCCCGGCGCCGCCGGGTGCGCGCATCGAGAATTCAGCAGGAACTAGATAATCTGAGACTTGGATTATCTGCTGTACCCTGGAACCATGACCGACACCGCGCCCGCGGCCGCGCCTGTGCCGACCGCGCCCGACCTCAGCTTCCTGCTGTCACACACTAGCCACGTGCTCGCGACGCGGATGACGGCCGCCCTGGCCGAGATCGACATGACCCCGCGGGCGCTGTGCGTGCTGATGAAGGCCATGTCCGGCGACATGACCCAGATCGAGCTGGCCAAGGCCGTTGACCTCGACAAGACCACCATGGTGGTGACGGTCGACGAACTGGAAACGGCGGGTTATGCCACCCGGGTCCCCTCGCCCGCTGACCGGCGGGCGCGGCTGGTCGTGGTCACCGACACCGGACGGCAGGTCGTCGCGGCGGGCCGCAAGATCGTCGACCGGGTGCACGCCGAGGTCCTTCAGGCGCTTCCTCCTGCCAGCCGCGAGGTGTTCATCGATGCCCTGACCGCGCTGGCCGGAGGCCTGCTCGCCCGCCCGGTCGAGTGCGACCGCCCGGTCCGCCGGGTCCGCCAGCCCGCCTGACCTAACGGTCGCGCACCGGCCGGCGCGACATCGTGTCACTTTGGGTGGCAGCTATGGAGCCTTTGCCCCGGTTTCTGACAACCGAAACTGCCACCATGTCGGCGGCGGTGCAGCCGAGGCGCGACATACCCGGGGTTTCCGTCGGAGCAAATACGGACAAGGTTCGCGTATTAGCGACGGAAACCCCGGGCATGTCGGCGCAGCCCGCCGCGCCGCGTGGTCTGAGCGCCCGCGGCGCCCGCCAGCCCGCCCCGCCGCGCCGCGCCGCTCAACCGCCGCCCGCCGCCCGGCCCGGGCCAATGAGACGCTTCTAGATTGTCCGTAAGTAGATTATCCGCTACGGTTCTACTGTAAGCAGTCCCGGCGAGCAGGAGGACCACGACATGACCAGAGAACCGGCGCGAAGCCGCCGGCGCGGACTCGCGCTCGCCGTCCTCTGCGCGGCAACTCTGATGATCATCCTCGACGGCACGATCGTGACCGTGGCGCTGCCGTCGATCCAGAACCGCCTGGGCTTCTCCGCGACCGGCCTGACCTGGGTCATGAACGCCTACCTCATCGCGTTCGGCGGCCTGCTCCTGCTCGCCGGGAAGCTCGGCGACCGGCTTGGCCGCCGGCGCGTGTTCCTGATCGGGCTGGTTGTGTTCGCGCTCGCCTCGCTGGCCTGCGGCCTGTCGACGGAGCCGGGCATGCTGATCGGCGCTCGCTTCGCGCAGGGCGTCGGCGGCGCGATGGTGACGGCCGTCAGCCTCGGCATGATCGTGGCGCTCTTCGAGGAACCACGCGAGCGCGCCCGGGCGATCGGCGCGTACAGCTTCGTCGGCGCGGGCGGCGCCTCCATCGGCCTGGTACTCGGCGGCGTCATCACCGAGGCGGCGAGCTGGCACTGGATCTTCTTCGTGAACCTGCCGATTGCCCTCGTCAGCGGGTTCGCCGCCATACGGCTGCTGCCTCCCGAACAGGCCGCCGCCAGCCAGCGCGAGACCATCGACGCCGCGGGTGCCGTGCTGGTCACGGCCGGCCTCATGCTCGCCGTGCTCGCACTCGTGGGCACAGCCGAGCACGGCTGGGGTTCGGCCCGCACGCTCGTGCTTGCTGCGGCGGCTGCCGTCCTGCTGGCCGGCTTCGCGGTCAGGCAGGCGACCGCGGCCGCACCGCTGCTGCCCCTGCGGATCTTTGCCGCGCGCGAGGTGTCCGGGACGAACGTCGCGCAGGTCCTGGTGATCGCCGCCGCGTTCGGCTTCCAGGTGCTGATCACGCTGTACATGCAGCGAGTCCTCGGATACAGCGCGGCGGCATCCGGACTCGGCCTGATCCCGACGGCCGCCGTGATCGGAGCGGTGTCGCTCGGCGCCTCGGCCCGGCTCAGCGCGCGATTCGGCGCGCGGCCCGTCCTCTTCACCGGCCTGGCCCTCGTGCTGGCAGCGCTCCTCCTGCTGACCCGCATCCCGGTCCACGGCAGCTACCTGGTCCACCTGCTGCCCGCGCTCCTGGTCTTCGGCGCCGGCGGCGGCCTGACCTTGCCGGCCCTGGCCACCCTCGGCATGTCCGGGGCAACCGACGCGGACGCTGGTCTTGTGTCCGGGTTGTTCAACACCACTCAGCAGGTGGGAGCGGCCATCGGCGTGGCGCTGCTCTCCACCGTCGCGGCTGGGAGGACCACCAGCCTGCTCGGCGCGCACGAGAGCACCGCGCTGGCATTGACCGCCGGCTACCGGCTCGCGTTCACCGTCGGCGCGGCCATGTCGGGCGCGGCGCTGGTGCTCGCCGCGGCCTTGCTCCGCCGCCCGCGTGCC
>DAIOWC010000230.1:0-4531 GCA_036758685.1 Streptosporangiaceae bacterium | reverse complement strand
CAGGCCCTGCCTGAACGCTGCGAACCCGTCCTCCCCAAGCTGCTCCCGCACCCGCGCATTGACCTTGGCGGTCACCTCGGCAGCGATCTCCTCGGCCGCCTCGCCGCGCGCTGTCGCCCTCAGCACCGCGCGACCGGCGTCCCCGGCCGGCGTCGCTCGCGACAGGTACCCGCGCATGACCATCGTGTCGATCAGGTCGCCCACCGCCTGCTTGCGCACCCCGAGGCCGTCGCTGAGATGGGTCAGCTCGCCGGTATGGATCAGCAGCGCCAGGGTGAAAACGCCATTGCGGGGCAGATCGTCGAAGCCCGCCTCGGCCAGCACGGCGCCGATGACCGACGCGTACGACCCGCGCGCCGCCCGCATCAGTCCGGGAACGCCGACCGCCGCGTGCCAGGAGTCCTCATTCATGCCTGCGACCATAGTCGTCCGCTCTATTGACTGTCAATTTCCTTGACGAGCCGGGCGCCATCAAGCCTCCCAAAGCACGAGCTGCCTCCGTTGATAGCCTGTGCCGAAACGAGGCGGGAGCAGACAGGAAGGTGCCATCAGGCATGGACGAAACTCCCGCCAAGCCAGGCCCGCTGGCCGGGCTGCTCGTAGCCGACTTCTCCCGCGTGCTCGCCGGGCCGTACTGCACGATGATCCTCGGCGACCTCGGCGCGGAGGTCATCAAGGTCGAGGGACCCGGCGGCGACGACACGCGGCACTGGGTGCCGCCGGTGCACGAGGGCGTCTCGACCTATTACCTGTCGATCAACCGCAACAAGCGCTCGATCCAGCTGAACCTCAAGGACGATGCGGACCGCGCCGCCGCGCACGAACTGGCCCGGCGCGCCGACATCCTGGTAGAGAACTTCAAGCCCGGCGGCCTGCGGCAGTTCGGCCTTGACTACCACAGCGTCCGGGCGGCGAACCCGGCGCTGATCTACGCATCCATCACCGGTTTCGGCTCCGGCGGCGGCGCCCACCTGCCGGGCTACGACTTGATCGTCGAGGCCATGTCCGGCCTGATGAGCCTGCAGGGAGACGCCGACGGGCCGCCGTACCGGGCCGGCATCGCGATCTTCGACGTGATGTCCGGCCTGCAGGCAACGATCGGCGTGCTGGCCGCGCTCGAGCATCGGAACCGGACCGGCGAGGGCCAGCTCGTCGAGGTTAATCTCATGGCCACCGCCCTCGCCGGGATGGTCAACCAGACCGGGGCGTTCGCGTCGGCCGGAGTCGTGCCGCATCGCATGGGCAACGCGCATCCGAGCCTGTTCCCGTACGAGCCGCTGCCGACGGCGGACGGCGACCTGGTGATAGCGGCGGGCAACAACGTCCAGTTCCAGAACCTGTGCGCCGTGCTCGGCTCCCCCGGCCTCGCGACCGACGAGCGCTTCGCGACGAACTCGGGCCGGACCGCGAACCGCGACCAGCTGCGCCCGCTGCTCATCGAGCGCCTGAGCCAGCACAGCGCGGCCGAGTGGTTCGACAAGCTCATCGCGGTCGGCGTGCCGTGCGGGCCCATCAACAGCGTGGCCGGCGGCGTCGAATTCGCCGAGCGGATTGGCCTGCGACCAGTCATTGAGGCGGGAACGGGCCTGGCGGCGGTACCCGGCATCCGCAACCCGCTGACGTTCTCGGCGACCGAGGCGCGGTACGACCTGCCGCCGCCCGCCCCGGACGAGCACGGGGACGAGATTCGCGCGTGGCTGGCTGCGGACCCGGATCAGGCTAGCTAGCTGGCTCGCTCGGTAGCCTGCTGGGCGATCTGCTTGAGGCGCTCGATCTCCCCCGGCCGGACGTTCCTGTCGGTCATCCGGTTCTCGGCCACCGACGGTATGTACGGCCCCGGGTCGTCGCCAACGCCCGCCAGGAAGGTGGCGATCAGCGTGGCGCGGACCCTGCGCACGGCGGGCCGGACGAACCACGGAACCTGATCGACCTCGGAGCTGGCCATGATCAGGTAGGCCATGGCAACGTCCGCGCCGGGCGCGCCCGCCGAGGCGTTGGTCCAGTCGATGACGACCGGCCCGCGGGAGGTGAGCATGACGTTGCCCGGGTGCAGGTCCAGGTGCAGCACCTTGCCCCCGGCCTCGCCCGATCCAAAGGCCTGGCGAAGCCCCGGCGGTGCGTCGATCTGATGCAGCCGGCTGTGCAGCTCGGCGAGCACGTGCCCGTGCTGGCGAGCGCGCCAGGGACGGCTGCCAAGGTCGGCCAGCATGTCGCGCCCGTCCAGCCGCTCCATGACGAGGTCGCGCCCGCTGACCTCATACACGGCAGGCACCGGGAACCCGGCCGCAGCGAGGTAGATCATGATGTCGGCCTCGGCCTGCATGTTGTAGTCGGTGCGGAACCGCCGCAGCACCTTGCCGGGGGCGACCGCGAACACGTCGGCCGACCGCCCGACGCCGATCAGCTCTCCTGGCTGCTCATCAGCTGTCATGACGCAATCATCGCAAACTCGCCCCAGTCCACCCAAGCGCGGCCCTTATGGCCTGCCGGTACCGGGGACATCGACCGGCAGGGCGAGGGACACCCCGCGGCGCATGGGGCGAGCCACCGAGCTGAGCCGGGGAGGCCCGGCGAAGCCCGCCTAGCGGTCCAGGGCCCGGTCGAACGCGTCCTGCTCGTCGAACGGCCCCACGACCGCCAGTGCCTTCGGCCGGCCGAGGACCTCGGCGGCCACCTGCTTGACCTGATCGTGGGTGACGGCCTCGATCTCGGCGAGGATCTCATCGACCGGCTCGAGCGCCGGGTAGACCAGCTCGGACTTGCCGAGCCTGGTCATCCGCGACGACGGGTCCTCCAGGCCGAGCACGATCGAGCCGCGCAGCTGTCCCTTGCCGCGCAGCAGCTCGTCGTCGGTCAGCCCCGACTCGATCACCTTGGCGATCTCCTCGTGACAGATGGCCAGCACATCGTCGGCCTTGGCGGGCAGGCATCCGGCGTAGATGCCCCACTGCCCGCAGTCGGCATGCTGGGAGCTGAAGCTGTAGACCGAGTAGGCAAGTCCGCGCTTCTCCCTGACCTCCTGGAACAACCGCGAGGACATCCCGCCGCCGAGGGCCGCGTTGAGCACCCCGAGGGCGAACCGCCGCGAGTCGTTGCGGGCCAGCCCGCCGCAGCCGAGCACGAGGTTCGCTTGCTCGACCTGGCGGGAGAGCAGCCGCACGCCGGTGCCCGTGGCGCTGTCGGCGTCCGGGCCGGCGAGCCGCGCCGGGGCGGGCGCCACGCTGCCATCGGGTGCGGCGCCGAACGCGGACTGCACCAGCGCGACCACGGCCTCGTGATCCAGGTTGCCCGCGGCCGCGATCACCAGGTTGTCCGGCGTGTACCTGGCCCGGTAGTGCTCGTAGATGCGCTCCCGCGAGATCGAGTTGATCGAGTCGACGGTACCGAGGATCGGCCGGCCCAGCGGCGTGTCGCCAAACAGCTGCGCGGCGAACGCCTCATGCACGAGGTCAGCCGGGTCGTCCTCGTTCATCGCGATCTCTTCGAGGATCACGCCCCGCTCGGCGTCGACCTCCTTGGACTCGATCAGCGAGCCGGTCACCATGTCCGAGAGGACGTCGATGGCCAGCGGCAGGTCCTCGTCCAGCACCCGCGCGTAGTAGCAGGTGTACTCCTTCGCGGTGAACGCGTTCAGCTCCCCGCCGACCGCGTCGATCGCGGCGGAGATGTCGAGCGCAGTGCGCCGCGCGGTGCCCTTGAAGAGCAGGTGCTCGAGGTAGTGCGTCGCGCCGGCGTGCGGCGGATCCTCGTCGCGCGAGCCGACCCCGGCCCAGATTCCGAGGGCCGCCGACCGCACCGACGGGAGCGACTCGGTGATGACGCGCAGGCCGCCCGGCAGGACGGTGCGCGTAACGCCTCCGTCGCTGCCGGTCAGCCGCTGCGTTCCAGCGGTCATATCCATGGTCCGCCGATCAGGAATTGCCCGACCCCTCGCCGCCAGAATCCCGCGAGATCGCGGACCCGCCGCGGCTGCGCTGGCGGTTGCGGTGGTGGTCACCACCGCGGTCCCCGCGATGACCGCGATCCCGGTCACCGCGGTCCTCGCGCTGACGCGGCTCGTCGTGCCCGCCGAGGTCCTCGCCGGCGGCCTCGCGCTCGACGACCTCGACCGGCACCAGCGACAGCTTGCCGCGGTCGTCGATCTCGCGGATCTCGACCTGGATCTTGTCGCCCACCTTGATCACGTCGTCCACGTTCTCGATCCGGGCGCCGCCGTGCAGCTTGCGGATCTGCGTGATGTGCAGCAGGCCGTCCCGGCCCGGCAGCAGCGACACGAACGCCCCGAACGTCGTCGTCTTCACGACGGTGCCCAGGAACCGCTCGCCGATCTCCGGAATGTGCGGGTTCGCGATGGCATTAATAGCGGAACGGGCGGCCTCCGCGGAACTGCCGTCTGTCGCGCCGATGTAGATCGTGCCGTCGTCCTCGATCGTGATGTCGGCGCCGGTGTCCTCCTGGATCGAGTTGATCATCTTGCCCTTGGGGCCGATGACCTCGCCGATCTTGTCCACCGGGACCTTGATCGTGATGA
>DAIOWC010000229.1:0-9615 GCA_036758685.1 Streptosporangiaceae bacterium | reverse complement strand
CGCGGATCGCCGCCCGCCAGGCCAGGGACCTGACCCGCAAGAGCGCGATGGGCGGATCCGGGCTGCCCGGCAAGCTGGCCGACTGCCAGTCCGGCGATCCGACGATCTGCGAGATCTACGTCGTGGAGGGCGACTCGGCCGGCGGCTCGGCCAAGGGCGGCCGGGACTCCAAGTTCCAGGCGATCCTGCCGATCCGCGGCAAGATCCTCAACGTGGAAAAGGCCAGGATCGACCGGGTACTCAAGAACAACGAGGTCCAGTCGATGATCACGGCGCTCGGCACCGGGATCCACGACGAGTTCGACATCAGCAAGCTGCGCTATCACCACATCATCCTGATGGCCGACGCCGACGTGGACGGGCAGCACATCACGACGCTGCTGCTCACGCTGCTGTTCCGGTTCATGAAGCCGCTGATCGAGGCCGGTCACGTCTACCTGGCCCAGCCGCCGCTCTACAAGATCAAGTGGGAAGGCCGGAGCGTGCTGCCCGGCTATGCCTACTCGGACAAGGAGCGCGACGTGATGATCGAGGCCGCCGTCGCCGAGGGCCGCAAGGTCGCGCGCGATGGGGTTCAGCGATTCAAGGGTCTCGGCGAGATGAACGCGACCGAGCTCTGGGATACCACGATGGACCCGAGCAAGCGCGTGCTGAAGCAGGTCACGGTCGACGACGCGGCGCAGGCGGACGAGCTGTTCAGCGTGCTGATGGGCGAGGACGTCGAGGCCCGCCGCTCATTCATCCAGCGCAACGCGAAGGACGTCAAGTTCCTCGACATCTAGGGACGGGAACGGGCTGCCGCGTGGCCGGCAGCGTTCCCGTGAACGCGTGTGCCTTCGGGCATGAGGGAAGGACTGGGCCAAGTGCCTGACGTGGAAGCGCCCGCTGCCGGGCAGGGACGCACCGAGCCGGTCGACATCCAGGTCGAGATGCAGCGCAGCTACCTCGACTACGCGATGTCCGTGATCGTCGGCCGCGCGCTGCCCGACGTCCGGGACGGCCTGAAGCCGGTGCACATCCGCATCCTGTACGCGATGTACGACGGCGGCTACCGGCCCGACCGCGGTTACAACAAGTGCGCCCGGGTCGTCGGCGACGTGATGGGCAACTACCACCCGCACGGCGACTCTGCCATCTACGACACGCTGGTCCGCCTCGCGCAGGACTGGGCCATGCGGATGCCGCTGGTGGACGGCAACGGCAACTTCGGTTCTCCCGGAGATGACCCGGCCGCGGCCATGCGGTACACCGAGTGCCGGCTGACCCCGCTGGCGATGGAGATGCTGCGGGACATCGACAAGGACACTGTCGATTTCCGGCCCAACTACGATGGCCGTTCCGCGGAGCCCGTCGTTCTGCCGTCCCGGTTCCCCAACCTGCTCGTCAACGGGTCGGAAGGCATCGCGGTGGCCATGGCCACCAAGATCCCGCCGCACAATCTGCGTGAGCTCAACGACGCCATCCAGTGGTACCTGGAGAACTTTGAGGCCACCGATGACGAGCTGCTCGAAGAGCTGATCGCGCGGGTCAAGGGTCCCGACTTCCCGACTGCGGCCCAGATCGTCGGGCGGCGGGGCATCCAGGAGGCCTACCGCACCGGCCGCGGCTCGATCACCATGCGCGCGGTTGTCTCGGTAGAGGAGGACAACAAGGGCCGGACCACCCTGGTCGCGACCCAGCTGCCGTTCCAGGTGAACCCCGACTCGCTGGCGAAGAAGATTGGTGAGGTGGCGAACGACGGCCGGATCCCCGGCATCGCCGCCGTCAGGGACGAGAGCAGCGCCAGAGTTGGCCGTCGCCTGGTCATCGTGCTCAAGCGTGACGCCGTCGCCAAGGTCGTGCTCAACAACCTGTACAAGCACACCCAGCTGCAGGACACCTTCGGCGCCAACATGGTCGCGCTGGTGGACGGCGTGCCGCGCACGCTCCGCCTGGACCAGATGGTCCGGCACTGGGTCACGCACCAGATCGAGGTCATTGTCCGCCGCACCCGCTACCTGCTCCGGAAGGCCCAGGAGCGCGCCCACATCCTGCGGGCGCTGCTCAAGGCGATCGATCAGATCGACGCGGTGATCGCCCTCATCCGGGCGAGCGAGTCGGCTTCCGCTGCCCACCAGGGTCTGATGGAACTGCTGGAAATCGACGAAATCCAGGCCCGCGCGATCCTCGACATGCAGCTGCGCCGGCTGGCCGCGCTCGAGCGGCAGCAGCTCACCGACGAGTACGAGGGCCTGATGGCCGAGATCACCGAGTACGAGGCGATCCTCGCCTCGCCGGAGCGGCAGCGGGAGATCGTCGGCACCGAGCTCGGAGAGATCACCGAGAAGTACGGCGATGCCCGGCGGACGGAGATCGTCGCCTACGACGGCGACATGTCCGTCGAGGACCTGATCGCCGAAGAGGATGTTGTCGTCACCATCACTCGCGGAGGGTACGCGAAGCGGACCAAGAGCGACCTGTACCGGGCCCAGCGCCGCGGCGGCAAGGGCGTGCGCGGTGCGCAGCTGCGGACGGACGACATCGTCGACCACTTCTTCGTGACCACGACCCACCACTGGATCCTGTTCTTCACCAACAAGGGACGGGTCTACCGGGCCAAGGCCTACGAGCTGCCCGAGACCGCGCGCGACGCCCGCGGGCAGCACGTGGCCAACCTGCTGGCGTTCCAGCCAGACGAGCAGATTGCCGAGGTGCTGGCGCTGCGCGACTACAACGTCGCGCCGTACCTCGTGCTGGCGACGTTGAGCGGACTGGTTAAGAAGTCGCGCCTGACCGACTTCGACTCACCGCGATCCGGTGGCATCATCGCCATCAACCTTCGCGAGGACGACGAGGTCATCGCGGCCCGCCTGGTATCGGCCGACCAGGACCTGCTGCTGATCAGCAAGCACGCCCAGGCCATCCGGTTCAAGGCCTCCGACGAGGCCCTGCGGCCGATGGGCCGGGCCACCTCGGGTGTTATCGGCATGCGGTTCACCGACGGCGACCAGATGCTGGGCATGCACGTGATCACCGAGGGCGCCGATGTCCTCGTCGCCACCGGCGGCGGCTACGCCAAGCGGACTCCAGCCGACCAGTACCCGATCCAGGGCCGCGGCGGCCTGGGCGTCGTCACCGCGAGGATCGTCGAGGCCAGGGGCGAGCTCATCGGCGCGCTGATGGTCCATCCCGAGGACGAGGTCTTCGCGATTACCTCCGCCGGGGGGGTCATCAGGACCGCGGCGGCGGAGGTCAAGATATCCGGCAGGCAAACAATGGGCGTTCGCCTGGTCAATCTTGGTGAGGGCCAGAGCCTGGTCGCGATTGCCAGGAACGAGGAGGCTACCGCCAGCCCGGTCCTTCCCGAGGATGAGGCGGAGGACGCCGTCGAGGACGCCGTTGAAGACTCCGCGGAAGGCGCCGTCGAGGTCCAGGACACCGAGTCCGAAACGGCACCAGACGAGGCCGAATAGCCCTGCCAGCAGGCCGGC
Source organism: Streptosporangiaceae bacterium (assembly GCA_036758685.1). Taxonomy (GTDB): domain Bacteria; phylum Actinomycetota; class Actinomycetes; order Streptosporangiales; family Streptosporangiaceae; genus JAJYUU01. The sequence goes on along the minus strand of DAIOWC010000229.1, from coordinate 6,145 downwards.
CAGGCGTAGCGGTCAGGTCTCGGAATGAGATCTTGCGTGGTAGCGGGCTCGCCTGACCGTGTATCGTGCGGGACAGTAGTAGCCCAAAATGGATGGATTCCGGGGGCATAGCCGGGCGAGGGCAACGGTCGGTTGCTGTCGGGCGTCATAACAGATGCCGTGAAAAGTGGAATCTGATTCGCACGAATCAGACTCGGCTGACTGGGGATAACCTCGTGTCAGTGAACGGTGTGGAGGAGGACGGGGTGGACAACCGGGTGGAGGCGCCGACATGGGCGCCCGACGGAGGCTCGGAGAACGCAGCCCCGGAACAGGACTACGAGGAGATTGCCATGCCGGCCGACGAGGCCGCCGATGGTGCCGGGTCGGCCCCGGTAGCGACGCCAGCACGGGAAGCCGTCGCGACGCCCCACGCCAGCAAGGACGCGATCGTTACCGAGGACGAGCCGCCTGCCAACGGCCAGGCCGCCCCTGGGCCGATCGCCACCGGGCCTCAGCAGGGTCCCATGTACGCCCCGGTCGCGCCCAAGGCCGCCGCTCCGCCGACCGCGCCGCTCCCGGCCGCCATGGACGCGGCGGCTGGTGCTGCCCGCGGGCTGGCCGCCAAGGTGGCCTCGCCGTTCTCCGCGCTGACCCGGCCGAAGGCACCTAAGGCCCCGAAGGTCCAGAAGGCCCCGGCGCGAAAGCCTCAGCCGGGCGGCCCAGGGCCGCGCCCGCGGCCCGGCGGCGGAGCCCGGCCGCAGGCCCGTCTCACCGCGCCTGCTGGCCCCGGGTACCAGACTCGCCGGGCCCAGCTCCGCCTGGACCGGATCGAGCCGTGGTCGGTCATGAAGTTCAGCTTCCTGATCTCCCTGGTCGGCTGGGTCATCCTGTTCGTGGCCGTGTCGGTGCTGTACTTCGCGCTGTCGAAGCTTGGCGTGTTCACGAGCGTCGAGCACACTGTCGGCCTCGTCACTTCGAACAAGGCCAAGCCCTTGGGCTCCAACGCGGCCAGCTGGTTCAAGGCCTCGCGCGTGCTCGGCTACACGATGCTGGTCGGTGCCGTGAACGTGGTCCTGATCACAGCGTTCGCGACCGTCGGGTCGGTGCTCTACAACCTGGTGACCATGCTCGCGGGCGGCATCGAGGTCACGCTCAAGGAATCCGACTGAGCAGCTAGTCCCACCTTGCGGTAACCTAGCCCGGCGTGCCAGATAGCATGGCGGCTGGCGCAGCGACGGGCCTGTAGCTCAGACGGTTAGAGCGCTTCCCTGATAAGGAAGAGGCCGGAGGTTCAAGTCCTCCCAGGCCCACAAGCTGTTGATCATCAGTCCTTGCCGCTTCGTGCCACTTCCGTCCCAGATTGGCTCGCCTGCGGATCTCCGCCCGAGAGTTTTGCGGTCATGAGCGCGCCGACAGCATCGGCCAGGGCTCGCTGGCGCTCCACCGATGAGTGCTGATAGATCAGCGCGGCACGGGTACTGCTGTGGCCCATCCGCTCCATCAGGTCGCGCAGGCTCGCTCCTGCCTCGCCCGTGAGGTCGTTGCCGGTATGCCGGAGATCGTGGAAATGGATGTCGGGCAGTCCGGCCGCAGTCAGCGCAGCGGCCCAGACCCGCAGCCGGAAGTTGCCGTTCCGCAGCGGCAGTCCGGTCGGGCCGGTGAACACCAGGGCGCCCTGCCCAGGTGCCGTGAACTTATCCAGGTGCAGCGTAAGGTCCGGGACGATGAACGACGGGAGGACCACGATGCGGTTGCCGGCCGCAGACTTTGGCGGTCCGAACGTCACGCCCTGGCCGCGCACGTCGGTCAGCGTCCGGTAGATCCGGACCGTCCTCGCGGCTAGGTCGATGTCCGCGCGGCGCAGAGCTGCCAGCTCGCCCGAGCGCAGGCTGCCGAAAACGGCGAGAAGCACGAGCGGCCTGTAGCGCGAATCGATGACCTCGGCCAGGTCGATGACCTGCCGGGCCGAGAGTACCGGCCGCTCCGCGGACCCATCCGCGGCTGCTCCCTTGATCCGGCACGGGTTGCGGCGGATGATCCCGTCATCGACAGCGGTACTCATAATCGCCTTGATCAGCCGGTAAGCCTTACGGGGGAGATGTCGAGCGCCCGTCCGTCTAACGTTGGAGCCGGTTTGCGCTGGCCGGCCGGCGTCATCCTGACCAACGAGGAGCATCAATGCTGAAAGTGATGGCCTTTCTGGTGAAGAGGCAGGGCCTCGACACCGGAGACCTGATCAACTACTACGAGACGCACCACGTGCCACTGATCCTCAGCCTGGCTGCAGCCCCCGCCACCTACAAACGCAACTACCTCATGCGGGACGCGAACGCCAGTGGTCCCGACGATTTCGACATCGTCACCGAACTGGTCTTCCCCGACCGCGAGGCCTACCAGAGCTGGGTGTCCACCATGTACGCGCCGGGATCTGGCGTCGCCGACGACGAGAAGACCTTCCTCGATCGGACCCGGACCAGGTCCTACGTCGTTGAGGAGCACATGACCGACAACGTAAAGCACCATTCAGATTCCCAAGCTGACAGCCTCTGAGCACGTGGGAGGCAAAGTGGGTGACAATCGGAGCGTCCGTCACGGGACGACGACGGACGCCCACGGACTCATCCGCCGAGGCCAGCGACGGAATCAGCCATGTAACGGCCGGCCCGGTTTACCCTCGTAATGAATAGGTCGGGTCCAACCACGAGCCGTGCCAGATCCGTGCCAGAACGTGCGGCGAACCTGGGGTCATGACGGCTAGTCGCGGACCACAGTTCGGCTGCGCTAGTTGCATCCAAGCCGATCACCGCCCTGGCCTAAGAGACCTGATAAGGAAGAGGCCGGAGGTTCAGGTCCTCCCAGGCCCACCCAGCAAACAAGGTGGTCAGCCCCTATGCCCTCGCTCCCAGCGACGTTCGATGCGGATGTCATCGGTCTGCCCGCTCGTGCCCAGTTCGAGGAGTTCCTCGACGAGCACCGCAGTGAACTCGATCGCTGCCTGGAAGGGTTGACCGAGGAGCAGGCGCGCCAGTCGCTGGTGCCTTCAGAGACCACATTGCTAGGCCTGGTGAAGCACGCGACCTTCGTTGAGAAGGTCTGGTTTGACGAGGCAGTCACCGGCCGGTCACGTGCCGAGATCGGCATCCCCGCGACCTCGCACGAGTCGTTCCTTCTCCACGACGACGACACCATCGCCAGCGTCCAGCAAGCACACCGCGAGGCCTGCGAGTCATCGCGGCGCGCGACGTCAGCCCTGGAGCTGGACGACACGGTTTACGGTTACTGGCGTGGCCCGCTCCCCCTGCGCTGGGTGTACCTCCACGTACTGCGCGAACTCGCGCAGCACTGCGGGCATGCAGACATCCTGAGGGAGCAGATCCTCAACCGCTCCGAAGATCATTGAAACTGGGCCCACGCGATTTGCAGCTCACCCTTCCGGTGCAGGATGTCCTGCCACCAGGACTGGTTGGCCACATACCAGTCGATCGTCTGAGCGAGGCCGGTCGCAAAGTCCTCCCGAGGACGCCAGCCAAGCTCCGTCTCGAGCTTCGACGGCTCAATGAGATAGCGCCGATCGTGATTCGGCCGATCAGCAACGTGCTCGATCCAGTCGGCCGGATCCCTGCCCAGGTGATGGAGGATGATCTCGGCGATGGCCAGGTTGGTGACCTCGTGCCGGGCGCTGACGTCATAGATCGGCAGCAACTCCGGCCGGACCGCAGCGTCGGAGCTGATCGAGCCGATGTCCGCAGTCAACACGGCCCAGATAGCACGGCAGTGATCGGTCACGTGCAGCCAGTCACGCATCTGCAGCCCGTCACCGTAGACGGGAACCTTGCGATCGCGAAGGACATTAGTCACCGCCAGCGGGATCAGCTTCTCTGGCAGCTGATACGGGCCGTAGTTGTTGGCGCAATGCGTCATCCGGATGTTCATCCGCGGGTACGTCTGCATGTACCCGCGGACGATCTGGTCACCGGCTGCCTTAGCCGCGCTATAGGGCGTCTTGGCATTGAGCGGGCTCGATTCATCGAAATAGCGCTGCGCAGGCGGCAGTTCGCCGTACACCTCGATCGTCGACACGTGCAAGTGCGCGCGGACGGGGATCTGGCGACTGCACTCGAGCAGCACCTGAGCGCCCAACGCGTTGGATCGCATGAACGCGGAAGGATCGACGATCGCCCGGTCATTGTGGCTCTCAGCGGCGAAGTTCACGACGTAGTCCGGAGAGAACTCCTGGTAGACCGCCCGCATCGCATCCATGTCGGCAATATCAGCCTGGACGAACGCGATGCGATCTAGCACCGGATTCAGGTTGGGCAGATTCGCTGCGAACCCGAGATTGTCCAACGCCACGACCTCGGCGCCGGGCATCTCACTGAGCAGGAAATGCACGAAGTTCGAGCCGATGAAGCCGCACGCGCCAGTCACAAGGTAGGTAGACACCTGCCAGAGGCTAGCAAGCTGCTCTGCGGGGGCCTGCCCGATATCTCTGCAGTCGGCAGGGCTAGGAGCAGTTATGCGCCGATATCGTGGCGGTAGGCACAGCTCTCTGCAGCATCTGGCCCGTCAAGAATCGGTACTGCCTGCATGTGGAACAAGCTATTTACGCGCCGTAGCCTCAACGTGATAGCGGCCGCTGGCGCGGTCGGTTTCGGCGCCGCCGGGTGGCTTCTTCTCAGCCCGCTCTGGGCGATCGTCGGCGTAGTGGCAGGCCCGTTCCTTGCGCTGGTCATGTTTGCGGTCGTCGTCACGTTTGCCTTGCCTGATGCAACAACGCTGGTTAATCAGCACGAGCCGTACCAGGCGCTTAAACAGCTTCAGTACGACATACGCTCGTCCCGCCGGCTGGCCAAGGTATGGCCCAGCCAGTGGCGTGATGCTCTCGCCAACAACCTGATCACTCAGTCCGACGCACTGCACGCGCTGAGCCAGGACGTGCATGCACTTCGCAGCTGTGACGAAGCAGTTGCGATCTACCACGCCCTGGCCGCTGAGAAGCCGGGCAAGTACGGGTCCGATCTCGCGGGCGCACTTGATCGCCAGTCGCGGCTGCTCGCCGGGGCAGGACGCCAGGCCGACGCTATAGCCGCCATCGACACCGCAGTCCGGCTCTACCGCAACCTCGCTGCCGCCGAGCCCGGCACGTACCTCCCAGCCCTGGCCGAAGCTCTGACTTGTATGGCGACCTGGCTCACGGACATTGGCCGAGACACCGACGCATTGGCAGCGGCCCACGAGGCGACACGCATCTACTGGCACCGGCTTCCGTGGCCCGAGCTCCCGCCGTATGCGGCGCGGGCAGCACTGCTAGAAGGACAGCTCCTGTCGAAACAAGAGCGGCACCATGATGCAGCCGCAATGCTCGCCAGGGGCTGGCACCTGGCGGCAAGCCAGGAGCAGCAGAGCGCGCTCAGCTCAGCAACTCCGGCTCTCAAGACGACCTACTACGCCGATCCCGACGACTTTGCCGCCGTATGGCAGGCAGAGACCAGCACCAAGCCGCCAGATTGGCTGGGGCTCTCCTAGCGGCTGTCCTGCTGCAACTCGGGCAGGATGGCTGGGTGATCGAGCATGCGGAGCGCCGCTGGGGCGCTTACACCGTCCTGGCTGAGACCGAGGGCTTCAAGGTTAAGACGATCGAGGTCACCCTTGATGGCAGCAGCATCGATGTGCGGCGCGGAGATGCTGTCGATGTCCCAGTCGGCGCAGCTCACCGGATTCAGAACACCGGCAGCGACGTGCTCGTGTTCGTTGAGGTCCAGCACGGTGACTACTTCGGCGAGGACGACATCGTCCGCCTGGACGACGACTACGGGCGCGTGCCGCGGAACGCCGGCCTGTAGGTGAGCTTCATCACATAGAACAGTCCTATGACCGAAGGCTGTGTTTTCTGCGATCACGACCAATTGCGCGACGCGGACCTGTGCTTCGAGAACGACTTCTGCATCTACTCCTCCACCAGAGACCCTCGTGATCCACCCGACGTCATGCCAGCCGCCGGCGCCATAGTCCCGAAGGTCCACCGTGCTTCTGTGTTCGACCTGACCGCCGAGGAGTGGGCGGCGACCCGGGAACTTCTGCTGCTCGTGCGAGCCGAACTGCACCACCGGCTCGCTCCCGACGGCTACACACTCGGCTGGAACGACCAGGGCGGGCTCCACCC
>DAIOWC010000228.1:0-9646 GCA_036758685.1 Streptosporangiaceae bacterium | reverse complement strand
GCGCCCGCTGCGGGAGGCCCGCGGTGGCCGCGATCGAGCAGGTGTTGACGATCGCCGCGTGAGCCGAGCGCCGCAGGTAGGGCAGCGCCGCGCGGGTGACGCGCACCATCCCGACCACGTTGACGTCGTACACGCGGTGCCACTGCTCGTCCGGGTTGTCGGCGACAGTCCCGATCGCGCCGACCCCGGCGTTGTTGACCAGGATGTCAATGCCGCCCAGGCGCTGCGCCGCGGCGTCGATGGCGGCGCGCACGGATGCGTCGTCGGTGACATCGGCCGCGAAGCCCGCGAACTCCCCGCCGGGACTCAGGTCGAGCACCGCGACCTGCGCGCCGCGGCTGGCAAGTAGCCTCGCGGTGGCCAGGCCGATGCCTGACCCGCCCCCCGTGACGACGGCCGCCAGGCCGGCCAGTTCATCACTCATGATCAGCTCACCGCCACGAAACGCTGCTCGGCGCGGCCGAGACCGTCGATCTCCAGCTCCACCCGGTCGCCCGGCCGCAGGTACGGATGGTCAGGCAGGCCGAGCGCGACGCCGGCCGGCGTGCCGGTGTTGATCAGGTCGCCGGGCTCCAGGACCATGTACTGGCTGAGGTACCAGATGAGGTAGCCCACGGCGAAGACCATGTTGCCGGTGTTGCCGTCCTGCCGCCTGACCCCGTTGACCGCCAGGCGGAGGCCGAGCGCCTGGGGGTCGGGCACTTCGTCGGCCGTTACCAGCCACGGGCCGAGCGGGTTGAAGGTCTCGCATGATTTGCCGATGTCCCACTGCGGTGACAGCTCGAGCTGGAACGCCCGCTCGGACACGTCGTTGCTGATGGCGTAGCCGGCCACGGTGGCGAGGGCCGCCTCGGGCGAGTCCAGGTACCGCGCCCGGCGCCCGATGATCACTCCCAGCTCGACCTCCCAGTCCGTCTTCGCCGAGCCGCGCGGGATCAGCACGTCGTCGCCGGGCCCGACCACGGTCGACGGGTCCTTCATGAAGACCACCGGCCGCGGCGGCACCGCCTGGCCGGTCTCGGCCGCGTGGTCGGTGTAGTTCAGCCCGATGCACACGACCTTGCCCGGCCTCGCGATCGGCGCCCCGGTCCGGCCGGTCACCGGTGGCAGGCCGCCCTTCTCGACCGCGGCCGCCACCCTGGCCAGTCCGTCGCCGGCGAAGAAGGCAGGCCCGAAGTCGTCCACGACGCCCGACACGTCGCGGGCCTGCCCGTCGGCAGAAAGGACAGCCGGCCGCTCCGCACCGGGAGCGCCTACGCGCAAGAGCTTCATCGGCAGCGCACCTACTTTTCCTCGGCGGTCGACTCGCCGCCGACGATGCGGGCCAGGAACAGGGCGAACAGGATCACGCCGCCGTCGATGGCCTCGATCCAGTAATTCGACACGTTGGCCAGGTCGAGTATGTCCTGCACGAAGCCGAGCAGGATGACTCCCGAGGCGGCGCCGATCATGTTGCCGCGGCCGCCTTTGAGGCTGACGCCGCCGATGACGGCGGCGGCGAACACCGAGAAGATGATGCCCTCGCCGTAGCCCTGCTGGCCGGTCACCGCGGAGACCCGGCCCGCCTCCATGAGGCCGCCGAGCGCGGCCAGCATGCTGCCGGCGACGTAGACGCCGATCTTGATCCGCTCGACCTTGATCCCGGCGGCGCGGGCCGCGGCCGGGTTCCCGCCGACCGCGTAGATCGCCCGCCCGGTCTTGTGATAGCGCAGGAACAGTCCCACGAGCACGAAGATCAGGCCCGCGACCACGAAGGACACCGGCACCTGCCCGAAGTAAGCCGAGCCGAGGTATCCGAACGCCCGCGGCAGGTTGAACAGCGACTGCGCCTTGACGATCCCGTTCTGCAGCCCGGCGAGGACGATCGTCATGCCGAGGGTCACGATGAACCCGTTGAGCCGGCCCTTCACGATCAGCAGGCCGTTGACGAATCCGATCGCGGCCCCGACGGCGAACAGGATGAGCAGCCCGAGGAACGGGTTGAGCTGCGTGCCGCTGCCGTACGCGGCGACCGGGAGGATCAGCCAGGCCGCGACCATCGGCGCGAGACCGTAGGTCGACTCCAGCGACAGGTCCATGCCGCCGATCATGAGGATGAGGCTCTCGCCCACGACGACCACGCCGAGCGCGGAGATCTGCTGGCCGATGCCCGCGATGTTCGAGACGGTCAGGAACACCGGGCTGACGATTGTCCCCACTATCAGCAGGATCACCAGCACCGGGAGCAGAGCGACCTCGCGCAGCAGGCTGACGTTGACGCCGCGCAGCCGGGCCAGGACCGCGGCACCGCCGCCCGGCGCGACCGCGACGGCTGCCGCTCCGGGCCCCGGCGGGCCCGCGGCACCGGGCGGGGCGTCGGGCGTGGGGTTGGGAATCATTGCGCTGCCTCCTCGGCGCCGGCTTCCGCCGTACTCGACAGTCCCTCGGTCGCGAGGATCAGCTCGTCGCGGTCAAAGGGTGGCTCAGTGAATTCGGTGAACGCCTCGCCTCGGACCAGGACGATGACCCGGTCGCAGATCACGAGGTCGGATAGCTCGTCGCTGCAGAGCAGCACGCCGGCGCCGGTGCGGTCGGCGACGCCGGCCAGCGCGTCAAGCAGCAGCGCCTTCGACGCCACGTCGACGCCCCGGGTCGGCGTGATGGCGACAATCAGACGCGGATCATGGGCCAGCGTCCGCGCGACCGTGACCTTCTGCTGGTTGCCGCCGGAGAGTTCCTGAACAGGCTGGCCGGGACCGGAGGACACGAGGGACAGCGCGGTCGTGATGGGCGCGGCCGCGGCCGCGCGGCGGCGCGGCCGCATCAGCCCGAGGCTGTCGGAAAGCCGGTCGGCGATGGTCATGGTGGCGTTCTCGGCGACGCCGAGATGCGCGACGAAGCCCTCGCTCCGGCGGTCCTCAGGGATGTACCCGATGCCGGCCCGCTGGGCCGCAGCGCGCCGGCCGGGCTCGACGACCTTTCCGTGCAGCAGGACCTTGCCGCCTGATTGCCCTTCCGCTCCGGCGACGACCCGGCCGATCGTGGCCACGCCGGCGCTCAGCAGGCCGGTGACGCCCACGATCTCACCGGGCATCACCTGCAGGGAGACGCCCGATAGCCGGCCGCGCGGAGAGCTGGCGGACAAGTCCTCTACCCGCAGGATGGCGGCATCGCCGTTACCCGCGGGGCTCGCGCCCGCCTGGTCGGCCGCCTCGGCCCGGCGGGCGGCCGGCCCGCCTGAGGCCGGCTGATGACCGTGAGCGGCCGCGCTCACCTGGACGCCGCCGACCATGGCGGCGACCAGGTCATCCTTGCTCAGGCTGGCTGCGGGCGCGGTCAGCACCAGCTCGCCGTCGCGGAGCACCGCGACGTCCTGGCAGATCTCGAAGACCTCCTCGAGGTGGTGCGAGATATACAGCACCGCGACGCCGCCGTCGACCATCTGACGTACCCGCGCGAACAACCGCCGGACGGCGTCACGCTCCAGGGCAGCGGTCGGCTCGTCTAGCAGCACGCAGCGGGCCCCGCGCGTGAGTGCCCTGGCGATCTCGACGATCTGAAGCTGCTCGACCGCGAGGTCGCGGCACCTCGCTTCCGCGGGGATGTCGAACCCCCATTCCCGCATGATGTCGCGGGTGCGCGCGCGCATCTCGCGCCAGCTGACGAAGCGGTCGGTGCTGCCGAGGAACACGTTCTCGGCCACCGAGAGGTCCGGGACGACCATCGAGTGCTGGAAGACCGTGGCGATCCATTCCCGCCACCGGCTGACGTCGCCAACCCGCGGCGCCGGCGCTCCCTCGAAGCTCACAGAGCCGCTGTCCGGGCTGATGAGCCCGGACAAGATCGACACGACCGTGGACTTACCTGCGCCGTTGCGGCCGACGAGGCCCAGGCACTGGCCGGCGGTGAGCGACAGGTCGACGCCGTGGAGCGCCAGAGTGCTGCCGAACCGCTTGTCGACGCCCCTCAGGCCGACGAGCGGCGGACCGCTGCTGGTCATTTCGTGTCCGTTTCCGTTGCAGGAGTGTGGCCGGCACCCGAGGGTGCCGGCCACAACCGACTAGGACGCTGCGCAGACGCCGCCGTGAGCGGCGCCGTACACGTTGCCCCAGAGCGCCGAGTCCGTCACCGCGCTCGAGGTGAAGGAGGCGGGCAGGCCGTCGACTGGCGTGGTGAGCGACAGCGCGGTCTGGGTCTTGGTCACGAACGGCGCCACGATCGGGTCGGCGAGGTTCGTGTCCCCCTGATAGGAGACGTCCTGCAGGGTCGGCGCACCGCCGCCCGGCTGGCCTGCGGAGAGCTTGACGCCCTTGGCCGCGTCGACCGCGTAGGTCAGCGCATACTGCGCATACAGGTTGGCCGGCTGAGACTGCGACGCGGACACCGAGCCGTTGCCGATGTCGCACATCTCGAATGGCACACCGTCATCGCTGACCAGCAGCACCTGGTTCTTCGAGCCGGGGCCGAGGCCCTTGTTCTTGAGCAGCGGGATGATGCCCGTGTCCGGGCTCGACCATTGCGAGTAGATCGCCTTGAGCTGCTTGCCGTAAGCATTGATCGCATTCTGCGCGTCGGTGACGGCAGTTGCGTCGGTCCAGACCGTCGGGTCCTTGAGAATCTTCACGCCCGGGTCGTTCGCAGCCATGCAGGCGTTGAAAGCATTCGTGCGGTCCGCGCCATTAGACGAGGTCAGGTCGCCCTCAAGGTCCAGCACATAGCCGGACTTCACGGTCTGCGAGATGTACGCGCACGCGTCCTGCCCGTAGGTGGTGTTCGACGCGCGCACGACCATGTAGACCTTGCCCACGCCGACAATGGTGTCCACCGACACCAGCTGCACGTGGTGCGCGGTCGCGTACGAGATCGCCGGGCCGAGGCTGGTGGCCGTTTCCGGGTTTACCACGATGGCCTTCGCGCCCTCGTTCACAAGATTCTCGATCTGCTGATTCTGCAGGCTCGCGTCGGCGCCGGCCAGCAGGGGGCCGAGCATCTTGATGTGCATTTGCCTGGCGTACTGCTGCTCGTAGTTGATGTAAGCAGCCCAGAATGCCGTGTTGTTGTAAGTCAGGTCAATACCGATCGTGACCTGGCCCGACGAGCTCGATGAGCCACCGGACCCGCCCGACCCGCTGGAGCCGCAGGCAGCGACCAGCAGGCCAGCGCTGGCGATCGCGGCGACGCCGAGCAAATGACCTTTAATTCTCATGGCTCTCCTAACATACCTTCGAGGAGTTTTAGGGACAGCAGGGTAGGTTCGTCATATTTCGATAGCCGATCGCCCTCCTAGCTGCTCCCATACGGAGCCATGCGGGAACTGATAGCTGCGCAGGGACTCCGGCCGGATCCTGGCGGAGAAGCCCGGCTCGGAAGGTGCGGCGTACCGGCCACCAGTGACACGCACCGGGTCGGTGAAGTGCTCGTGCAGGTGATCGACGTACTCGAGGACCCGATCGGTCGTCGTGGCCGACACGGCGACGAAGTCGAACATCGCGAGGTGCTGGACCATCTCGCACAGGCCCACGCCGCCGGCGTGCGGGCAGACCGGAACGCCAAACTTGGCGGCCAGGAGCAAGATCGCGATGTTCTCGTTGACGCCTGCCACCCGGCACGCGTCAATGTCGAGGAAGTCAAGGGCGCGCGCCTGGAGCAGCTGCTTGAAGATCACCCGGTTCGCGACGTGCTCGCCGACGGCGATCTTGACCGGCGCGATCGCAGCGCGGATCGCCGCAAGGCCGAGGATCTCGTCCGGACTCGTCGGCTCCTCGACCCAGTACGGGTCCCACGGCTTGAGCGCCTCGATCGCGGTTATCGCCTGCCCGACGCCCCAGCGCTGGTTGGCATCCACCGCGATCCTGATCGAAGGGCCGACAGCCGCCCTGGCCAGCGCGAGCCGGCGCGCATCGTCGGCAACGTCGGCGCCGACCTTGAGCTTGATCTGCCCGAAGCCGTCGCGGACCGCCTGCTTCGACAGCTCGATCAGCTTCTCGTCGGAGTACCCGATCCAGCCTGGCGTCGTCGTGTAGGCCGGATAGCCGTCCCGCTCGAGCTCGGCGATGCGCTCCGCGCGGCCCGGCTGCGCGGCGCGCAGGATCTCCAGCGCCTCGTCGGGGCTGAGCGCGTCGTCGATGTAGCGGAAGTCGACCAGTGCGACGATCTGCTCGGGGGTCATATCCGCCAGCAGCCGCCAGACCGGCTTGCCCGCCATCCGGGCGGCCAGGTCCCAGGCGGCGTTGACCACCGCGCCGATGGCCATGTGCATGACGCCCTTTTCCGGGCCGAGCCACCGCAGCTGACTGTCGTTGATCAGCTCCGCGCTGAAGCCGCCCAGGTCGCCGACGATGTCAGCGGCGTACTTGCCGACAACGTGCGGGCGGAGGGCCTCGATCGCCGCGACCACGACGTCGTTGCCGCGCCCGATCGTGAAGCTGAGCGCGTGCCCCTCGACGTCTGCCTGGTCGGTGCGCAGCACCGCGTACGCCGCCGAGTAGTCCGGATCGGGGTTCATCGCGTCCGAGCCGTCGTGCTCGAGCGAGGTCGGAAACCGCACGTCGAAGCAGTCGAGGGCGATGATTCGCGGGTCCAGCCGACCGACCGTGGCGCGCGGCCGCGGAATCGTCTCGGACTCTTCTGGCTGGACCTGCGTCACGTGCTCTCTCCTCAAGTCGGCGGCAAACATCCGATCTATTGATCGGATGTTTACACCCGCTTCAGAGTTCGGCGCAAGATGTCTGTCAGGCCCGAAGGCCGGGCTAATCCCGAGGCTAGTACCGGAATCTCAGGGCGCGCTCTTGCAAAAGCCCAGTCCAGAGCCGACCTCGGAGCCGCTAAAGATCCGATGAGTCGCGTATACAGGTTTGTAACATTTCGGAAACACCCGATGTCCTTGACGAGCACGGCCGGTCAGTCGGCAAGAGATTCCGCCCCAAGGCCAACCAGGCTGGGCATTTAGCCGTCTACCAGTCACAGCGGCCATGCTGCCGCCGCCTACGCGGCGAGGTGCCGGCCGCCGCGAAGGGTGGCGCACATGAACCTGACCAGCCGTCCCGAGGCCGTCCCCGCCAGCGCGGCGCGCGCATCTCGAGCACGAGAACGAAGCCTCTTTCGCCGCTGCCTTCCGGCCTCGGTCGTGGCGCTGGCGATCACAAGCCTGATGCTGGCCGGGGCGACCGCGTCAGCGGCTGCTGCCCGGTCATTAGTTTCCAGTCCGGCCGCGGCGATCCCGCAGGTTACCCTGCTCGCCGTTTCCTGCCCGACGGATGGCTTCTGCATGGCGATCGGGCGGGCGTTGACCTCGGCCGAGGACGCCGCGCCGGTCGCCCTGTCGTGGAACGGCCGTGCCTGGACAGCCAGGCGGTTCCCCATCCCGGCCCATGCCGTCGGCACCTGGCCCGCCGCGGTCTCGTGCACGTCAGCGAGATACTGCATCGCGGTTGGATGGTATGGCCCGGGCAACACGGCCAGGCCGGCCCAGTTCGCGGCCCGCTGGAACGGCAGGACCTGGACGGTCGTGCTCACGAGACGCGCGGGCATGCTGGCCGCGGTGTCGTGTAGCGCCTACAACGCCTGCACCGCCGTCGGAACTGACGGGAGCGAGAACTACATGCCGACCAATGAAGTCGCCGAGCGCTGGAACGGCCGCACGTGGACCAGCCAGCGCGTGCCAGCCTTCGGCGGCCCGAGCGCCATCACGTTCAGCGGCGTCGCCTGCACCTCGGCCACGGCGTGCCTAGCGGTCGGGAGCGACTGGGATTACGGCGATTACACCATGCCGATATCGGCCCGGTGGACCAGGGGGAAGTGGAAGGCGGTCATCATCCGCTACAAGGATCCCGACAGCGAGGACTACGCCGACGCTCTGTCCTGCTCGTCGGGCAGTGCGTGCACGGCGATCGGCTATTCCACCGATCCCGGCGGGGACGTTTACGTTCCGCTGGCCGAGCGGTGGAATGGCAAGAGGTGGGGCGTGCAGCCAGTATCCGGTGCAGTCAGCTTCTTCGGCGGGCTGTCCTGCCCGCAGGCCCGCATGTGCATGGCGGTCTCCGGCGCGCAGACAGAACTGTGGAACGGGACCCGCTGGACCGTGAAGACCAGCGTCAATCCCGTCGCCCACGCCTACCTGACCGCGGTCGCCTGCAGGTCGACGACCCTGTGCATCGGGGTCGGGAGCGTCGGCACCACCGACGGCGGCAACGCGACCCTGGCCGAGCGCTGGAACGGGACGACCTGGGTCAGCTACCGTACTCCGGTCGGCCCGCCGACAGCGCTGGTCAGACGTTGAAGCCGAGGGCCCGCAGCTGCTCGCGGCCGTCCTCGGTGATCTTCTCCGGGCCCCACGGCGGCAGCCAGACCCAGTTGATCCTGAAGTCCGGCACCAGGCCGTCCAGCGCCGCGCGCGCCTGGTCCTCGATGACGTCGGTGAGCGGGCAGGCCGCGCTCGTCAGGGTCATGTCGATGGTGGCGGTCCGGTCGGTCTCGACGGTCACGCCGTAGACGAGGCCGAGATCGACGACGTTGATGCCGAGCTCGGGGTCGACGACATCGCGCAGCGCCTCGAGCAGGTCTTCGGTCTCCGGATTGCCGATGACCGACGTGCCGCCGTCGGCCGGCCCGGTCGTGTTGTCTTCCGTCATGTCTGACCTCTGTCTTAGCTCTTGGCCCCGTCGGCCTCTGCCTGGGTGTCGAGCGCGACCGCGTCACCGCGCTCGGCCAGCGCTCTCGCCGTCGCGTCCTTCCACGCCATCCAGCCGAGCAGCGCGCACTTGATCCGCGCGGGGTACTTGGACACGCCCTCGAACGCCACCGCGTCGCCGAGCACGTCCTCGTCCGGCTCGGACTCGCCGCGTGACTGCATGAGCTGGAGGAACTCGGCACTGATCTTCAATGCCTCGCTGACCGGCTTGCCGATGATCAAGTCGGCCATCACCGACACGCTGGCCTGGCTGATCGAGCAGCCCAGCGTCTCGTAGGAGACGTCCGCCACGGCCGGCTGGTCACCGGCGTCCTTGAGCGTGACCCGCAGGGTGACCTCGTCGCCGCAGGTCGGGTTCACGTGATGCACCTGGGCGTCGAACGGCTCCCGCAGGCCCGCGTGGAGCGGACGGCGGTAATGGTCCAGGATGATCTCCTGGTACATGGACTCGAGCTGCATCACTCGCCCTTCAACATCACGCCACGCCGAAGAATTTCTGCGCCTGCCGGATTCCGTCCGCCAGCGCGTCGACCTCGTCGTGCGTGTTGTAAACGTAGAAGCTTGCCCTGGTGCTGGACTGGGCACCCAGCGCGCGGTGCAGCGGCCAGGCACAGTGGTGCCCGGTTCGGACGGCTATGCCCAGCTCATCCAGCACCTGCCCCACATCGTGCGGATGAATCCCGTCCACCACGAACGATACTGCCCCGCCCCGGTGCTCGGTCGTCAGCGGCCCGAGTATCCGGAGCCCGCTGATGCCGGGCAGTGCCTCCAGCGCGTGCGCGGTGAGCGCCTCCTCGTGCGCGGCGACCTTAGCCATACCCAGGCCGTCGAGGTAGTCACAGGCAGCGGCCAGGCCGACGGTCTGCGCGGTCGCGGGCACCCCGGCCTCGAATCGCTCCGGCGGCGGCAGGAAGGTCGAGCCTTCCATCCGGACGACCTCGATCATCGAGCCGCCGGAGATGAATGGCGGCATGGCCT
>DAIOWC010000227.1:0-9779 GCA_036758685.1 Streptosporangiaceae bacterium | reverse complement strand
GTGCTGCAACAACTACGGGCCCTACCAGTTCCCCGAGAAGGTCATCCCGCTGTTCATCACCCACCTGCTGGACGACCGCAAGGTGCCGCTGTACGGCGACGGCGGGAACGTGCGGGAGTGGATCCATGTCGCCGACCACTGCCGCGGCATCCAGCTCGCGGCCGAGGCGGGCGAGCCGGGCCGCATCTACCACATCGGCGGCACCGACCATCTGGTCAACAAGGAGCTCACCAGCATGCTGCTCGAGGCGTGCGGGATGGGCTGGGAGTCGGTGGAGTACGTCGAGGACCGCAAGGGCCACGACCGGCGGTACTCGCTGGACGACTCGGTGCTGCGCGCCCTCGGCTACGCGCCGGAGATCGGATTCGCGGACGGGCTGGCAGAGACCGTGCGCTGGTACGCCGACAACCGGGCCTGGTGGGAGCCGCTCAAGGAGCGCGCCGGGCTGCAAAAAAGAGCATGACCAGCTGGCTGGTCACTGGCGCCGGCGGGATGCTGGGCCAGGACATGACCGCACTGCTGAGCGCTTCCGGTCAGCCGCTGACGGCGCTCGGCCGGGCCGGGCTCGACCTGACTGACGCGGCGGCGACGCGCCAGGTCCTTCTCGACGTCCGTCCGGACATCGTCGTGAACTGTGCCGCCTGGACCGCGGTGGACGCCGCGGAATCGCACGAGGACGAGGCGCTGGCGATCAACGGCGATGGTGCGGCGAACCTCGCGGCCGCCTGCGCCGCGGCCGGGGCGCGGCTGATCCAGCCGTCTACCGACTACGTCTTCGACGGCACGGACACCCAGCCGTATCCCGAGGATCATCCGCCGGCGCCGCGGACCGCCTACGGGCGCACCAAGCTTGCGGGCGAGGATGCCGTGCGCAAGCTGCTGCCGGACGCCAGCTACGTGCTGCGCACCGCGTGGCTGTACGGAGCCCACGGGCCCAACTTCATTCGGACGATGATCAGGCTCGAGGGCAGCAAGGACACCGTCGCGGTCGTCGACGATCAGCGCGGCCAGCCGACCTGGACCGCCGACGTCGCCCGGCAGATCCTGATGCTCGCCGCGACCGACGCCGAGCCAGGTTTCTACCACGCGACCAGCAGCGGCGAGACGACCTGGTTTGACCTCGCCCGTGCTGTGTTCACGCTCCTGCAGGCCGACCCCGACCGGGTAACCCGAACCTCGACCAGCGCGCTCGGCCTGCCCGCGCCGCGTCCGGCTTACAGCGTCCTCGGTCACGACAAGTGGGCGGCCGCGGGCCTGACCCCGCTGCCGGACTGGGAGCAGTCGCTGCACCTGGCGTTCGGTGAGCTGGCGGCCGCCGAGGGCCGGACGCCCGCGGCCGGCTAGCCCAGCCTGACGGTCAGGCTCGGGCGCGGGCCTCCGGTGCCGCCCGGGCGCGCAGCTCCTCGGCGGCGCGGACGCACTCGGCGTAGGTCGGCAGCAGCCCGGCGTCGCGGATCTCCTTGAACGACGGGGCGGCGTCGTCCTTGGCCGACATGATGATCTCGACGTCCGCGGGCCACTCGATGCCAATGTCGGGGTCGAGCGGGTGGATGTCATGGTCGGTCGACGGCTCATAGGACTTCGTGCACAGGTAGATAGCGGTGGCCGTCGGACTCAGGGCCATGAACGCGTGCCCGAGGCCATGCTCGAGGTACACCGCGCGGCGGTCGGTCTCGTCAATCCTGACCGCCTCCCAGCGCAGGAACGTCGGCGAGTCGACGCGCAGGTCGACGATCACGTCCAGCAGGGCGCCACTCGGGCAGAACACGTACTTGGCCTGCCCCGGCGGCAGCGAGGTGAAGTGGATGCCCCGGATGACGCCCCGCTTCGACACCGACCAGTTCACCTGGCGCAAGTCGACCGGGTAGCCGAGGTCATCGCTGAACTCGCCGACCCGGTAGGCCTCGGCCAGCGAGCCGCGGTTATCGGCGAAGATGCGCGGGGTGTACACCCACGCGCCCTCGATGCTGAGAGCCTCCATCGCCAGCCTCCCATTGGGCCACGTCACCAGGCATGATCGCAGGCGACAGGCTACCTGAGCGGTGGCCGATAGCGCCTAACCAGGGCAGAGCCGACCAGGGCGGGCGACCCCGGAGCCCCCGCCGGCATGCTGCCGACTTCCGCGGGCCGTATGCCAGGCTTGGCCCCATGACCCGCGCCCAGCTGGATAAGCAACCGGCCGAAGTCTCGGCCATGTTCGACAAGGTGGCCGACCGCTACGACCTGCTCAACGACACCCTGTCCCTGGGCATGGACAGGCGCTGGCGCAAGGCCGTCTCCCGCGCGGTCGGTGCCCGGCCGGGTCAGCTCGTGCTCGACCTGGCGGCCGGGACGGGTACGTCCTCGCGGTCGTTCACCGCGGGGGGCGCGCGGTGTGTGGCCTGCGATTTCTCCCTCGGCATGCTCAGGGTCGGTGCCCGCCGGCCGGCGGCGGCGCTGCGATTCGTCGCTGGCGACGCACTCGCGCTGCCGTTCGCTGATGGCGCCTTCGACGCGGTGACGATCTCATTTGGCCTGCGGAACGTCGCTGACGCGGGGCAGGCCCTGTCGGAGTTGCGCCGGGTGACGAGGGCCGGCGGCAAGCTCGTCGTGTGCGAGTTCAGTCACCTGCCCGTGCCCCAGCTGAACGCCCTGTATGAGCAATACCTCACCCGGGTGCTGCCCCTGATCGCCCGGCGGCTGTCCGGCAACGCCGAGGCCTATGACTATCTGTCGGAGTCCATTCGCGACTGGCCAGGTCAGAAGGCACTGGCGGCGCAGATCGCCGGAGCCGGCTGGTCGGCGGTTCGCTGGCAGAACCTCAGCCTGGGAGTCGTCGCGGTACATCAGGCCCGCCGCCCGGCCTAGATCGTCCCGCCCGGGGCGGGCACGACGGCAAACTGCGCCGGGGCGGCTGAAACCGCCGGGTCTGGCTGGGACTAGACTGCCCCCTGAAGGCACTTGTGAAGACCTTCACAAGACAGTCAGGACGGGTTCGTGACCGAGCAAGTACCCCCCGCCGGCACCCCAGACTTGGCCCCCAAAGACGGCACGAGATCTGGTGAGCGCGCGCGCGGTCGCCGCGCGCCCAAGACGGCTGCGGAGTCGGCGGACGTGCTCGTCGTCGGCGCCGGGCCCGCGGGCTCCGCGGTCAGCTACTACCTGGCGACGGCGGGCCTCGACGTGCTCGTCCTGGAAAAGACGCACTTCCCCCGGGAGAAGGTCTGCGGTGACGGGCTCACGCCCCGCGCCGTGAAGGCGCTCACCGGGATGGGCGTGCCGATCGAGGCGAGTGAGGGCTGGCTCAGGAACAAGGGCCTGCGCATCATCGGCGGCGGCGGCCGGATCGAGCTGGACTGGCCTGACCTGTCGGCCTATCCGGGCTACGGCCTGGTCCGCGCGCGCACCGACTTCGATGAGATCCTGGCCAGGCACGCGGAGAAGGCGGGCGCCAAGGTCCTCGAGGGCGTGGCCGTCGAGAGCCCCGTGCTGGATGAGCGGACGGGCCGCATCTGCGGGGTGACGGCCAAGGACGGCCGGCAGTTCCGCGCGCCGCTGGTCGTCGCGGCGGACGGGAACTCGTCCCGGCTGTCGGTGGCGATGGGCCTGCACAAGCGCGACGACCGGCCGCTCGGCGTCGCCGTGCGCACGTACTACACCTCGCCGCGCCACAACGACGACTATCTGGAAGCCTGGCTGGACCTCTGGGATGGCAGTGCCCTGCTGCCCGGCTACGGCTGGATCTTCGGGATGGGCGACGGCACCAGCAATGTCGGCGTCGGCCTGCTGAACACGTCGAAGGGATTCGGCGAGATCGATTACCGCGCGCTGCTGCGCACGTGGCTCGCGGCGATGCCGGCCGAGTGGGGCTTCAGCGAGGAGAACCGGACGCAGCCGATCCGCGGCGCGGCGCTGCCCATGGGCTTCAACCGGACGCCGCACTACACCAGGGGCCTCGTGCTGGCCGGCGACGCCGGAGGCATGGTGAACCCGTTCAACGGCGAGGGCATCGCCTACGCGCTCGAGTCGGGCGAACTGGCCGCCCGGGTGATCACCCAGGCGCTGGCCCGGCCCACGGCCGGGAGTCGCGAGCGGGTGCTGCAGGCCTATCCGCGCCAGCTCAAGGATGCCTACGGCGGCTACTACACGCTCGGCCGCGTGTTCGTCGACCTGATCGGCAAGCCGTCGTTCATGAAGTTCGCGACCAGGCACGGAGTGAAACGTCCCGCTGTGATGCGTTTCACGATGAAGCTGCTTGGCAACCTGACCGAGACCCGTGGCGGCGATGCCGTGGACCGGCTGCTCAACGCGGTGTCTAAGATGACGCCCGCGGCATAGCCGCACGATGATGCTTAAGGTGGTGATCCCGCGATGGGGTACTACGTGCCGATCCTCGGGCTCGGCGGCCTAGCGGCCGTCTTCGCGATCCTCTCGCTGGTCGGCAGCAATATGGCCGGCCCGAAGCGGTGGAACCGGGCGAAACTTGAGGCCTACGAATGCGGCATCGAGCCGACGAGGCAGCCGCAGGGCATCCGGTTTCCGGTTAAGTACTACCTGACGGCGATGCTGTTCATCGTCTTCGACGTAGAGATCATCTTCTTGTACCCGTGGGCCGTCTACTTCGACAAGCTCGGAGTCTTCGGCCTGGTCGAGATGGTCACGTTCATCGTCACCGTGCTGATCGCGTACGTCTATGTCTGGCGCCGCGGCGGCCTGGAGTGGGATTAGCGATGGGAATCGAAGAAAAGCTCCCCAGCGGCGTGCTGCTGACCACGGTCGAGAAGGTCGCGGGATACGCCAGGAAGAGCTCGGTGTGGCCGGCCACCTTCGGGCTGGCCTGCTGCGCGATCGAGCTGATGGCGACCGGCGGGCCCCGGCATGACCTGGCCCGGTTCGGGATGGAGCGGGCATCGAACACTCCGCGCCAGGCCGACCTGATGATCGTGGCCGGGCGCGTCAGTCAGAAGATGGCGCCGGTGCTCCGGCAGATCTACGACCAGATGTCCAACCCCAAGTGGGTCATCTCGATGGGCGTCTGCGCCTCCAGCGGCGGCATGTTCAACAACTACGCCATCGTCCAGGGCGTTGACCACATCGTTCCGGTCGACATCTACCTGCCTGGCTGCCCGCCGCGGCCGGAGATGCTCATCGACTCCATCGTCAAGCTGCACGACAAGATCCAGAACATGAAACTCGGCGCGAACCGGGAACGCCAGGTCACCGAGCTGGAAGAGGCCCGGCTGCGCCGGCTGCCGCTGCTGCCGAGCCTGGCCCAGCCGCCCGGCAGTCAGCCGGCGGACCTGCCCTACCCCTCCCACGAGCCGGAGCTGCACCAGTGACGGACCCGGGAACTGAGAACGATCAGCAGCCGAGCGCGCCTGGCCCCGCCGAGGTCGCGGGCGACGAGCGCCTCGCCGAGCAGGTGCAGCGCACCGGCATGTTCGGCGTCAGCGGCTCGGGGGACACCTCCGGCTACGGCGGCCTCAAGGTGCGGCGCGCACCGATTGTCGCCAGCCCGCGGCCCTACGGGTCCTACTTCGATGACATCGCCGACTCGCTGGCCGGAGCCATGCGCGCCGCCGGGACCAGCTACGACGACGCGATACCGCAGGCGGTGGTAAGCAACGGCGAGCTGACCCTGTACGTGCAGCGCGAGCACCTGACCGCGGTCGCCCAGTCGCTGCGTGACACTCCCGAGCTCTCCTTTGAGATGTGCCTGGGCGTGTCGGGGGTGCATTACCTCTCCGACATCGGGGCCGAGCTGCACGCCGTGTATCACCTGCTCTCCATTACTCACAACCGCCGGGTCAGGCTCGAGGTAACCGCGCCGGACGCCGACCCGCACGTCCCGTCGCTGGTCGACATCTACCCAACCTGCGACTGGCACGAGCGCGAGACGTGGGACTTTTTCGGCGTCATCTTCGACGGACACCCGGCGCTCACCCGGATCGAGATGCCCGATGACTGGCGCGGGCACCCGCAGCGGAAGGACTACCCGCTCGGCGGCATCCCGGTCGAGTACCGCGGCGCGACGATCCCGCCGCCCGACGAGCGGAGGGCGTACGAATGAGTACTGGTACCCACGCGGGGGGTCCAGGGGGGTCGTCCCCCCGGGCCGATACTGAAGAGGGCCGCGTCTATCACCTCAGCGGCGAGGACTGGGATGAGGTAGTCGCGGCGGCGCAGTCGCCCGATTTCCAGGCCAGCGACGAGCGCATGATCGTCAATATGGGTCCCCAGCACCCTTCCACCCACGGGGTGCTCCGGCTGGTCCTCACGCTCGACGGCGAGACGGTAACCGAGCTCCGGCCGGTCATCGGCTACCTGCACACCGGCATCGAGAAGAACATGGAGTTCCGTAGCTGGACGCAGGGCGTCACGTTCTGCACCCGGATGGACTACCTGTCGCCGCTGTTCAACGAGACCGCCTTCTGCCTGGCGGTCGAGAGGCTGCTCGGCATCGAGTCCGAGGTCCCGGAGCGGGCGACCACCATCCGGGTGCTGATGATGGAACTCAACCGGATCTCGTCGCACCTGACGGCGATCGGCACATTCGGCCTTGAGCTGGGCGCGACCACCGTGTTCCTGTACGGCATGCGCGAGCGGGAAAAGACGCTGGACCTGTTCGAGCTGATCACCGGGCTCCGTATGAACCACGCCTTCGTACGGCCGGGCGGGGTGTCGCAGGACCTGCCCGCCGGAGCGATCGAGCGGCTGCGCGAGTACCTGCGCGTGATGCCCGGGCAGCTCAGCGAGATCCGCGCCCTGTTCGATGCGGCCCCGGTCTACATCGCCAGGACCAAGAACATCGCCCATCTGGACGTGACCGGCTGCATGTCGCTCGGCGTTACCGGCCCGATCCTGCGGGCCGCGGGCCTGCCGTGGGACCTGCGCAAGAGCCAGCCGTACTGCGGTTACGAGACCTACGAGTTCGACGTTCCGACCCGGACGTCGGCCGATGTCTACGGCCGGTACATCGTCCGGATGGACGAGATGGACCAGTCGCTGCGGATCATCAGCCAGTGCGTGGACCGGCTGGCCGGAGTCGCCCCTGGCAGCCAGCCCGTGATGATCGCCGACAAGAAGATCGGCTGGCCGGCCAAGCTGGCGCTCGGGCCGGACGGGCTCGGCAACTCGCCCGACCACATCGCCCACATCATGAGCCAGTCCATGGAAGCGCTCATCCACCACTTCAAGCTGGTCACCGAGGGATTCCGGGTGCCGGTCGGGCAGGTCTACGCCGCGGTCGAGTCGCCGCGCGGCGAGCTTGGCTGCCACGCGGTCAGCGACGGCGGCACGCGGCCGTACCGGGTGCACTTCCGGGACCCCTCGTTCACCAACCTGCAGGCGGTGTCCGCGATGAGCGAGGGCGGCCTGGTCGCGGACGTCATTGCGGCGGTCGCCAGCATCGATCCCGTGATGGGAGGCGTGGACAGATAATGGCGCTGAGCGAGGAAGTGCGCGCCCGGCTGGCACCGCAGGCCGCCGAGATCATCGGCCGGTACCCGCGGACGCGGTCGGCCCTGCTGCCTCTGCTGCACCTGGTGCAGTCCGAGGAGGGCTACGTCTCGCAGGACGGCATCGCGTACTGCGCGGAGCAACTCGGGCTGACCGAGGCCGACGTCACCGGCGTCGTCTCCTTCTACACCATGTACAAGCGCAGGCCAGTGGGTGAGTACCACGTCGGGGTGTGCACCACGTCGCTGTGCGCGGTCATGGGCGGCGACGCGATCCTTGCCGACCTCCAGCAGCATCTCGGCGTCGGAATTGACGAGGTCACGGCCGACGGCAAGGTCAGCGTCGAGCACGTCGAGTGCAACGCAGCCTGCGACTACGCCCCGGTTGTCATGGTCAACTGGGAGTTCTTCGACAACATGACGCCGCAGTCCGCGCGCGACTTGGTCGACGGCCTGCGGAGCGGGGCCGACGTGGCGCCGACCCGGGGCGCGCCGAGGCTGTGCACCTGGAAGCAGGCGGGCAAGATCCTGGCCGGCTTCAACGACGGCCAGGCTGCCGGCGGGCACACCGCCGGCGCAGCGACGCTGGCCGGGCTGCGGATTGCGAAAGAGCAAGGCTGGCGGCCCGGTGAGCCGGAGGTTGCAGAAAAGTGACGACAATCCTCACCCCCGAGCTGAGCGCGCGCTGGGATGAGCCCGACTCGTTCTCGCTGGCGGGCTACAAGCGGGCGGGCGGGTACCGGGCGCTGCCCAAGGCCCTGGCCATGCAGCCGGATCAGGTCATCCAGACCCTGAAGGACTCGGCCCTGCGCGGCCGCGGCGGCGCCGGCTTCCCGACCGGCGTCAAGTGGGGCTTCATCCCGCAGGGCGACGCCAAGCCGCATTACCTGGTGGTCAACGCGGACGAGTCCGAGCCCGGCGCGTGCAAGGACATCCCGACTCTGCTGGCCAATCCGCAGGCGCTGATCGAGGGCATGGTGATCGCCTCGTACTCGATCCGCGCGGACCGGGCCTTTATCTACGTGCGCGGCGAGGTCCTGCACGCGGCCAGGCGGCTGATGAACGCCGTGGCTGAGGCCAGGGAGGCCGGCTACCTCGGCGATAACATCCTCGGCTCGGGCTTCAGCCTGGAGATCGTCGTGCATTCGGGCGCCGGCGCTTATATCTGCGGCGAGGAGACCGCCCTGCTTGACTCGCTGGAAGGCTTTCGCGGCCAGCCCCGGCTCAAGCCGCCGTTCCCGGCCAGCGAGGGCCTGTACGCCTGCCCGACGGTGGTCAACAACGTCGAGTCGATCGCCTCGGTGCCGTACATCCTGGAGTACGGCGCGGCCCAGTTCGCCCGGTTCGGCACGGAGAGGTCCAAGGGCTTCGGGCTGTTCTCGCTGTCCGGCCACGTCACCACGCCCGGCCAGTACGAGGCGCCGCTCGGCACCACCCTGCGCGAGCTCTTCGATCTGTCGGGCGGGATGCGGGCCGGGCACCGGCTGAAGTTCTGGACCCCGGGCGGCTCGTCGACGCCGCTGTTCACCGACCAGCACCTGGACGTGCCCCTGGACTTCGAGTCGGTGGCGGCAGCCGGATCGATGCTCGGTACCCGGTCGCTGCAGATCTTTGACGAGACGACCTGCGTCGTGCGCGTCGTGCTGCGGTGGATCCAGTTCTACGAGCACGAGTCGTGCGGAAAGTGCACGCCCTGCCGGGAGGGCAGCTACTGGGTCGTCCAGCTGCTGCAGCAGCTCGAAGAGGGTCAGGGAAGCGAGGCCGACCTGGACAAGCTGCTCGACATCTGTGACAACATCACCGGCCGCGCGTTCTGCGCCCTGGGCGACTCGATCCAGGCGCCGGTCGCCTCGTCGATCAAGTACTTCCGCGACGAGTACATCGAGCATCAGCGACAGGGCGGCTGCCCGTTCGATCCCGCCGCCTCGACCCTCTTCGCCTTGGAGTCGGCCCGATGACGGTACAGCCAACGACCGGGGAGCTGGCGAAGCCGGCCGACGGGGTGAGCGTCACCATCGACGGGTTCCAGATCACCGTCCCGAAGGGCACGCTGATCATCCGGGCCGCCGAGCAGCTCGGCATCCAGATCCCGCGGTTCTGCGATCACCCGCTGCTCGACCCGATCGGCGCCTGCCGGCAGTGCCTGGTGCAGGTGGAGGGCCAGCCGAAGCCGCCGGCCTCCTGCACCACCGTGTGCACCGAGGGCATGGTTGTCAGGACCCAGCTGACCTCCCCCGTCGCGGAGAAGGCCCAGCGGGGCATGATGGAGCTGCTGCTGGTCAACCACCCGCTCGACTGCCCCATGTGTGACAAGGGCGGCGAGTGCCCGCTGCAGAACCAGGC
>DAIOWC010000226.1:0-9847 GCA_036758685.1 Streptosporangiaceae bacterium | reverse complement strand
CGGGCCGCTGACGGGGCGGCGCGTCTCAGCGAACGCGAACTCGGCGTCGTCCGGCCTGGCCACCGCGGCGAGATAAATCGATAAATCACATAGTTGACCTATAAGGCCACCGGCCTGAGAAGATACCCGGCATGAAGACCACTCTGAGCCGGAGTATCGCCGTCGTGGCTGGTGCTGCAGTGTGCCTGCTGGCGTCGGGCCTTCCGGCCAGCGCTGCACCGGGCAAGGTCAGTCACCCGGCGATCAAGTACTTCCGCGCGAGCGCGACGTCACTGCCGTCGGCGGGCGGCACGGTCAAGCTGAGCACGGCGGTCAAGGGCGCGAGTGCTTGCGTCTTCACCTCGTCACCCCGGCTGAAAGGGCTCCCGGCCAAGGTCTCCTGCACCCGCGGGTCGGCCACGCGGACAATCCGCCTGCCTGGCAATTCGGCGGCGGGCCAGAAGGCCTATAAGTTCGGGCTGACCGTCAGCGGTCGCGGCGGCAAGGTCGCCGCCAAGCCTTTGACCGTTGTTGTCCGCGAGGCCCCGCCGACGATCACGCAGATTGCAGTGCAGCCATCGGACTTTCCCTCAGCCGGCGGCGCGACCGTCCTGTCGGCGAAGGTCAGTCGCTCGACGAAGTGCACAGTCTCGGCCACTCCCGCTGTCGGCGGGCTGCCGGTGACCAAGGCCTGCGTTGCCGGCTCGACGTCGGCCGGCATCTCCATTCCGGTCACGCTGCCCGCGCTTACAGGGACGACAACCCGGAAGTACGACATCAGCCTCAAGGTCTCCGGCCCGGGCGGCACGAGCGTGGCGTCGGCGTACGGCAACGTGTGGTCTCAGATGAAGTTCTCCGCCCCGGTCACGATCGACGCTCCGGCCGGGTGGCTTGGCACCGTCTCGTGCGTCTCGTCGACCTTCTGCATGGGGATGGACCTGGCCGCCGGCAGCGCGATCCGCTGGAACGGAACGGGCTGGTCGGCGCCGGTCCGGATCGAGACGGGACCGTACCTGGACAGTGGCTACGACATCCACCTCTCGTGCGCGAGCGCTACTTTCTGCCTGGCCGTGGACACGAGCGGTAACGGCTTCGTCTATGACGGCACTTCGTGGTCGGCGACCGCCGGTGTCGGGCTGGATGCCGTCGCCGTGTCCTGCGCGAGCCCGACTTTCTGCGTCGCGCTCAGTACCACGCAGGCGACGATCTTCAACGGTGCGTCCTGGTCGGCACCGGCGACGGTGGCGGCCACTGACCTGCTGACGTCGGTTTCCTGTCCGAGCGACTCCTTCTGCATGGCGGTGAGCCAGGCGGGTCTCGCCTACACCTATACCGGGTCTGGCTGGAGTGCCGCCGTGAACGTGGACGCGCCGATCGAGGCGCTCCAGGTCTCGTGCGCCAGCACCACGCTCTGCGCGGCCGTTACCAGCAGCGGAGGGGCGGTGCTCTACACCGGCACCTGGTCGGCTCCCGCAACGCTCAACGCATCTGAGCCCGCGGACTCGGTGTCCTGCCCGGTCGGAACGTCTTTCTGCATGGCCCTGAGCGGCGGCAGCTACTACACCAGCGACGGCACGACCTGGACCGAAGCTACTTCGTTCGACCCGGGTAAACCGTCGGTCCTGTCCTGCGCGAGCGCCACCTACTGCATGATGACCGACGGTTCGCGCATTTTCGTACTCGACGGCACCTCGCTGACCAGCTCGTCGGCTCCGGGCGGGCCGCTGCACGGCTTCACCTACTCGGTCTCCTGCGCGACGACGACCTTCTGCGTGGCAGTGGACTGGTCCGGCGCTTACCTCGTCTACAACGGCAAGAAGTGGAGCGCGCCGCAGACCATCAACCCGCTGGCCAGCGCGGTCGATGCCGTGTCCTGCCCGAGCCCGGGCTTCTGCATGGCCGTGGACGCTTCGACCTCCAACGGCGAAGGCGGCCACATCTTCATGTTCAACGGGCGCACCTGGACGTACGAGGGCCAGGACGCTCTGCCGCTGAGCTCGGTCTCGTGCACCGGACCTGACTTCTGCGAGATGCTTTCCTACGGCACCGACGGGAGTGTCTACACCGCGACCTGGAACGGCACTAGCGTCGGCAACGGTTCCCTGGACACCTACCTCGGCTTCGGGCCGGAGCCAGGGGAGGGCAGGGTGTCCTGCGCTACCCAGAGCTTCTGCGTCGCGGTCGATCAGCTCGGAAACGCGTTCACGTATATCGACGGTGTCTGGTCGAAGGCCACCGCCCTTGACCCCGGCGTGGCAGCGTCCATGGCCGGAGTCTCCTGCCCGACCACCACCTTCTGCGTCGCGATCGACGCCGGAGGCAACGAGTACACCTACAACGGCAGTACCTGGACCGCGCCGACCACGATTGACAGCGCCGGCCAGCCGCAGGCGATCTCCTGCACCGTGACCCACTTCTGCCTGCTGGGGGACCTGAGCGGGAACGTAGCGACCTTCAACGGAGCAACCTGGTCGGGCACCTCCAATGTCGACCCGGTCACGACCGCGGGCACCGGGCTGACCGGCGCGTCCTGCGCGGATGCCGCCGATTGCGTCCTGGTGGACTGGGAAGGCAACGCGCTCGCGGGCACGGGCGCCTAAGCGGCGGGCTTGATCAGCGGTGCGTCCCGCGTGAGCGGCCGGAACCCGACTGAGTAGTACAGCCCTCGGGCCGCCGGGTGCCCGGACGCCCCGAGGCACACGACGGTCATCTGCGTTGCTCCGGCATCCCGCGCGAGATGCATGCCGTGCAGGAGCATCGCCCTGCCGAGTCCGAGACGCCGGTAGCCGGGATGCGTCCCGACGGGTTCGAGTTGCGCGGTCTCGTTGGCCTCATCCAGCCACATGATCGCCGAGGCGGCCATCGTCCCGTCCGGCGCCTCCACCAGGACGTGCAGGTCGCCGCGATACGCCGCCATCCGCCGGACGCCCTCGTAGCCCTGGGCGGTGTAGGTCGACGGAGCCCAGGCATCCAGATGTGCCCGCACCGCGGCCTCCGGCCCGGCCTCACCGGCGGTGCGGAACCGGAAGCCAGCCGGCAGCGCGGGCCGCTCCACCTCGGTGAGGTCGCGCTCGTTGAGCTGAGTCCAGGACCCGGTGTCGCCAAGGGAGGCCGGATCGGTCTGGTAGCCGTGCGTCTCCCAGCGCTTCAGCGCGGACCCGTCGGCGATCGTCGGGGAGACGGTCCGCTCCAGGCCGGCCGCGACGCGGTCGTACCAGTCGATCACGTCGTCGACCAGCTCGGCGGAGTCCGGATGGGCCTGATAGGCCAGATACGCGCTGGTCACCTCGTGCTCCGACCCGTCGCTGCGGCGCACCCGATGCGGCATAGAGGCCCAGGCCCACGCAGTCAGCTCGCCGCCGGAAAACCACAGCCGGCGAAACCAGGTCCCGCCGTCGGAAGCATGCCCCTTACCCCAGATCCAGGCCAGCTCGCCGAACGATGCATCGGCGTTGACCAGGTCGGGACGGACAGCAGCGACGCGCTGGGCAAGGCCCTGCATCAGTCGCACGTCTTCGGCAGTAACAAGATCGGCGTTGCTCACGCGACCACTGTGGCAGCGCTCCGGCGGGCGGTCGAACTTTTTTCGCGGGCGAATATCCTGTCCCCGGGCGGGAAAGGGGCGGGCGATGCTATCCACTGGGGCGGTCGGCCAGGGAAGCTTTAGCCGTGAATCCTGAGCCCGTGTTCACCTCGCGGCTAGCCGGCCTGCGCCTGCTGGACGCCGAGGGCATGTCGATCGGCCGCGTCCAGGACGTCGTCATCCTGCAGGCCGCCGGGGCTGACCCGCCGCGTGCGCTCGGCTTCGTGGTGATGGTGCAGCGCCGGCCGATCTTCGTCAGCCTCGGGCGGGTGGCCGAGATGTCGGTCGACGGCGTCCGGCTCGATGGAAGCAGCGTCGACCTCGGCCACTTCAGTCAGCGGGCGGGCGAGCTGCTGGCATCCAAGCTGTATGACCAGCCCGCCGGCAACGGGGTGGTTCTCGACATTGGCATCGTCCGATCCGCCAGTGGCCGCGGCTGGGAGGTATCGGTGCTCGCCGTCGGGCAGCGCCGGGGCCTGCGGCGGCAGACGGCCGCGATCGTGCCGTGGGATAAGTACCGCGCGCTGTTCGACGCCGGCGGCGTCGGCGAGCAGATCGTCGGGCTCAGGGACATGCACCCGACCGACCTCGCCGGCGCGGTCGAGGTCATGCCCGCGGCGCGGCGCCGGCAGCTTGCCGACGCCCTGCAGGACGAGGAGCTGGCCGACCTGCTGCAGGAGATGCCCGAGGAGGACCAGATTGGCTTCCTGGCCGGTCTTGGCCCCGAGCGCATCGCCGACGTGATCGAGGAAATGGAACCGGATGACGCCGCTGACCTGCTGGCGGAGATGCCTGCCGACGAGCGCGAGCAGCTGCTGGCCGACATGCAGCCGGACCGGGCCGCCGACCTGCGGCGCTTGCTGGCCTATGGCCCGGCGACCGCCGGCGGCCTCATGACCTCGCAACCGCTGATCGTCACGCCCGACCTCCCGGTGGCCGAGGTACTGGCCAGGATCCGGCTGCCGACCAAGGGGGTGACCGAGGCGGCCCAGGTCTACGTGTGCGAGCCACCGGCCGTAACCCCGACCGGCCGCTACCTCGGCTCGGTCGGCTTCCAGCGATTGCTGCGCGAGGCACCGTCGGTCCCGGTCGGCCAGTGCATCGAGGAGAGCAGCTTCATCCGGCCCGAGCTGCCGGAGCTGGCGGTCGCCACCCGGATGGCCGCTTACAACCTGATCGGGATCGCGGTCTGCGATGACGCCGGGCGGCTGCTGGGCGCGGTAACCGTCGACGATGTCCTCGACCGGCTGCTCGGAGCCGACTGGCGGAGGCGAGTGTCATGAGGGTGCAATCCGGAATGCGACGGGACCTTGATCGTTCTGAGCTGGCGGTCCCGCGCGGGACTCCGCTCATGGGGACCAGGTATGACGCGGATGCCTTCGGTCGCGGGTCCGAGGCGATCGCGAGGTTCATGGGGACCGGCCGCTTCCTGGCCGCGCAGACCGTGATCGTAATCGGCTGGATCCTGATCAATACGGTCGGATTCATCAGGCACTGGGATCCCTATCCCTTCATCCTGCTCAACCTGGCTTTCTCGCTGCAGGCGGCCTACGCGGCGCCGCTGATCCTGCTCGCGCAGAACCGGCAGGACGACCGGGACCGGGCCACTGTCGAGCGAGACCGCGAGGTAGCCGCCCGGACACAGCAGGACACCGAGTTCCTGGCCAGGGAGCTGGCTGGCGTCCGGCTGATACTCGCCGACGTCGTGACGACCGAGGATCTCGCCGACCGTCTCGACCGCATCGAAAAGCTCGTCACCGACCGGCCTCCCCGATGACGCCGAGGACGGTGGCATCAGTCAACGGAGTCGAGCTGCACTACCGGCTGGAGGGGGATGGCGAGGAAACCATCGTTCTGATCAACGGTCTGGCCGATGACCTGGACACGTGGGAGCTTCAGGTCGTCGACTTCCTGTCCGCGGGCTACCGCGTGCTCCGGTTCGACAACCGGGGCATCGGCGCGAGCTCCAAGCCCGCCGGCCCCTACTCAAGCAAGATGCTCGCCGACGACGCCAAAGGGCTCATCGACTCGCTCGGCATCACCGGCTTCCATCTGCTGGGCGTGTCGATGGGC
Source organism: Streptosporangiaceae bacterium (assembly GCA_036758685.1). Lineage (GTDB taxonomy): Bacteria > Actinomycetota > Actinomycetes > Streptosporangiales > Streptosporangiaceae > JAJYUU01. The sequence goes on along the minus strand of DAIOWC010000226.1, from coordinate 4,212 downwards.
GGCATGATCGCTCAGGAGTACGCCCTCAGCTACCCGGGGGACCTGCGCTCGGTCACGTTTGCCTGCACTTACGCCGAGCCCGGGCCATTCTGCTCGCGCATGTTCGCTATGTGGGCCGACATGGCGCCCGTGCTTGGCGTTCCCTTCGTCATGCGCGACGTCACGCTGTGGGCGTTCACGGTCCCGTTCTTCGAGCAGCGCGGTGAGGAGCTGGCCGAGTTCGAGACGGCCATGCGGTTCATGGACCAGCCCGTGCACGCCTACCTGGCTCAGCTCGCCGTGATCCAGAACCACGACACGGCCGGCAGGCTCGGCGACATCGCCGTGCCGTCACTGGTCCTGGCCGGAGAGGAAGACATCCTCATCCCGGTGTCGCTGTCCCGCCGCATCCACGAGGGGATTCCCGGCTCGGAGTGGGCCATCACCAAGGGCGGGCACGGCTGCGTCTGGGAGCACCCGGCCGAGTTCAACCGGACCTTCCTTGACTTCGTGCGACGACACGACAACGGCCTGGGTTGAGCCTTTACCAATTTCGGTTACCGCGGGCGAGCGCTTCAGTCATGCCGGTCCAAGGTGTGAAAGCCCAGGTCAAGTACGTGGTGAGGGCTAGTTGGCGCCAGGTGAATTCTGTCGCATATTGACGGAGGAAATACCGAAAGTTAGCTTCAGGGCACGGACGGCCGCCCCGCGCCGTTTACCCGAGAGGAAGCGCCGATGCATCATCTCCGACGAACCGTAACCCTTGCCTTAGTGGCCGCGCTGCCGGCACTTGGCCTGACGCTCATGGCGGGCACGGCCGCAAATGCGAGCCCTGCCCGCACGGGCGCGTCGGCCAGGGCGGCCGCGGAAGCACTCGCCACGATCAAGCATCTGGCGATCGGCCAGCACGGTACTGACCACCGAATGTCGTCCTCCAGCCAGGTCTCCGGACTCAGCCAGGTTCAGAGCACGAACTGGTCCGGCTATGCGGACACCGGCAGCAACTTCAGCAAGGCGACCGGCTCGTGGCGCGAGCCGAGTGTGTCCTGTTCGCGCAGCACGACCTACGCCGCATTCTGGGTCGGCATCGACGGCTACAGCAGCTCCAGCGTCGAGCAGGACGGCACACTCATCGAGTGCAGCGGGGGCACCGCCTTCCAGTACAGCTGGTGGGAAATGTATCCGACCAACGACATTCAGGTCGTCGGTGAATCGGTGGCGTCAGGCGACAGCATCAGCGCCTCCGTGGTTCGCAGCGGCGACAGCTACACGCTGAGCGTCACCGACTCCACCCACACTGCGAACAGCTTCAACACCACGCAGACGTGCTCGGGCTGCGCCAACAGCAGCGCCGAGTGGATCGCCGAGGCGCCGTGCTGCACGAGCAGCGGCGGGATCCTGCCGCTGGCCAACTTCGGCACCTGGACTGAGAGCGGTGCCACGGTGACCGAGGGCAGCACCTCAGGCGTGATCTCGTCGTTCACTGACGACGAGATCACCATGATCGACAGCTCCAGCCGGGTGAAGGCACAGCCAGGGGCGCTGAATAGCAGCGGCAATGGCTTCTCAGTAACCTTCGAACGCAGCAACTAGCGAGCTAGCCGACCCTTCCCCGCCCGGCTGCCTCGCTTGCCGCGAGGTACCCGGGCGGGGCCCGGCGGTCGGAAGGCCCGGTCAGGCGACCGGTCCGGTAACCGTCACCAGCGTCCCGTAGGTGATCAGGTTCCAGACGTTTTCCGCGACGGGGCCGTAGGACGGCAGCTCGACACAGCCGAGCGACTGATACCAGCCGTAGCCGCCGCGGGGGAACGCGTGCACGGCGTCGCCGCCGTTGAAGTAAGACACCCAGTAGACGGTGTCGTCGTACTTCGTGCCGTCCGGGTTCTTGCCCTTCATCTGGGTGACCTGGTACCGCAGGTAGACCGGGAACGTGCCGTCGTCGGTGGGACTGGCGGCGATGCCGGTGTTCACCGCGGAGGTGATCGCCAGATGGCCGTTGTGGTACAGGTCCAGGGTCTGGGTACCGGCCTGAGTCACCCAGACGTAGGTGTAGCCGTGCTGGTTCCGCTCGTCCCTGGCGACCGCACGGAGCAGGCGCGCCCACACCTGCGGACCGGCGTCGCCGTCCATCGTGAGGTTCTGGTCGAACTCGAAGGTCCGCACCGCGCCAGTGATGATCTCATTGTCGGACCCGGCGGACCACATGCTCGTCAGCGCCTTGGGATAGCCCGAGTTGAAGGCAAAGGTACCGGCGGGCGGATCGTAGGCGGCCGCGAGCTGAGCGCCGGCGTCGGTGGTGGCGACGTCACCATTGCTGAGCGTCGGCGTCCAGGCGAGCGGGATGTACCCGAGCTGCGACAGCAGCTGAGCCAGCCGGAGCATGGAGTAGTGACCGGTCGTGAAGCTGAAGTGGATAGCTGCGGCCGTCGTCGTCCCGGCTGACGGGGGGACCTTGACGGTCACCCGGGTGTCTTCGGTGAAGCCGACCTGCGGGGTGAACGTTGCCTGGTCTCCGGAGGTCTGCCAGCTCCCCGCGATCCGCGGCGACACCGTGGGCAGCGGGGTGGCGCTGGTGATGGGTCCCGAGTAGGTGACGGTGATCGGCGAGGTCCCGTTCACGCTCGTCGTCCCGTTGGCCGGGCTGACGGAGACCACGCTGACCGGTGCGGGCGGCTTCTGCTTGTGGGTCGCCACGGTGCTCGGCTTCGGCCTGGCCGCCGACGGGTGGTGTGCGGTGCCGGTGACCGCCACGACGACCACTGCGCCCGCGAGCACGGCCGCGGCACTAGCCGCCACGGTGACGATCTTCCAAGACGGCCGCCGGCCCCCGCCCGCCATGCCGCTAGTCGGTGTGCCGGCTCGGGATCCGCCGCTCGCAACGACGGGGGGAATGGCGTCGATCAGCGTCGCTGCGGGGTCCGCGGCCGCATGACCGTGCCCGCCGGCGTGATTCGCCCCGGCCGGGGCCGTCGCCCCAACCCTGTCCTCAGCTTCCACCCGCGCCCCTTCACCGTCCCATAGCACCGCCGCGCACGAGTCTGCGGCCACCAGTCTAGGCGCCGGATCTCTCATAACGGGCACAACTAGATCTCATCGACCATGCACCTGTTACTTCGCGGGGGCCGCGTTCGCACCGGTAACGGTCCGGCCCCCGTCTGAGTTCGGCGACCGGGACGCGGATAACCGAACTAACCGGACAAAACCGTATACTTTCCCTCATGGATTCCGGCCTGCCCGACGTGCGCCGCCTCCGGCGCCGCCTGCTGTCCTTCCAGCCGTTTACTTACGGCCACATCTGGCTATGGGCGACCATCGGCGTCGGACTGCCGGTGCTGGCGCTGGTCTCGGTTCTCGGGCTTGTCAACGGCTGGAGTCACCCCTGGCCGCAGCTGGCGCTCGCGATGCCGGCGGGCGGCGTTGTCTGCAACGGCACGGCCCGGTCCATCTGGCTGCGTCGGCTCCCGCGCAACGTCTAGCGCGTGCGCAGATCGGTACAGCGCGCTGAGCCATGACACCTCCTCCTTCCCGGCTCGATCGCTAGAACCCGTCTACTCCTGCGTCGCACAAGATCTCGCATCGCCAGGACCGGCGGGCTTGCGCACAGCGGCGGGCCGGATTAGATTGATGTCTAACACTTAGATATCTAACTATGGAGTCGTCATGACCGAGATGCCATTCCAGGGCCGGGTGGCCATGGTCGCCGGGGCAAGCAAGGGAATCGGAGCGGCTACGGCCGAGGCTTTCGCCGCCGCCGGGGCCGCGGTGGTGCTGGGCGCCAGGGACCTGGGGGCGCTGAACCAGGTCGCTGACCGCATCCGCGGCCACGGCGGCAAGGCGATCGCGGTGCGGACCGACGTCAGCGACGAGGACTCGATGCGAGAGTTCACCGAGGCGGCGCTGACCGAATTTGGGCGGCTGGACGCAGCCTTCAACAATGCGACCGACGGCCCCAGGCCGGCGCCGCTGGCCGACATCAACCCGGCCGAGTTCGACAAGGGCATCGCCACCAACATCCGCGGCACGTTCCTGGGGATGAAGTACCAGATCCCGGCGATGCTGCAGAGCGGCGGCGGGGCGATCGTCAACATGGCCTCGCTGGCAGGCAGCGCCGGAGTTGCCAACCTGGCCGCCTACGTGGCCGGGAAAGCCGGCATCATCGGGCTGACCAAGGTCGCCGCCCTGGACTACGCCGACCAGGGGATCCGGGTCAACGTGGTCGCGCCGGGCACGATC
>DAIOWC010000225.1:0-9855 GCA_036758685.1 Streptosporangiaceae bacterium | reverse complement strand
GCGAGGAGGCGTGGCACCGCTCGGTCGTACCGTCGGGCTGGACGCCGGCCGGGCTAGTCGAACACCTGGGCGGCGCCGAGTGGCACTGGTTTCAGGGGGTCGTGGCCGGCGTAGGACCGCAGCCGCCGCCCACGGACGAGGACCCGCTCCCCTATGACCCGGCGACAGCGGGAGCATTCCTCACTGACCTGCCCTCGGCGGAGATCATCGCCTTCTACCGTGACCAGTGCGCGCAGTCGGACGCGGTGCTGGCGGTGACGCCGCTGTCGGCGCCGCCGCGCGGCCGGCACGGCGATCCGGACAACGAACCGCCGGACGTCCGCTCGGTCGTCCTGCACCTCATCGAGGAGACGGCGCGGCATGCCGGCCACCTGGACATCGCGAGGGAACTGCTTGACGGCCAGACCGGGCTCGGGCCGCGCTGACCCGACGGAGTCCATGCCCGGCGGCGAGCGCAGCGACCGCCGGGCTGCGCTGGCTAAGCTGTCCGCATGATGCGGCTTAGCACAGATCGCCTGCATGCCAGTCTCGAGGCCGACGCGGCCGCCATCGCCGCGCTCGTCGCGGAGCAGGACCTGAGCCTCCCGATCCCGACCTGCCCGGAGTGGACCCTGAAGCAGCTCGCCACGCACGTCGGGCGCGCGCACCGCTGGGCGGCACTGATCACGCGGACCCGCTCGCAGCAGGCGATCCCATTCCGGGACGTGCCGGACGGCAGGCTCCCCGACGATCCGGCCGAGCAGGCGCCGTGGGTGCGAGCCGGAGCCCGCAGTCTCGCCGACGCGGTCGACGACGCCGGCGATGAAGCCGTCTGGTCGTTCGTTGGGCCGGTTCCGGCTTCCTTCTGGAGCCGGCGGATGGCAAACGAGACGCTCGTGCACCGGGCCGACGCGGATATTGCGGCCGGGCGGGAGCCGGTGCTGGACCCGGCGCAGGCGGCGGACGCGATCGACGAGTGGCTGGTCGAGATGAGCGGGCCCAACCCGGGCAATCCGGATCCGCGGGCCGCGGCCCTGCCAGCCGGCGCGAGCCTGCAGGTGAGCGCGACCGATCCGAGCCTGGACGGCGGCGGTGAGTGGCTGATCCGCAACACCGCGGACGGGATCGTCGTCGAGCCTGCCCGTGACAGTGCTGATGCGGTTCTGTCCGGCCCTGCAGGCAGGCTGCTGCTGGTGTTCATGCGACGCGTCCCGGTGAGCGACCCCGCGGTGTCCGTCGACGGCGATGCCAGCATCCTGACCAGCTGGCTGGACAGCACTCCCTTCTAGGGATGCAGGTAAACACGCTCGTCGACCGGATCGACCGGCTCGATCCGGCGATTCACGCCTTCGTGCCCGAGCCGGGCCGGCGCGACCGGCTGAGATCGGCAGCGGAAGCCGTGGAGCGGGCTTACCCGGACGCCGCCGTGCGCCCGCCGCTTTTCGGCGCGGCGATCGGCGTCAAAGACGTCATCCGCGTCGATGGCCTGCCGACGCGCGCGGGCGCCCGGCTACCGCCCGAGGTACTCGATGGCGCGCAGGCGAGCGTTGTCACCGGCCTTCGCGCCGCCGGAGCCCTGGTCGCAGGCAAGACGGTGACGGCCGAGTTCGCGGGGTTCGCGCCCGGGCCGACCCGCAACCCGCGCGAGCTTCGTCATTCGCCCGGCGGATCGAGCAGCGGATCGGCCGCCGCAGTCGCGGCGGGGATGGTGCGGCTCGCGCTCGGGACGCAGACCGTCGCGTCGGTGATCCGGCCCGCCGCCTACTGCGGCATTGCCGGCTTCCGGCCCACGCACGGGCGGGTATCCGCTTCGGGAGTGATCCCGTTCGCACCCAGCCTGGACACCGTCGGCTGGTTCGCCCCGGACCTGGCCGGCCTGGCCGAGCTGGCCCTGGTGCTGTCCGTCGGACCGGTCGGCCAGGAGAGCGCCGCCTTCGACGCCCGGCCGTCGCTTGGCGTGCCTGCGGGGCGGTATCTCGAGTTCGCCAGCGCCGACGCGCTCGCTGCCTTCGCCGTGCAGGTCGCGGCGCTGCGGACCGAGGGCTTCCCGGTGCGCGAGGTCGAGTTTCCTGGCGACGCCGACGAGGTGCGGCGCACGCTTCACGTCATCAGCCGGTATGAGATGGCGCGCTCGCACGAGCGCTGGTTTCGCACCTACGGTGACCTGTACCGCCCGCAGACCGCCGCAGTCATCCGCGACGGGCAGGCGGTCAGCGCCGCCGAGTACGAGCAGGCGCGGCGTCGCCAGGCGGCGTTCGGAGACCGGGTCGCGGAGGTTATGGCGGCTGAGCGTCTCGACGCCTGGATTACGCCTGCCGCCACGGGATCAGCCCCGGCGAGCCTGGCGACCACGGGAGATCCGGCGATGTCGGTCCCGTGGAGCCTGGCCGGGCTGCCCGCGCTGAGCCTGCCTGCCGGGCAGGTCGCCGGCCTGCCCGTCGGCGTGCAGTGCGTGGGTCAGCACGGCGGCGACTGGGAACTGCTTGCCGCTGCCACTCCAATCGAGCGCGCGCTGTCCCGCGCCGGTTGCCGGGCGTGACCGGCAACGCGGTATACCGGCGATGGCCGGTTACTCCGGCAGCCAGGTCCAGGTTTTGCCATTCCAGTGTTCAATGAGGGTCGCGCCCCAGTCGGTTGAGCCGACCGCCCAGGCGTTGCCGGCGGCGGTGACCGCGACGCCTGCGAACTCGTTGAGATAGCCGGCGGGCGGGTTGACGCTGGGCGTCACCACCCAGGTCTTCCCGTTCCAGTGGAATGCCGCGGTCCCGCACTTCGGGCCGTGCCCGCAGCGACTCGGGTTGGTGTAACCGACCGCCCAGGCGTCACCGGACGACGCTGCGGCTATGCCAATGAGGTCGGTATCACCCGTCGGGTTGGGGCTGTGTACCAGCGACCAGCGCTTGCCGTTCCAGTGCAAGATCAGGGACTTCTCGGTGGTGCTGCCGAGACTGAGGCCGTCCGCCCAGGCGTTGTCGGGCCCGGTCGCGGTCACGCCCTGGAGCAGGCTTCCGCGGTCTGCGGCGTTCGGGCTGGGCACCCGGGTCCAGCGCGTGCCGTTCCAGTGCTCGATCAGCGTTGTCTGGCCCGAGCCGTGGCTGTTGGCGCGAGTCGAGCCGACCGCCCAGGCGTTGCGGGCGGAGGTAGCCGCCACGGCATGGAGAACGGCGCCTGTGGTCGCCGGATACCGCGCCTGGGTCCAGGTCCTGCCGTTCCAGTGCTCGATCAGCGGCCTGCCGCGGCCGGAGTTGATCGCGCCGACGGCCCAGGCGTTGCTGGCCGAGGTGGCCGCCACGCCGTTGAGCAAGGCGTTTCCTCCGGGGCTGGGGGTGTAAAACCATTTCCAGGCCTTGCCGTTCCAGTGCTCGGCCAGGGTGTGCGGGATGCCGGGGGTTCTGGCGATGCTCCCGACTGCCCAGGCATTGCCCGCCGACGTAGCGGCCACGCCCGCGAATTCAGTCACCGGCTGTCCGTGGCCGAAGTGCGACACCGTCCACCTGCTGCCATTCCAATGCATGATCAGGTAGGTGGCGAACCTGCTGCCGCCGACCGCCCAGGCATTGTCGGACGAGGTGGCCGCAACGCCGTAGAAGACGCCGGCTTCAGCCACGGAGGCCGGCGGAGCAAGGGTGCCGGCGCGGGCCGCAAGCCCGGTAGGGCCGGACACGACCAGCATCGCGCCCGCCGCCGCCACCAGGAGGGCCATGCCCCATCTAAGAGTCGCCATCACGGTCACACCCTCCGGAAGCGAAATCCGCTGCACGTATCCCGCATACGGCCAGCAACCGGTAACGCTGTCACTCCGGCCACGTGAATGGAAGGGAGCTTCCCTGGCGAACGGCCGTCTAGAGCCAGCTGACGCGCGCGCTGGTCAGGTCGTCATCGTCCGGTGCGGTTCCGAGCTCGCCCGCCTTGACCCGGTCTAGCATCCCGCTCACCGCGCGCTCGATCTCGGGCACGCTGCCGCGGAGCAGATCGGCGTCGGCGGCCAGTTCGGCGTCCATCTCGAAGCCCGCGCGGGTGAGCACGGTCTCAACATCGGCGAGCTGAGAGCCGAGCCAGCCGACCGGGTCGCTGGACAGGCCCCGGTCAAACACCCGGTGCCCGGGCTCCCAGCCGTGCATGCCCGGGTGGTGGTGCGCCCGGTTCAGGCTGCCGGGCGGCCCGTCCGCGCTCTCCAGCAGGTCCACGCGCCACACCGGCTCGGCGACGGTGATCGGCCGGGAAGAGTAAATCGAGCCAGTCAGGTCGCCGGGACGAAGCATCCGCAGTTCCACGCGCACGCCTCGTTCCGGCCCCTCCTGGCCTTTGGCGGGATTCGGGTCGATGAAATAAATGTCGCCGAGCACTACCCCGATCCGATCGAACCCGAACACCTGCAGCATGCTGTTCCGTCCTAACTATCGGTCTTGTCCAGCTCCATCATCACCCAGCGGCGCGAGCGCAGCCAGTGGCGGGAGCGCGGGCTACCGGAAGTTGGGCCGGTCGATGTTCCAGTGCCGGACGACCGTAGCGATCCAGTACCCGCTGCCTCCGAGGCTGTTCGGTGACGCGGGGGCACTGCGGGACGGGTCATCGCCGCCGCGGCGCAGCATCAGGCGGCTGATGATTCGCTGGCCGCCCTCGTAGTCGCCGTAGAGCACGTCGAGGCTCAGCAGCTCGCCGTCCTTGGCCGCGGTCACGGCATCGTCGTACTGCGGGTCGTCGCTGTCCCGGAACGCGCCCTCCCAGTAGCCGAGCTCACCGGGTGCGATCAGCAGGTCCAGTCCCTGCCGCCGGAAGGAGTCGGGGTCCGGCTGGACCGGGACCTCCTCCCGTCCGGCTGTGAAGTGCCAGCCATGCAGGACCGCCACGCCATTGCCCACGTTGCGCACCGATATCGCGAGGTAGACCACGCCGTTCTCGAAGGCCACGGCCCCCCGGCCGCCCTCCACGACGTGATACCGCCCGTCCTGGTAGAAGGCCTTCTGGACCGCGTCGCCGAGGTGCGACGGGACCAGGAGGGGTTGCGTGCCGACGAGCAGCGCCTGCTGGGCGACCCGCGCGGCCCGGTTGGCTGACCGGACCGACGCGAAGGTCGCGATGGCCAGTACCAGGGTGCCGAAGCCGGTGGCGAGGGAAGAAACTGTGTCCCAGGTAGCGCTCATGGTGGATTCAACGCTAGCGGACGCCGCCGCGATCGCCCATATCCGCGATCTGCCGCGCTGGTCAGGGCGGGCGAGGCGCTGGTAGCCTGGTTAACTCTCTATTAACACCGGATGTCTGTTAACTAGTGGTTCCACGAACATCCCGGTACTCCGACATCTGGCCTTAATGAGGTTATGTAGTGCGAACTGGCTCCAGCGACTTCGTCCTCGAAGGCGACGCGGGAGCCAGCCCGGGCCCGCTTGACGATCTGGCCCGCGGGACGGGCGGCGTAGCGAGCTGGGCCGACGATGGCCCGGCCAGGCGCATCCGGCGGACCTGGCTGGATACCTTCGACTGGCGCCTCTACCGCGCCGGCCTGTCGCTGGAGCAGCAGACCAACGGCAGCGGCAGCGATCTCGTCCTGACCGGGCGCGACGGCGAGCGGCTCGCGGTCCAGCCGGTTCCGCCCGCCAACGGCCGCCCTGGCGTGAGCTGGCCCACCCTTGTTTCCGGGCTGCCGGCCGGCCCGCTGCGGGAACTCGTGGAGCCGGTCGCCGGCATCCGGGCGCTGGCACCGGTAGCGCGCGCGGAGAGCCGGGTCCGCCAGCAGCGGGTCCTGAACGCGGATGCCAAGACGGTGGCGCGCCTGGCGGTCGACCGGATGTCGGTCACGTATCCGGCCAGGGCGACGGCGGAACCGCGGCTGTCGGTATCCGCGGTTCGCGGCTATCAGGCCCAGGCCGACAAGATCAGCCGCGCGCTGGCGGCATCGCCGGGAGTTCGCCGCGGGAGCGCGACCGCGCTGGAAGCCGCCCTCGCCGCGGCTAGCTGCGAGCCCGGCGGCCGCGCCAGCCGGATCCAGCTGACCGCCGGCATGCCCGTCGGGAAAGCCAGCGCGGCGATCTTGCTGGCGCTCCTGGACGCGATTGAGGACAACGTCCGCGGCACGATCGCCGACGTCGACACCGAGTTCCTCCACGATCTGCGCGTCGCCGTCCGCCGGACCAGGTCCGGGCTGAAGCTGGCGGGGAAGGCGCTGCCCGACGGGATGGCCGCCAGCTACCGGCCGGAGTTCCGGTGGCTCGGCGACCTGACCACTCCGACCAGGGACCTGGATGTATACCTGCTCGGATTCGACGACATGGCCGGCTGGCTAGTCGCGGCCGCGCCGGACGAGCTGCTCCCGTTCCGGGACTACCTCGAACGGGAGCGCGCAGCGGCGCACGGGGCGCTCGCCCGCGGGCTGCGGTCCGCGCGGTTCCGCCGGCTGACGAGCCAGTGGCGCGCGGCGCTGACCGGGGTCCGCGCCGACCGCAGGCGGCCGACGGTCGGGCAGCTCGCGGCGCGCCGGATCGGCGTCGCGCAGCAGCGCGCCCTGACCGCCGGGCTGCGGATCACGCCGGCCTCCCCCGCTGAAGATCTGCACTCGCTGCGCAAGCTGTGCAAGGAACTGCGCTACGTCGTGGAGATGTTCGCCTCCCTGTACGACCCGGCGCAGCTCTGGCAGGCCGTTCGCGAGCTCAAGGCCCTCCAGGACTGCCTGGGCGCGTTCCAGGACGCCGAGGTCCAGCTGGAAGAGATACGCGCCTTCGCCGACCGCATGCTGACCGAGCGGTCCGCGCCGGCCGCCACGCTCCTGGCCATGGGCGAGATCGCCGCCGGCCTTGCCCGCCGGCAGCAGCGGGCCAGGACGGAGTTCGACGGCCGGTTCGCTGCATTCGCCGGCCCGGTCAGCCAAGCGCGGCTGGCGGCCCTGACCGAGGCAGGCAGCGCATGAAGATCTTCGCCACGTACAACATCAAGGGCGGCGTCGGCAAGACGGCGACCGCGGTGAACCTCGGCTACCTGGCGGCGCGGGACGGCTTCCGGGTGCTTCTCTGGGACCTGGATCCGCAGGGCGCGGCGAGCTTCCTGTTCCGGGTGAAGCCGCGGGTCAAGGGCGGCGGCAAGGCGCTGATCCAGGGCAGCCGGCCGATCGATGGCGCGATCAAGGGCACCGACTTCGAGAACCTCGACCTGCTCCCGGCCGACTTCACCTACCGCAACCTCGACCTGCTCCTGGACGCCGCGAAGCAGCCTGCCCGGAAGCTGGCCAGCCTGCTCCGGCCGCTGAAGGCTGACTACGACGCGGTCTTCCTGGACTGCCCGCCGAGCATCTCGCTGCTGTCGGAGAGCGTGCTCCACGCCGCCGACCTGCTGCTGGTGCCGCTGATCCCGACCACGCTGTCGGTGCGCACGCTGGACCAGCTGACCGAGTTCGTCGGCGGATTCAACGGGCACCGGCCCGAGGTGCTGGCGTTCTTTTCCATGATCGACAGGCGCAAGCGGCTGCACACCCAGATCGCCCGGGAGCTGCCTGCCCAGCGCTCGGACTTCGCCAGCGCGGCGATCCCCGCGCTGTCGCTGATCGAGCAGATGTCGGTCCAGCGTGCTCCGGTGACGGCATTCGCGCCGCGCAGTGCCGCCGCGCTGCAGTACGTGACGCTATGGCAGGAGGCCCGCGAGCGAGCGGGCCTGGCCGACCCGGCCGCCGACTAGCTGCTGTCGAGGCCGGTCAGGAAGCTGATCATCGCCGCGGTCACCTCGGCGGGCCGCTCCTGCTGCGCCCAGTGGCCGCATCCGGGAAGGATGATCGACTCGGTGAGCTTCGGCACGACCTGATCCAGGCCATCGGCCGAGATGAAGCCGAGCACCGGGTCACGGTCCCCGGCGATGAACACGGCTGGTGTCGTCACGGGGGCGTGCTGCCACGCACCGGTGAGCTCCCAGTTGCGGTCCAGGTTGCGGTACCAGTTCAGCGGTCCGGTGAACCCCGACCGGGCGTATTCCTCGACGTACTCCTCGATGTCCTCTTCGGTCAGCCAGCCCGGCAGCTGCGCAGGCTCCGCGCCCGAGTCCAGGAATCCGCCGCCGGCCGGGATCAGCGACATCCCCGGCGACTCGCCGGACAGGCTGTACAGGACGTTCCGGAACGTGGCCCGCGGGTCGCGGCTGAGCTCCTGATCGGCCACTCCCGGCTGCTGGAAGTAGACCATGTAGAAGCTCTCGCCGAGCGCCGCCCGGAGGGCCGCTATGGGCGGCGCGCTGCCGCGCGGCCGGTAGGCGACGCTCAGCGCGATGACGCCGCGGATCCGGTCCGGCCGGAACAGGCCAGCGTGCCAGGCCACCGGGGCGCCCCAGTCATGCCCGGCCACGACCGCGTGCTCCTCGCCGAGCGCGTCCATCAGCGCGAACACGTCGCCCGTCAGGTGCAGCATCGTGTAGTCACTGATCTGCGCCGGGCGGCCGGGCGCGTCCGGCGGGCCGGTCGCGCAGTACCCGCGCTGATCGGGAGCGACGGCGTGGTACCCGGCCGCGGCCAGGGCAACCAGCTGATGCCGCCAGGAGTACCAGCTTTCCGGGAATCCGTGCAGCAGGATGACCAGCGGGCCCTCGCCGGCTTCGGCGATGTGCATCCGTAGTCCGGCGGCCTGGACGAAGCGGTGCGTGACGCCCGGAATCTCGGCAGCCGCGGTCATGGCCGGAGGATAGCGTGCAGGGCCGTGATGCGAGCGCAACTCAGCGTCAAACCAAGGGCTTTATGGTTAATTGGGCAGGCAAGTTGGGCCGGTTCGGAGCATCCTGTATGAAGGGTGGTCTGTAGGCGAGGGGGGATTGTGAGTCGCAGGGTGCTTCGGCTGGAGATTCCGGTCTTCCCGGAGCGCATGATGTTCCGGGTCCAAGATCCGATCGCCGATCCTGACTCGCCCGGCGCTCCGCTGCCTCCGGTCGAGAATCTGATCAGCACCAGCCGGGATCAGCTCATCGTGGCGTGCGCGCAGGAGCACCTCGGCGTCCAGCTCACGATCGAGGAGTGGGACGACGCTCCCCCGCCCTTCAGCGACGGCTACGAGGACGAGGCTAAATGCGTCCTGTACCTGCGGGGCCAGCTGACGGTGGACATGGGCAAGTCGGGCCGCGCGGTGGACGGGCTGCGGCTATCCGGCGGCGTCGGGGACTACGGCGTGCGCATCTACACGAGGAACCGGGCGGCCGCGCTGCAGAGCTACTCGGAGCTGTTCAACCAGGACGCTGATCCGCTGAGCGATGAGTTCCAGCAGGCCCGCAAGCAGCTTGAGGGGATGGAGCAGTACCTGCTGCAGCTGTGGCGCGAGTCCTGAGGAGCCGGCGCTGCCTAACGACCCGGCAGCGATCGCGGTAGGCCGAACCACGGCATCACGGTGTTCTCGAATCTGGTCAGGGCACAGATGCGGTCGCCAGCCAGCGCCAGCACGAACAGGCCGATCCCGTGGCGGATGCCGGTAGGAGCCACCAGGTAGGCCCCGAGCGCCGGCTGACCGTTGGCACGCGTCCGCACGAGCTCGAACTTCCGGCCCGCGCCGAAGATGGCGCCGAAGAACTGAGCCGCGAGGTCCCGCCCCTCGTACTCCAATGGCATCGGCGGCATCGAGATGAAGACGTCGTCAGTCAGCAGGGCCACGAGCGCGTTGACATCGGCGGACTCATAAGCACTGACGAAGCTCGCCACGATCGCGTCCTCGGCGCGTGAGTCCGCGGCGGGCGGCTTCGCGCGCTCGGCGGCCGGCCCCTGGTATCGCAGCATGCTGGCCCGCGCTCGCTTGAGGGCGCTGCTGACCGACTCGACCGTCGAATCCAGCATCTCGGCTACCTCGCTCGCATGGAACCCGAGGACGTCCCGCAGGATCAGGACGGCGAGCTGGCGGGGCGGCAGCGTCTGAAGGGCGGTCACGA
>DAIOWC010000224.1:0-9963 GCA_036758685.1 Streptosporangiaceae bacterium | reverse complement strand
GGACGCGAAGTGGGCGCTGGTCGGGAACCGGGCGATGTCGCCGGCTTCGACTAGCAGGCAGGCTCCGCCGGACGGGGCGATGCCGACCGGGCGAAGATCGCCACGCCTTCCGCGTGCCGTGCTGCGGTCAGTCTGAGCGTGATGATCTCGCCGCCGCTAAACATGACGCCTTGCGCCGCTTCGGGGCCAGCAGCGCGAGGCCTCCGGTCAGGACCCCACCGGCCGCTGGTCGCGGTCAGGCAGGGCGCGTTTAATTATGGCGAAATGGCCTATAAAAGCCATGAGGCCGGGGACGGTGGATCAGCGTCCCCAGCCTGAGGTGAGGGGTGGCAGGGCAACCTCAAGTATCAGCCGCCGGTGCAGCTGGCGGCGCCGGTGGCGGGCCAGGCGGCGAAGTCGGCAGCACCTTGGGTTGCGCCGTACTTGGACTCGAGGCTTTGCTCGATCTGGGACGACGTGGGCGCGGGGCTGACCCACGCCACCGAGATGTACTGAAGGGCCTCGCCGGCAGGCATCTGCTCGGGGATCACAGCCTGGAGGCACGCTAGCGAGGTGCTCGCCAGGGCGGGGTCGGCGTCGTAGGCCGCGGTGAGCTGATTGCGCTGGGCCGCGGTCCAGGGAGTCAGCGGGATGGCCGTGGCCGACGGAGTGGTTGACGGTGCGGTCGCGGTGGCCGAAGGGGTCTCGGCCGGCGCCGTAGTCGACGGAGCCCCGGCTGGCGCCGATGATGGGCTCTGCTTGTCGCAGCGGGTGGCTATCGTGAGGAACGACTTGGCTACGGTCGTACCATCCGAGCCGCCGACAGCATTGGCGATGGCCGTCGTAATTTCAGCCTTGGAGGTGGCGTCGCTCGGGATGGCATTGAACGCCTTGGTGGCGTCGGTGTACGACATGGAGCTCTCCATGCCGGCCCTGACGCAGGCCGTGAAGGCGGCGCCCGAGCCGAAGTAGCCGAGGGCATTGAACTGGGTCTTCTGGGACTGGGTCCAGTTGCCGGGCGAGCCGGAGGGCGCGGACGAGCCGCAGGCCGCGATGGCAACGGCGATCAGGGGGCCGGCCGCCGCGGCGGTACGCGCACGCGCGATGTACCTGCCTGCCTTCCGCTGGCGGCGCTCGACGAACCGGTGCGACGCCGGCGCGACTGTGCCGATCCCGAGACAGGCTGCGACACGCACTCGAACGATTGCGACAAGGCTCACTGGATTTCCTCTCGATCACGTCTGGGAGGCGGAGCGGTAGACCTGAGCGTGCGCCCGGCCAGAGCCTGACGGCAGGGGCCGGGCGGCCCCCTTCGAGCGCTCCAGGAGTGGGCCCAACGGCCCATTCACCGCCCGCTCGTAAGGGGCGCGTTCGGCCTCCTACCGTTCGGCTGCATCCGCCAGCGAGCCAGTGATCACGAGATGTTCGGCCTGCAGCAAGCGAGTACACCTTCTCCGGCGACGGCACCGTTGAGGTCCAGAAAAGGATGACCCTCCACCCAACTGACCTACCATCCGCGCTTCCGAGCAGTTCTGTAAGTTATGCGTCGGCGGGGATTGGCCGTCTTGGGGTTCTCGTGGCTTTATCGAGGAGGTGGCTGTGCCTCTCTACGGGCGGGGTGATCTGGCCTGGGATGAGCTCGCTCAGGCTGGCCTGGAGTTCCTCGTAGAACGGGCGCGGTTGGGAAAACTCACGTCGTATACCGAACTCAATGCCACGCTGGTGCGGCGTACAGGCTTGTCTGGCTTCGACTTCAGCCGCGCCGACGAACGCGCCGCAATGGGCCACTTGCTTTATTTAATTGTTGAGCTGAACCGACCAGCTACCGGCTTGATGATCTCGGCGTTGGTTAGCTACTTGGACGCCAACGATGCGGGCAGTGGCTTCTACGGCTACGCGCAAGATCTGGGAATGCTTCAACGGAACGCCTCGGCGATGCAGAAGCTGGAGTTCTGGGCTGGACAGGTTAAGGCACTACACGAGTACTACTCGGCGCGCCGGCCTGCATGAGCAGGCTGACCGCCGACACGGTGTGCGGCTGCCTCCGCGCATCCGGTCTATGCCGCCGTCGGTGCTGGTTGGGCCGTGATTCACTCAAACCCGGAGGTGTCGCCCGCTCCGCGCCGCAGGATCTCGGGCGTGTCCTGGGAGAAGTCGATGACCGTTGTCGGTTCGGTGCCGCAGTCGCCGGAGTCGATCACAGCGTCCAGGGCGTGGCCGAGTTGTTCGGCGATCTCCCATCCCTGGGTCATGGGTTCGTCCTGGCCTGGCAGCAGCAGGGTGGCGGAGACGAGGGGCTCACCGAGTTCGGCCAGGAGCGCCTGGGCCACGACGTGGCGGGGGATCCGCACCCCGGCGGTCTTCTTGCCCGGGTGCTGCAGCCTGCGCGGCACCTCCTTGGTCGCGGGCAGGATGAAGGTATAGGCGCCGGGAGTTGCCGCCTTGATGGCCCGGAACACGTGGTTGCCGACGTACACGAACTGGCCCAGCTGAGCGAAGTTCTGGCAGACCAGCGTCAGGTGGTGTTTGTCATCGAGGTGGCGGATCGACCTGATCCTGATGATGCCGTCGGTGTTGCCGAGTTGGCAGCCGAGTGCGTAGCAGGAGTCCGTCGGGTAGGCGATGACGCCGCCCGCGCGGACGATATCGGCGGCCTGCATGATCGCGCGGCTTTGCGGGCTGGCCGGATGGATGTCGAGGTACCGGGCCATGCGACGAGCCTAGGCGAGTACGAGGGCTCATGGCGGATGGCCTACGTCCGAGGGCCGGATGGGATCATCGTCTCGCTGGCCGAGCACATCGGCTGAGCCTCACAACGCCCGCATCTGACGCCGTGCGCGTCCCCCTAGCCGCGGTTCAGCCGAGCGGCCGCAAGCACATGCCCGTCCGTGACCAGCCACATCAGGGCCCCGGCGGCGTCCGGCGCGGTGACGAGCCGGGGCTCGCAGCCGGGCAGGATGGCGCGGTGATACTCGACCGCGGCGCAGCCCGGCAGCCAGCCGGCCTCGGCGAGCACGTCCTCGACGGCCGCCCAGGTGACGGCGTTGTTGACGTGACCGGCCGTGTCAAAGTCCGCCGCCCGCAGCGGCCAGGGACGGCCGATGGCGCCGTCCGCCGGCCGGGGCAGGGATAGCCGCGCCGACACGCTGTTCCCGGCCGCCGACTCGCCGTACACCCGCAGGAACTCCTCGCCCGGCGCGACCGGGCGGCCGGTCTCACGGCTGACGCACGCCCACACGGCCGAGGCCTGCAGCTCGCCTGCCGGCCCGGACACCGTGGTGGTGCGCTCGGCCCACCGCGGCCCGGTGCCCGAGCAGAACGTCCGCAACTCGAGCCGGTCGGACATCACCGGGAAGCCGCGCACGACTACCTCGCAGCGGCGGACTAGCCAGACGGCCGCCGGGTCCAGCGCGCCCGAGTCCGCCAGGTCGTCCTCGGCCGCCGTCTGCAGGTAGCGGGCCAGCGCGTCGAGCCGCAGCCGGCCCGACGGGGTCACGTCGGTGCTGCGAACGAAGCGGCGGGCAGCGTAGACCCGGCCGCTGGAGGGGTCCGGCCGGAAGGCGGGCGCGGTGACGTCCATTGCGGCATTCTTCCTGATCATGGCTGGATAACTCACACCCACTCCGTACAGATGGCCGACGGCGATGCCCGGCCAGGTCAGGGGTGTTTCAATGGCTGGGCGGCCGGGGCGGGCCGTTCAATCTGGCCCAATAGCGGCGAGCAGGTAATCTCTGCCGTAGACAGGACTAGCTCGCCCGTGGCCGGACAAGCAGGGTCGCAGGCGGGGCGGAGGCGTGCGAGGGACGTGAGCATCGAAGGGGACCGGCCCGGCGAGCCCGATGATCCCGCCGCGCCGCCGGCGCCGGCTCGGCGCTCCGGAGCCAGGCGGGCCGCGAATCGGTCGCGGCGGACGCCGCGGCAGCCGAGGCGGGTCGTGGCCAGGACCGGTTACGCGCTGCAGTGCCTGGTGGCCGTCGTCGCCCTGATGGCGAGCGGGCTGGCGTACCTGACCGTCCGCGACGTGCGGAGCATCGGCAGCTCGCACGCGATCGTCAGCGGTCCATCGGTCGGCGCTCAGAACATCCTGCTCATGGGCATCGAGAGCCGGACCTACTGGAACGGCACCATCCTGCCACCGCGGATCCTGGCCAAGCTGCACGCCGGCAGCGCCGCCGCCGTCGCGGCCGGCACCGGCGGGAACGCCACGAACACGCTGATCCTCATCCACGTCTTCGCGGGCGGCAAGAAGGCCGTCGGGTTCTCGATCCCGCGCGACGACTGGGTCCAGTTCGCCGGTACCGTGGGGCCGCAGCAGACGGGCAAGGTCGACCAGGCCTACGGCGTCAGCATGTTCTACCAAGAGCAGAAGATCGCGGCCGCCGACCCCGGCATCTCGCAGAACCGGCTCGCATTCCTCGGGAACGAGGCGGGCCAGGCGGCTGCTGTCGCCACGGTCGAGCAGCTCACCGGGGTGCACATCGACCACTTCGCGGCGGTCAACCTGTACGGGTTCTACGAGCTGGCCAAGGTGCTCGGCGGAGTCGAGGTCTGCCTCAACCACGCGGTCCATGACAAGAACTCGGGCGCCGACTTTCCCGCTGGCTACCAGCACCTTGACCCGGCGCAGGCCCTGGCGTTCGTCCGTCAGCGCGACGGCCTGCCGAACGGTGATCTTGACCGGACGCATCGCCAGCAGGCCTTCCTCGACAGCGTGATGCAGCAGCTGCGCCAGGAGGGCGTACTGGACGACCTGACCAAGGTCGGGGCGCTGCTGAACGTCGCCAAGCAGTACGTCATCGCTGACGCCGGCTGGAACCTGCTCGACTTCGCCGCCCAGATGCGCAGCCTGACCAGCCAGGACCTGGTCTTCCACACGCTGCCGATCGTGGGCTACGAGACCATCGACGGGCAGGATGCGAACTCGGTGAACCCCGCGTACATCAAGTCCATCGTCCAGGCCGCCTTCTACCCGAAGCCGGGTCCGGCGCATGGCCGGCACCACGCCGGCAGCAAGGCGAAGAAGAAGGCCCCGGCCGGCCCGCCGGCCACCGTCGACGTCCTGAACGGCAGCGGCGTCTCGCAGCTGGCCCACAACGTCTCGGCGGCCCTCGTCACGGACGGATTCAAGGCCGGGACCATCGGCGATACCGCCTACCGGCCGAGCACCGAGGTCCTTTACGGCGCGGGTGCGTCGGCCGGAGCCGGCAAGATCGCGTCATTGTTCGGGGCGACCGCGGTCGCGAGCGCATCGATCCCGCGCGACCACGTCGAGGTCCTGCTCGGCGCGGGCGCCACGGTGCCGACCGCGAGCCCCTCGACCAGCCCCACCACGAGCCCGAGCCCGACGCCCTCCGTGGTGATCCCGACCACGGGCCCGCAGGGCGGCGCTGTCAGCGCGGTCAACGGCATCCCCTGCGTCAACTAGGGCTCAGTCACCGAGCCCCGGAGCTCGGCCGCCGTGCGGCCGCGGACGGACTCGATGATCTGGATCACCGCGCGCGTGACCGGCTCCAGGCTCGGGACGTGGATCTTGTCGACCGTGTCCGCGGAGTCGAACAGGTACATCGGCGCGGTCAGGTACTGCACGATCGGCACGCCCGCAAGGTAGAGCGCAGCCCCGTCGGTCGTGGGCGCCTCGCCGAACACCGTCGGCTCAAGCACGAGTGATCTCCGCAGATCCTCGCGGCGCAGCGCGCCGGCGACTGCGGCCTGCAGGTCAGCGTCGGTGCTGGTGAACCACCAGCGCGGCTCCGGCTGCCCGGTCAGCTCCAGCCGCTGGCCGTCACCGCGCGCCTGCTCGGCCGCGTGCTCCAGATGCACCGCGAGGACGACGCTGGCCAGGCTGGCGGCGTGCCGGTCCGCGAAGGACCGCGTGCCCGCTCCCCCCGCCATATGCCCGGCCGTGAGCAGGAACGTCAGGTTGTGGGGCCGGTCCGCCTCCGGAACGCCGGCCCAGTACTCGGCCTGGGCCGCCACCAGCGCCATGCCGCTCGCGTCCTCGACCGCCGAGGCCCAGGGCGCGTCGTGATGCGAGCCGATGATCACCGTCTCGGCACCGGGCCCCGGCAGCCGGCCCACGACGTTATGGCTGCGGACCGGCGTGCTGGTGGCGTCAACGTTGAGCCGCCCCCGGCACGGCCCCGCCGCCATCAGCTGCTGCAGGCGGGTCCCGTCGCGCCTGCTCAGCCACAGGCCTGAGAGCGGGCGCGGCTCGGCGTCGTAGGGCACGAAGTAGTCGGCCGTCTCCCACGGGAAGCCGGTCAGGATGCCGACGTACCCGGCGGCGCCCGCCTGGACAGCGGCATCGGCGACACGGTTGAAGCCGGGGCCGAACGGCAGCGTCTGGACGAGCGTGTCGAACTCGCCGTCCGGGTCGAACGAGAACGTCGCCGCATCCCGCATGAAGGACTGGGGCAGGTCGATCAGCGTCAGCGGCTCGACCACGATCTGGTCGCGGGCGCCGGCGGCATCGACGCCGACAAGGTCGCGTTCCAGGTCAGTGCAGCCCTGGGTATAGGGCAGCGGGAAGCCGGTGAACCGCACCGCCGCGGCGCGGTCACGGGCGGGCCAGACCTCCAGCGTCGCCGCGCCCGGCTCCCAGCCGGGCACGTCGACCGGCTCCAGGACGACGTCCCGCAGCCCGAGCTCGGTGAACCGCCGCGCCGCCCACTCCTCGGCCTGGCGGTCGGCCGGGTATCCGGGCCGCCGGATCCCGAAGCCGACGATCGCCTCGATGTCGGCGAGCATCCGGGCCGCCGACGGCTGTGCTTTCACACGGCGCTCGCGCACGACCTCGAGCTCGTCGCTGGCCATCAGGCGTCGGAGGGCGCTAGGGCGTCGGCCAGCCGCTCGTAGTCGGCGACGGTGTTGTACAGCTGCGCCGACAGCCGCAGCCATCGCCAGCCGCCCAGATAGGTGACCGGCACGACGACGCGATCGCGCTCCAGCAGCCGCAGCTCCAGCGCCCGCGCGCCTGCCTCGGTCAGCGGCCGGGGCAGCTCGACGAGCCGCATCGCGGCGGCGAGACCGTCGGCGGACCCGGTCCTCGTGCCGAGCCGGGCTGCGACCAGTTCGGCGCCGCGGCGGGCGAGGTCGTTGTTGTGCTGCCGCACGGCCTGCCATCCGGCCTGGTCGAAGAAGCTCAGCGCGGCCGGCACCGCGAGCAGCGCGGTCGGATCGCGGGTACCGGTCCAGTCGAACGCCGGCCGGTACCCGTCGGCCACCCCGTGCGACGCGACGAGCGGCCGGAGCGTCTCCCGCCACTGCGGGCCCGCGTAGAGGACAGCCGATGCCTTCGGGGCGCAGACCCACTTGTGCAGGTTGCCGACCCAGAAGTCGGCGCCGATCTGGCTGAGGTCGACCGGCAGCATGCCCGGCGCGTGGGCGGCGTCGACGAGCACCGGAACGCCCTGCGCCCGGCAGTGCGCGGCGATCTCGGCCACCGGGAATACCAGCCCGCTGCAGGAGGCGACGTGGTCGACGACCAGCAGCCGGGTGCGCGGCGTCAGCCCGGACAGCACGGCCTCCGTGACCGCCGCCGGGCCGTCAGCGGGCAGCGGGACCGGTGCGATCCTCAGCTCCGCCCCGGTGCCGGCCGCAGCCCGGCGCAGCTGCGCCAGCACCGCCGGATAGCAATGGTCGGTGGTGAGCACCTCGTCGCCGGGCAGCAGCGCGGCCTGCGCGATCACGGTCTGGACGCCCGTGGTCGCGTTGTCGACGAAGACCAGGCCCTCCGGGTCCGCGCCGAGGAAGGCCGAGAGCTGCGTCCGCACCGCATCGAGCTGCGGCTGCAGCCGGTGGACCAGGAACTCCACGGGGTTGCGCTCCATGGCGTCACGCAGCTTCTGCTGCTCGGCCAGGACGCTGGACGGCGTCGCTCCGAAGGATCCGTGGTTGAGATAGGCAACTCCCGGGTCCATCGCCCAGGATGATGCGTCAGGTAGCCGGGTTGTCGCGTTCATACGAGGCCGGATGCTAGCACCCGGCCCGGCCGCGGCGGCCACCCAGTTAAGGCACGGTTTGCCGGTCAACCGCATGATCGCATCGTGATACTTGCCTTATGTCCGCGAGCACACCGGAGCAGGCTCCGCCTGCCGGCAGCCAGCCCAAAGCCGGCCGGCTCGAGTCCGCGTGGCGCGCCGCCCGGATGCTGGACGACGACGCCTGGCGGAAGGTCAGCCATGCCGGTCCGCTCCGCAGCGTCCGGTGGCTGGCGGTACTCGGATTCTTCATCGGCTACTGGGACGTGAACGGCACGCCGCATGCGCTCATCGGCTGGATGCCCGTGCTGATCGTCGCCGTGATCGGGTTCCTGCCCGACACGAGCAGCATTTCGTTCGCCGGGGCCACGTGGCGAGCCGCCCGGCATGAAGCCGACCGGGCGGAGCGGGCGAGCGAGCACGCCGAGCGGGTCGCGGTGTACTTCGTAACCGGCCGGGATACGGGCGAGATCAGCAGCGAGGCCGCGCAGGCGGCAACTGAGCCGAAGGAAGAGGCAAGCCGGCTGACTGAGTTCTTCCGCCCGCCCGGCAGCTAGGAAGAGCAGTGGACGGTCACAGAAACTCACACTAGCCTTCGGGCATGGCGGCTGATGCTGGCGTCCACCACGAGGGAGGCCGCAGGAGCGATCCTGCGCCTGGCAGCGGCGTCCTGGTCCCGGACTCGGTGGTCAGCACCATCGCCGACCTGCCCGCCGATCAGGCTGACAGCGTTGCGCGGACCATCCTGCGCATCCCCGCGGTGAGCGCGCAGCCAATCCCGCTGCCGGTCCCCGGTGATCCGGACGGCACGACGTACTGGGCCACCGAGCCGCCCGACCGAGCCGCCCCGGTGGTGCTGTACCGGGCGGCGCTGCCGGGCGAGGACGGGCGCTTCCTCGTGGTCGCGCTGATGAATCGCGAGGCGTTCCTCAGGTACCGCTCAGTCGCCAATGAGCCCGTGGTGCAGGCGGTCGCGGCATCTGTAGCCGCCGGCCGGGTCGCGGCGCTGAACCTGCCGGCCCCCTCGCAGGCGGCAGTGCTCCATCTGGTGAAGGAGCCCACCGCGCAGGGGGCCTAGACCCAGCTCAGACCAGCGTGACGCGCACTCCGGCATCGGCCAGCGCCCTGATCGCGCTGTCGTCCGCGTTGACATCGGTGATGAGCTCGCTCACCGCGCCCACGTCGCAGATGCGCGCGAACGCGATCTTGCCGATCTTGGAGCTGTCCGCGACCACGACCACGCGACGCGCGCACCCGATCATGACCGCGTTGGTGTGTGCCTCCACCTCGTGGTGGGTGGTGCAGCCGGCCTGGGCGTCAATGCCGTCAACGCCGACGAACGCGACGTTGAGGTTGAGGCCGGTGAGGCTGGACTCCGCGATCGGGCCGGACAGCTCGTAGGACTGGGATCGGACCACGCCGCCGGTGGTGATCAGTTTCAGTCCCGGCCGCACCGCCAGCTCGGAGGCGATGTTGAGCGCGTTGGTTACGATCGTGAGCTTCTGCTGGTCCGCGAGCGCCCGGGCCACCTCGGTCGCCGTCGTGCCGCCGGTCAGTCCGACCGCCATCCCCTCCGACACCGATGCGGCCGCGGCCTTGGCGATGCGCCGTTTCTCCTCGGCGTAGCGCACGCTCTTGTACCGCAGCGGCAGCTCGTAGGACACGACGTGCGCGATCGCCCCGCCGTGCGTCCGCGCCAGCAGCCGCTGCTGCTCCAGGATCACCAGGTCGCGCCGGATGGTGGCAGGCGAGGCATCCAGGTCGCCGGCAAGGTCAGCAACCGCGACCGAGCCGCCGTCGGCAAGTCGTTCCAGGATCGAGCTCAACCGCGCCGCTCTGTGCATAGTAAGTGAGCATATCCGCGCAGGTTAGGAACTTGTCTACCATCGATGCGCGCGCACCTGCGCAGCAAGGGCGGGCCGGTTGTGCACGATTAGCGGGGCATAGTGCATATGCAGGCTAGACATCGTGACGGAATCCACTCTAGATTGGCGGGATATGAGCG
>DAIOWC010000223.1:0-10020 GCA_036758685.1 Streptosporangiaceae bacterium | reverse complement strand
CTGCGCAGCAGCCAGCGCGGCGCGCTCTACGTGTTCGACGAGCCCACCACCGGCCTGCACCCGCTGGACGTGGCGACGCTGGTGAGCGTGTTCGACCGGCTGATCGACGCCGGAGCGACGATCGTCGTGATCGACCACGACCTCGACCTCCTGGCGGCAGCCGACTATCTCATCGACATGGGTCCCGGCGGCGGACCTGAGGGCGGCCGCATCCTCGCGGCCGGACCGCCGTCCGAGGTCGCGAGCGACCCGGCCAGCGTGACCGGGCCCTGGCTGACGGAGTATTTCGACCTGGCCGGGGCCAGCCGCTGACGCTAGCGGGGGCGGCCGGGCGTCGCTGCCTTCTCGGGATCGCACCAGCTGTCCGATGACGGGGAGTGCGGCCCGGGCGGGCTCGCCGATCCGAACGCCCGCAGGACCACGAAGAAGGCGACCCCGACGATGACCGCGACCAGCGACGCCGTGTAGACGCTTGCGTCGATCGGCCCGATCGCAACGGAGATCAGGCCGGTCAGGACCGCGGGCACGCCCAGGCCGAAGTAGGCGACGGCGAAGAACGTCGAGACGACCGCCGCCCGGCTGCGCGGCTCGGCGATCCGGTTCAGCTCGCTGAGCCCGCCGCGGAAGATGAAGCCGACGGCCACGCCGCCGGTGATCGTGGCGACCAGGAAGAGCCAGAGCGCCTTGGCGAACAGTGCCCCTTCCAGCGTGCCCAGGCAGACCAGCAGGAGCGGCACGCCCAGGCTCACGCTCTGGCGCGCGGGCAGCTTCGCCGAGACGGCCTGGCTGATCGCGGCCGTCACGAAGATCAGGAACGACCCTCCGCCGATCAGGGCCAGGTTGTGGACGCCGAGCACGCCATTCAGGAACGTCGGCACCAGGCTGCTGAACAGGCCGAGCACGCTGAAGGCGGCGAAGCCGCCAAGGCAGGCGCCGAGCATCACGGTGCCCCTGCCACGCGGAACGGCGAGCCGCGGCCGCAGGCTGATGACGCCGTCCGGGTGCCTGACGGTCTCCGGGATGAGCATCAGTGCGGCCAGCGTCAGGAAGCTGGCACCGAGGTAGGTCCAGAAGACGCTGTGGGTGGGCATCGCCACGTACTCGGCGAACAGCCCGGCGACCAGCGGGCCGAGGCCGAGGCCAGTCATGTTGGCGCCCGACGCGACCACGGCGGCAGCCTCGCGATCACCCCTCGGCTGCAGCTCGGCCAGCGCCGCCGTGGCGGTCCCGGTCGCGAATCCGGCCGCCATGCCGCTCACGATCCGGGCCACGATGAGCTCCCCGATGCCGGATGCGGCCAGGAACACCCCGCTGCTGATCGCCGCGCAGAGCGCGGCCAGGGCCAGCACCTTCTTCCGGCCGATGTGATCGCTCAGGTCGCCCAGCGCCACCAGCACCGCCAGCGTGCCGAGCACATAGGCGGCGAAGACCACCGTGACGCCGAGCGCTCCGAAGCCCATCTGCTTCTCGTAGAGCACGTACAGCGGGACCGGCAGCGTCCCGCCCAGCATCATGACGAGCAGCACGGCCGCGGTCATCCGGTAGCCGCGGCGACTCACCGGGGTATTCCTGCTATCTGCCGACGAATGCGACATCAGACGTATCTCCGGTACTCATGCGGCGACGCGGCAACCCCTGGGTGTTCAACCCCTAGGAAGTTCCCGCACGCAGCCGGCCTACGCAGACCGAGGCCGCCGGATGGGTCACGTCTACGCCCGGCCCGAGGCGGGAATGGGAGATGCATGTCAGAATCTGCGCCCGGCATCGACTTTGCCAACCTGCCCGCGCCCGACGAGGGCTTCCTGGCCACGCTGTTCATCACCGTCCGGTCGGTTGCGCGGTCACGTGACTTCTACTCGCGCGTCCTGGGCGGGACCGTCGTCCTGGCGGAGAACCCGTGCATCGTCAAGCTGTCCAATTTCTGGATCATTATGAATCCCGGCGGTCCGCCCACTCCCGACAAGCCGGGCATCTCGGTGGTCGACTACGAGCCCGGTGACACCACCTCGATCTTCCTGAACCTGCGGGTCGCCGACATCCAGGCCTGCTACGAGGAGTGGAAGTCGAAGGGAGCGGAGTTCGTCACGCCTCCGATTGACCGCAAGGCGGAGATCCGCTGCTATATGCGCGATCCGGACGGGTACCTGATCGAGGTCGGCCAGGCCACTGGAGTGCTGCAGGGCAAGCTCGCCGACAAGCGGCCGGAGGACCTCCCCGGCTGACCGGCGCGCAGGCCGGGCTAGAGACCGGCGCTCTGGCCGCCGTCAATGTGCAGGATCTCGCCGGTGACGAACTGGGCGGACTCAAGGTAGAGAATGCCGCCGACGACGTCGCTGACCTGGCCGACGCGCCCCATGGGATGCAGCTTGGCCAGCTCCTTGAAAGCTTCCGGCGGGTTCAGCGGCGTCTGGATGACGCCCAGCGAGACGGCGTTGGCCCGGATGCCGCGCGAGGCGTACTCGATCGCCAGCGACTTCGTGGCCGCCACGAGGCCGCCCTTGGTGAGCGTGGCCAGCAGCGCCGGCGAGTCTGAATGCGCGTGGTCCACCATCGAGGTGGAGATGCAGACCACGTGCCCGCCACCACCCTTGAGCATCTCGGGGATGACGCGCTGGGTCATCAGGAAGAAGCCGGTCACATTGACGTTCACGGCCAGCTGGTAGTCGTCGGTCGTGTAGTCGGTGAACGGCTTGCCGATGAAGACCCCCGCGTTGTTCACCAGCGTGTCGATCCGCCCGAAGCGCTCCAGCGCTTCGGTGACGATGCGGTCGGCCGTTTCGGCCTGCGAGACGTCACCCTGGACGGTCAGCATGTCCGGGTCGTCGGACGGCTTGATCGACAGGGAGTTGGCAACCACGGCCCAGCCCTGCGCGCGGTACCCGGCCGCCAGACCGGCCCCGATGCCCTGCGCGGCACCGGTGATGATGGCCACCCGCTGCCCGGTGCCGGTCATGACGGCCCCGCCGACGCCGCCGCCGGCCGGCTCCCGGCGGCCGCCGGGTCGCTCGGATGCGGGACCAGCGGCGTAATCTCCTCGGTCAGCCAGGGTGCCAAGGGCAGGGAATCCAGCATTGCGCGCACGTCCGCGGTGTCCTGACCCCGCCACAGGCCGAGCGCGTGCGATTCGTCCGGCCAGGCGGGCAGCAGCCAGAGCCGGGTCAGGCGGCCCTGGTCGGCTAGCTCACGTGTCCGCTTCGCCTCGCCGGCCCTGGCATCGCGGACGGCCGGCGCGGGCGTGCCGTCCGGGATGTCGGTGACGAACGTGGTGAGGAACTCCGGGCGCCCGGGTGCCGGCCGGCTCTGAGCGGACGCGGCCGGGTCGTTCGGGTGGTGCGCCAGCTCCGTCACTTCATCGGAGCGCCAGACGTGCAGCGGCATCGAGGCCAGGACCTGCTCGAGCTCGGCGCGATCGGCGGCTGCGAACAGCCCAAGGGTGCGCCATTCGCCGGGCGCCAGGGGCGGCCGCCACAGCCGGAGGATGTGATCGTGCGCCGCGAGCTCACGGGTGTGTGCGGCCTCGCGCTCGCGGACGTCGGCCACGGCCTGTTCCGATGTCCCGTCCGGAACGTGCGTGGTCATCGTCACGAGGTACTCCATGGTCCGCCTCCTGCGCTTCGGCTCGGGTTACAGGCGCGAGGTGAGCTCGGTCACGATCTCCGCCGCCGACTGCGGCTCGCGCACGAGGGCAACGCTTTGTCCGGCCCACATCGAGAGCGCCTCGATGTCACCAGTCGTCCCGACCATCGGCGGCGCTCCCTCGTAGCGCACGATTGCCTCGCCGGAGGCGAGGTGGGCGATCACGTCGCCTATTCCCGGCCGCTGGTCGTCTGGGGGACAGCCCGCGGCTTCCCAGGCCCTCGCCGTTGAGTTGCGGAGCGCGCGGTGGGGAGAGTCGGGCCACCCGACGTCGTACAGGTTGGGATACCACTGCGGGTCGGTCTCGGCCGCGGCTATCAGCCGGCGCCGGTAGTCCTCGTGGATCGGCATCTCCTCGGCCAGCAGGAACCGCGTGCCCACCCACGCGGCCTGGGCTCCCAGGGCGAGCACTGCGGCGACTCCGCGCGCATCGCCGATCCCGCCCGCCGCGATCACCGGCACGGGCGTCACCGCGTCGACAACGGCGGGCACCAGCGGCAGGGTCGCGACCGTGCTCCCCACGTGCCCGCCGGCCTCCCAGCCCTGGGCGACGATCACGTCCACGCCGGAGCCGACTGCCCGCCGCGCCTCCTCGGCGCTGCCGACCGTGTGCATGACGATCCCCCCGGCGTCGTGCACAGCCTTGACGTAGCCGCCGGGGTCTCCCAGGAAAAACGAGACGATCCGCAAGCCGGCGTCCAGCGCCTGGTCAAGATCGCGGTGATGATCCGAGGTGAGCACGAGGTTGCCGCCGAACGGCCGTGCGGTCAGCCCCGCCGTCTCCCGGACGACGGCTCCGATGTCAGCGGACCAGGTCAGTGTCATCATGCCGAGCCCGCCAGCGTTCGAGACCGCCGCGGCCAGGGCGGGAATGTCGACCATGGGCGCCAGGACGACCGGCTGCTCGATGCCGAGCAAGTCGCACACCGGAGTGTGCACCGCGCCCGCCTCCCTCGGCTCTACTTGTGATACGACGTCGGCATCGAACCGGGGGCGTGCCGGTCCCAGCCGTGGAAGTGCGAGTAATCGCCTGCGTCCCAGGCTTCGCGCAGTCCGGGCTTGCTCAGGTCCCAGTCGGGCCGGATCTCCCTCGTCGCTGCGCGCAGGTCCTGCCAGAGCTCGTAGACCGACGGGCGGCCCCAGAACCAGTAGCCGTTGTAGACGCTGTGGATGACCAGCCCCGGCTTCAGCACCAGCGTGTGCGGGATCATCGGATTGTGCTCGGGGTCGGTGTACTCCTGAATGTCGAGGTCCTTCTGGACGGTCCGCTCCGGGTCGGAGAGGAACGGCCAGTGGGCGCCGACCGAGGCGCGGAATTCCTGGATGGTGTGGTGGTCGTCGGTGGCAATAGTGGCGATCTGGGTGTACGCCACTTCCACCTTGGACTCGAACGCCGCCAGCTCTAGGTGCTGCTGGTGCTCCTTCGGGCAGTAGTTGCCGCGCGCGAGCGTGAGGATCAGCGGATCGCGGCCCTGAATCTCGCTCAGCTTGCGGACCGTACTGGTGTGGTCCGGGAGTGAGTAGTCGGGAAAGATGCCGCCGGGCTTGATGTCTGAGCGCACTAAGAAGCTCTACCCAGGGGGGCGATCCCGACACTCAGCCGCACCGCGAGGCCCTCCGTGCGGCCTGCGCCCGGCTTGACCGGGTTTGGGCAAACGAAAACCGATGGTAGGCCGCTCTCGCCATGGCAGGGTCGCGACGTTTGCATGGAGCGTACGAATTATTCGTACTCTCCACGCAAACGTCGAACCGGGGCGCGCAGCCGACAGGGTCCCGGGACCACATACCCGGGGTTTCCGTCGTTAATACGCGAATCTTGTCCGTTTTTGCCCCAACGGAAACCCCGGGTATGTCGCCTCAGCTCGGGCTGGCGATTCCGGATCCGACCGGCCCGCGGTACGCGCGTTCCTGTTTGGGTGCCGCGGCCGCGGATCGCCGGGTGACGCAGAAGTAGATGGTGGTGGCGAGGAGCGTCAGGAAGCCGAACAGGACGTACGCGTTGCCGATGATGAGCTGGGTGCCGCGCCAGTTGTCCTCGACGCTGTTGCCGTGAGGAACGAGCCGGAGCAGGCCACTGGGCGTCCAGGCGCCGCCGAGGGCGGCGATATGACGGGGCCAGTTGGTAAAGAGTCCGACGATCGCGGCGACGGCGGCGAGGCGGATGCCCGCGCTCGCGAGCGTCCGCTTGCGCGCGACGGGATCCGGGGTGCAAACCAGCGCCGGGGTGGCGGGGGTGGCGGGGGTGGCTGCGGTGGCTGGCCTGGTGCCGGCCAGGAGCAGGGTGAGGCCCGGCACGACCCAGACCCAGTGATGGGTCCAGGAGATGGGGGAGACCAGGAGTCCGGTGAGCGCGCAGATGACGATGCCGGCCAGTTCGAGACCGCGCCGGCAGGCAATGGCGGCCAGGCCGATGCCCGCGGCGGCGGTCAGGACGGCGAGGACGGCCCAGGTCGTGCTGGCCAGGGAAGGGGTGTCGACCAGACGCTGGATGACGCCGTTGATGGACTGGTTGGCCAGATTCTGCGCGCCGCCGGGGCCCGCGAAAACCCGGCTGGTCCAGTACTCGCGGGACCCGGCCGGCAGCGTCAGGAAGCCGATGCCGACCGTGGCCGCGAACGCAAGGAGACTGACCGCTGCGGCCCGGAGGCGCCGGGTGGCAGCCAGGTAGGGGACGAAGATCAGCGGGGTCAGCTTGATGCCGGCCGCGATGCCGATCAGGCAGCCTTTCCACCGGCAGGTGGCGGGGATGGCGAAATCGGCGAGGATCAGCGCCAGCAGGATGAGGTTGATCTGCCCGAAGAACAGAGTCGAGTAGACGGGCTCGAGCCACACGCTGATCGCGGCGATCGCCAGGGCGGCGGCGACGCTGCGGGCGGCGCGGTGGCCGGCCAGCCGCATCGACAGGAACGTGATCACCGGCAGCAGCGAGATGTTGAGTGCGACCAGCGCGACCTGCAGGGTGTTGAAGCTGACGCCGGCGACGGCGCTGAACGCCCAGGCAGCGAACGGGGGGTAGGTGAACGGCAGCTTGTACTCGCGCGGCCCGCCGTAGAGGACGTGGTAGACGGCGGCGGGGTTCGCCCGGACCATGCGGCCGGCGGCCCAGTAGATGTACTCGTCGCTGTGGTTCCACAAGCCGGGGTGGGCGCTCATGAAGAAGCCGTAAGCGGTGACCGACCCGCCAAGCAGCGCCGCACCAATCAGGATGCGAACGGCAGACCCCGGGACGCGGCGAAAAACATGCCCCGTATTTCGCACAGGCATGACCGTAAACCGGTGCAAGTATCCGTAGGACCTGCCTAAGGTAAAGATCAAGACATAAGACGATCCTGCCCTTCCGGGCGCCGCGATCCGGCTGGGGTTACTGCTGGGCCCGGGCTTGCAGCTGGGCGATTTGCGCGCGGGCGGCCTGGACGAGTTCCGCATTGGTGTTTGCGTGACCGCTGAGGCCCCAGCCGCCGTCGGGCGCCTCCGTGAGCAGTACCCAGGTCCGGTCTACCCGGGTGGCATCACCGGCGGCGTCGCAGACGATCTGAGTAAGCCGCTCGACGACGGCAAGCTGCTTGTCGCGGTCGAGCGCCCCGGCGTTGGTGAGCACCTGGACCCGGACGTAGCCGCTGTCACCGTCGACGTTGGCCAGGCTGTCGGCCGGGAGCTCGTGAATGAAGGCCGCGGTGTTCTGCCGGAACATCGGGATGTCGGGCACCTTCTCGACCGCCATCACGGCCGCGGCGAGGTCGGCGGCGAGCTGATGATGGTCGGGGAATGTTCCTGCTGCGGCGTATACATCGATCATGGGCATGGCAGGTCTCTTTCATGGGATGGGAAGGGGGTTTGTGGCGCAGGGTTAGCGGGTCGCGGCGGCCTGCTCCGGTGCGCCGGCCGCCTGGCGGAGCAGGCCCAGCACCTCGGTGTCGAGGTGCCTGGCGACCTCCTGCGCCGCCGCATCGTGGTAGGGAGCGATCTCGCTGGCGACCGTGTCGTACGCGACGCGCGTACCGCCGCCCGGCAGTTCCTGGATGAGGATGGTAACCGGGGCGTACGAGCCAGCATCGGCAACGCGGCGCGTCATTGTGCCCATCGTGACCGGGTTGCCGGCAATCAGACGGACCAGGCGCCGCCCGTTCCAGTCGGGTGCCTGAGGATCCAGCGTCAGCGCCTGATCGAGATCCAGCTGCATGAACCGCATGAGGCCGACGCTGCCCTGGGCTTTGCGGACGAGCGAACTGAAGTCCTCGTACGAAGTGCTCGCTGCGAGCTGACCGAAGAGCTTTTCGATGTCTGGCTGGCTGATGCCGTCAAAGATGCCTCGCAGGACGGTCGCGAACGGCCGCTCGCTGTCGATGACGTGGCGCCGCACTGTGACCTCGAGCACGTGCTCGGATTCCATGGGATGCCCCTCGCCGGGTCAGATGGAGTTCGCGGCGGTCCGGATGACGTCCAGGACGAAGTCCGGATGCGACAGCATCGCGACGTGACTGCTGTCGACGTCGTAGGTGTGGGCGCCCATCCGATTGGCGACGAATCGCTCCAGGTCGGGCTGGACCGTACGGTCCTGGTTGGCGACGATGTACCAGCTCGGCTTTGAGCGCCAGGCGGTGCCCTCGGCCTTCTCGAGGAACAGCCCCGCGTCGGGCGGGACGTGCGTGGCATAGAGCAGCTTCTGCTCTTCCTCCGAGAGGTCACCGGCGAATGCCTTGATGCCCTCGGGCTTCATCCAGATGCGCCCGTCCGCGATCTCGATGTAACTGAAGACGTCCGTGACCGGGAACGGCTCCTGCTGGCTCTGCGAGGTCTCGTTCTCGTCGGGGGCGAGCGCGGCAATGTAGACGAGTCCGGCGACGCGGTCGTCGGTTCCCGCGGCCGTGATCAGGGTGCCGCCGTAGGAGTGACCGACCAGCAGGATCGGGCTGGTCACGCGTCCCAGCGCGTGGGTCACCGTCGCGATGTCGCCATCGAGCGAGTCGAGACTGTGCTGCGAGGCCACTACCTGGTAGCCCTCCGCCTGAAGCGGGGGTATCACCTTGCTGAAGCACGAGCCGTCGGCCCAGATCCCGTGCGCGAACACGATGCTTGGCTTGACTGCCATGGCTGCTCCTTCGGGCGAGATGGTCACGACGGACTCACGCTAGGGCGGCCGGGCGGGCCCGGACATCGCACGAACCCGCTATTCGTATGGGCCGCGCCGGCTGACCGTCGGTCAGCTAGTCACGTGTTGATACCCGGTTTGGC
This sequence comes from Streptosporangiaceae bacterium, assembly GCA_036758685.1. Classification (GTDB taxonomy): domain Bacteria; phylum Actinomycetota; class Actinomycetes; order Streptosporangiales; family Streptosporangiaceae; genus JAJYUU01. The sequence goes on along the minus strand of DAIOWC010000223.1, from coordinate 1,152 downwards.
GGACGGGTCTCGGCCAGGTACGAACCACTCAGCGAACGCGATCCCGGACATGTCACTCATAGGCGCGCTCGCGCCGGCGCTCGCGGATTGACTCATGAAACGAATATGTTTCGAGGTGCGGCGGTGTACGCAACTCCTCGGAGCACCAGGGCGGGGGCTCACGATGACTTCCGGTTCTCGGGTCTCGTCCCCGATGCGGGGGCGCGACGACCAGCTGCAGATGATCGCTGGCTTTCTGGAGCGCGTGCGGGCCGGGGCCGGCGGCGTCGCGATCATCGAGGGCGCCGCGGGACTAGGGAAGACGAGGCTGATCACCGCCGCTCAGGCGACCGCCCGCTCGCTCTCGTTCCGAACCGGCCTCGGGGCCGCGGAGCCCGGCCACAGCCCCGTCGAGCTGGCCATCCTGATGGAAGCGCTGTTCGGCGGCGCGGAGCCGCTCGCCGATCGCACTGCGCTCGGATCGCGTGACCGTTCCCGAGAGGAGCCCTTCTGGCTTCTCCAGGACCTGCACTCAGCGCTGGAACGAGCTGCGCTTCGGGAACCGTTGCTCCTATGCCTGGATGACGTCCAGTGGGCTGATCCCGGATGTGGCTTCGCCCTGCGCATGCTGACCCAGTGGCTGGCGTCACTGCCGGTCGCGTGGCTGCTCGCGGTCCGCCCGAACCAGGGCGTACCGCAGATCCGCCGGGCGCTGGCCGAGCTCACCGCCGCCGGAGCCATCACGATTGACCTGGCGCCGCTGAAAGCCCCGGCAGTCGCGGAGATGGCCGCGGACGTGCTGGGGGCACCGGCGGGAGGTGATCTCCTGCGAATGCTGGCCGACGTGCGTGGCAATCCGTTCCTCATCGTTGATCTGCTGGCCGGCCTGCGCCAGGAGAACCTGGTCACCGTTGCTGACGGCCGCGCGAGCCTGGCGGATACCCGCGTGCCGCACCGGCTCGAGGACGGCATGCGACGACGCCTGTCGCGCATCACGCCCGCGGGCGAACGCGTCGTGACCGTGGCCGCCTCGCTCGCGCGCCAGTTCACGCTCAGCCAGGTCGCGACGATCGCCAGGCTGTCGATTGCCGAGCTTGTCGATCCGGTCAGGGAAGTCCTCGACGCCGGGATCTTCGTCGAGGCCGACGGCCGCCTCGCGTTCCAGCACGACCT